>NCGD01000034.1 GCA_002281535.1 Sphingomonas sp. 28-63-12
GAGCTTCAAATGCGTGCACTCATTTCCAAAGTCGTTGCCGGTTCGATGATCGCCGGTGCGGCACTGATGATTTCGGCCTGCTCGCCGAAGACCGAGACGACCACCGACAACGCCATGGTCAGCGAAATGACCGCCAACGAAGGCGATGCGATGGCGACTGACAACATGACCGCAACGGACGGCGCCATGGCGTCGAACGACGCGATGATGTCGAACGACGCGATGATGTCGAACGACGCGATGGCGACCAACGCTCAGTAATTGAGCGTCGCCTTGGTCGCCCCCGGGTGACCTTGCGATATCGAAGGGCCGCCCGGTTAACCGGGCGGCCTTTTTCGATTCCACTCTTCGGACTGTTGCCGGGGCCCGCCCCATTTGTTGCGGTACCGAGCAAGCAAATCATCGCTCATTCGGCGCAGTTTAACCCTTACGTGCCAGTTTGGCTGCGGCACCCGCCCAATAGGGGTTGGGATGCCTGCGAAAAACCTTTAAAGGCGCAGGGAATATTTTGCGAGGTAGTGCAATCATGTGGCGTTCGATACTCTTGGCTGTTCTGGCCTGCAGCGCGCTGGCACCGAGCCCGGCGGCTGCGCAATTCTTCATGAAAAACCCCGATTTTTCGGGCGAACCGGTGCGCGGCGACGAGCCCGGCCTGTTTGTGCCGCTGCCCAATGCGACCCCCGATGAGCTCCGCGCGGGCCTGGTCTGGTCACTGCGCGCTGCACTGAATGTATCCGCGCTGGGCTGCGATTTCGCGCCGATCCTGCTGACCGCCCCCACCTACAATGCCGTGCTTACCGATCATAAATCGGAACTAGCCAAATCGTTCGATACGCTGGGAAAATATTTTTCGCGCACCAACAAGTCAAAATCGGCGGCGGCCACGGCGTTCGATCGATATCAGACCCGCGTCTATTCCAGCTTCACCACCGTTTATGCCCAGTATAATTTCTGCCAGACAGCGGCAGCCGTGGCGCGGGATGCGATCTTCACATCACGTGGCGAGTTGAATGCCCTGGCAACCAACCGGTTACGTGAACTCCGCAACAGCCTGGTCGCGCATGGTGAGCAACGCTTTGGCGCGCGCAATTCACTTGAGGTTACGCCGGTTCTGCGGATGGACCCAGTGTGCTGGAAAAATAACCGGTTCGATTATCGGAAATGCCCGGACGCTTATTGAGTGAAGCGCAGGGCGGCTCAGCGCAGGCCGAGCATCTTGTGGGTCTGGAGCGACAGCCGCCAGTGCGGCCGTGCCAGGACGAAATCGATCGCGGCCGACTGATTGGCCGCTGCGTCGGTGCTGTCGAGTGGCTGGACGAGGAAATGATCGAAAGCCCAGCCGGCAATCGTATCGACATCGCTGCCCGGCTGCGGCCAGACCAGCTTCAGCTCGTCGCCTGATTGCTGGACCACGGTGCTGCCCGCCTTTGGGCTGACGCACACCCAGTCGATGCCAGGATGGACCGGCAGCGTGCCATTGGTTTCGATGGCGATCGTAAAACCGGCTGCGTGGAGTGAATCGATCAGATCATCATCGACCTGCAGCATCGGTTCGCCCCCGGTCAGCACCGCAAATCGCGCTTCGGCCGGGCCATCCCAATGGGCGATGGCGGCATCGGCCAGTGCAGCGGCATCGCCAAATCGCCCACCGCCTGCTCCATCCGTTCCAACGAAATCGGTGTCACAGAACCGGCAGACAGCGGTTGCCCGATCCTCCTCGCGGCCGGACCAGAGATTGCAGCCGGCGAAGCGGATAAACACGGCGCGCCGGCCCGCCTGCACGCCTTCACCCTGCAGCGTCAGGAACATCTCCTTGACGGCATAGCTCATGGCCGGACGGCGTATGCCGTAGGGTCGGCTATGCCGGCTGCATCAAAACCGCGCTGGCGCAGCCGGCAGCTGTCGCACAACCCGCAATGAATGCCCCCGGCGGCCGGATCATAGCATGACCAGCTGAGCCCGGCGTCGAGCCCCAGGCGATCCGCCTCGCGGACGATATCGGCCTTGGTCATGTGCTGGAGGGGAGCGTGAACGGTAAAGCGACGACCTTCGACGCCGTCTCGGGTCGCCAGCGCGGCCATCGCCTCAAAACTGGCGATGAATTCGGGCCGGCAATCAGGATAGCCCGAATAATCGAGCGCGTTGACGCCGATGAATAGATCGTGTGCGCCCGCCGCCTCCGCCCAGCCCAGCGCCAGGCTGAGAAAGATGGTGTTGCGCGCGGGCACGTAGGTAATCGGAATGCCTGGGCCGACCCCCTCTTTCGGCACCGCGATATCGGCAGTCAGCGCCGAACCGCCAAAGGCGGCGAGATCGAGCGGCAGCACGATGTGGCGCTCGGCGCCCAGCACGTGCGCAATCTTGCGCGCCGCTGCCAGTTCAACCCGGTGCCGCTGGTTATAATCAACCGACAGCGCCAACAGCGCAAAGCCCGCCTCGCGGGCCCTTGCGGCGGCGACCATTGAATCGAGCCCGCCGGACAGCAGCACGACGGCGTAATTTTTGGATGAGGTCATGATTGGCGCGGAGCTAGTCATAATCAGGCAGCGCTGCAAGGAAGAAGACAGTGCATCCGGCCGCGCAATCATCAAAATAAGGGCCGCCAAGAAGGGCGGCCCAGGGGGGATTCACTGCCTAGGGGGCGATGCGTGCCGTCAGCACCCACCTTGTATAGCAGCCCGAGCTAAACGTCAGCTTAACGACCGGCCGAACTGCACGGGCCCATCCGCCGCGCTTCGAACGCCATTTCGAACGGGGCACCGCTGGCGATCCCCTGGGTATCGAGGTGAAAGCTCTTGGGCGTTTCGATCCGGATCGTCGTGCGTCCGTTGCCAACCCCGGGGCAGGTATAATTGACCGTGGCTGCCCGCGGCTGATCCTGCAGCACGACGCGCGAACATTGCATGCCGGGATGCTGGAATTGCACCAGGCTATCGGGGTCGCTGATGCAGATCAGGCGCGGCAGCGCGGTCGAATCGGCTTCGCGGAGCTGCCATTGGCCCGGCTCGATTTGGCCGAACACGGCAACAGCCGGTGCCGCAGCCGGGCTGGCGACAACCGTTGCGCTCGCACAGAAAAACACCCCCGCCACCGCCGGGCGAGCCCAGTTCCCAAGTCGCATCGACTGAACCTCCACCCCGATCGCATCGCCTGTCTGCGATTCGAATCGGACCCTTGCCCGATATTTGATGGCAATCTGAGGCGGATGCAATGACGGCTACGAAACGATCTCACCCACTTGCAGCGGGAATTTGCGCGAACAAAAGGCGCAATCGACGGTAATCACCCCGTTTTCATCGGCCATTTCGCGCTGTTCCTCGATCGGAAATTTCGCGATGACCTGGGCGATATAGTCCTGCGTGCAGCGGCACCCCTTGGCCAGCGGCAGCTCGGCGAGGATGCGAACCTCTTCCTCCTCATTGAACAGGCGCCACACCAGCGTTTCAAGCGTCAGGGCCGGATCGGTTAGCTCATCGCGGCTCATGGTGCTGCCGAGCACGGCGACATGCTCCCATTCGGGATGATCGAGCCGGGTGTGAATCCGGTCCCGCCCCTCTTCCCCTTCGGGCAGATGCTGCAGGAACAGGCCGCCGGCCAGATGATGTCCGTTGGCGTCGCGGACAAAGCCGACGCGCACGAGGGTTGGGATCTGTTCGGACT
Organism: Sphingomonas sp. 28-63-12; assembly: GCA_002281535.1. Classification (GTDB taxonomy): domain Bacteria; phylum Pseudomonadota; class Alphaproteobacteria; order Sphingomonadales; family Sphingomonadaceae; genus Sphingomonas. The sequence continues at coordinate 3,661 of NCGD01000034.1, forward strand.
GGACGAAATAATTCTGGGCAGCGTCGGCCAGTGACTCGCCGTCCAGCGGCACGATTCCCTGATACCGCTCCCCCGTGGCGGCGTGATCGAAGGTGATCGCCAGATAGCCCGTGCCGAACAACGCGAACAAGGTCGGCTTTTCAGGGGCATCGGCCAACTTGTCGGCGTCATATTGGATATAGCCGCGCAATTCACCGCCACGATAATCGCAGACCAGCAGGGTGACGACGCCATTCTGCGTCTGGGTCTGCATCGTCAGCTGGCCGCCCGCATCCTTGAGCGTCGAACCGATCAGCGCGGTCAGCGTCAGCGCCTCGGCGAGCAGCGCCTCGATCGCCGGCGGATAGGCATGGGCCTGCAGGATGGAATCGAGCACGGGACCAAGCCGGACCATACGCCCGCGCGCATGCCGGTCAGGGATGGTGAAGCCCAGCGCACGGTCTAGATCGGTTTCGTTGGCGGTCGTCATCAAAAACTCCGTCACCCCAGCGAAAGCTGGGGTCTCGTGCGGCAGGCGCGCGTGGGGTGGCATGAGGTGCCAGCCTGCGCCGGCATGACGAAGATGGGGAGCAATATTGGCAAGATCAACCGATCTGCCCGAAACACCAGCGCAGCACCGATTTCTGGGCGTGCAGGCGGTTCTCCGCCTCTGCCCAGATCAGCGATTGCGCGCCGTCGATCACGTCCGCCGTTACCTCCTCGCCGCGATGGGCTGGCAGACAGTGGAGGAAATGCGCATCGGGCTTGGCCCGTGCCATGAGCGCAGCATCGACCTGATAGGGCATCATCGCCGCCAGCTTGGTGTCGGCATGATCCTGCCCCATCGATATCCAGGTATCGGTGACGACGATATCGGCGCCCTCGACGGCCTCGCGCGGATCGCCGACGACACGGGCGCGCCCCTGCCCTTGCGCGATCACGCTCTCATCGGGCTGGAACCCTTGCGGACAGGCAGCGACGACATCGAACTGCATCAGCCCGGCCGCCTCGACGATCGAATAGAGCACATTGTTGCCGTCCCCCAGCCAGGCGACCTTCAGCCCGGGCAGCGACTTGCCCGCATCGATGATCGTCAGCAGGTCGGCCATGATCTGGCACGGGTGCGACATATCGGTCAGCCCGTTGATGACGGGCACACTGGCGTAGCGCGCCATCTCCTCCACTTTGGCATGATCATCGGTGCGGATCATGATCGCGTCGCAATAGCCCGACAGGATGCGCGCGGTATCGGCCACGCTCTCGCCACGCCCGAGCTGCATCGATCCGGCATCCATGACGATGCTGGTGCCGCCAAGCTGGCGGATCGCCATGTCAAACGACACGCGGGTGCGGGTCGAGTTTTTCTCGAACACCATCGCCAGCACGCGGCCGGCGAGCGGGGCGTCGGCATCGACCTTGCCCTTTGGCCAGCCAGCACGCGCCGTCTTGCGATCGAGGGCATCGGCCAGCATCGCTGCAATCGCATCCGGCCCCGCATCAGCGAGGTTGAGGAAGTGCCGCATCAGGCAGCGACAGCGGGTGCGAATGCCCGCGCGCCATCTCTCATCTTCTGGACGAACTCGTCGATGTGGCGCTCCTCGATCACCAAAGGCGGCAAAATGCGGACGACATTCTCACCCGCCGCGACCGTCAGCAAGCCGTGATGATCGCGCAAATGCGCCACGAAATCGCGCGAGACGGCTGAGTCTTTCAGCTTGATCCCCGCCATCAGCCCGCGTCCGCGCACGCTGTCGAAAATGTCGTCATGATTGGGAATCATCTGCTCAAGGCTCGCGCGCAGCCGCTCGCCCATCGCCGCGACATGATCGAGGAAACCGGGTTCGAGGATCACGTCGAGGATCGCCTCGCCCGCCGCCATCGCCAGCGGATTGCCGCCATAGGTCGAGCCGTGGGTGCCGAACACCATGCCCTTGGCCGCCTCTTCAGTGGCGAGACACGCGCCGAGCGGGAAGCCGCCGCCGATGCCCTTGGCGACTGACATGATATCGGGCTCGATGCCGTAATGCTCATAGGCCCACATCTTGCCAGTGCGGCCATAACCGCACTGAACCTCGTCGAGCACCAGCAACAGGCCGTGCGCGTCACACGCCTTGCGGAGGCCCTGGATGAACTCGTCGGTGCCCGCAGAGACGCCACCCTCGCCCTGGATCGTCTCGACCATGAAACCGGCGGTAGTGTCGTTCACCAGTGCCAGCGCGGCGGCGAGATCGTTGAACGGCGCATAGGCAAAGCCCGGCAGCAGCGGTTCGAACCCGTCGCGCATCTTGGCCTGATTAGTTGCAGAAATTGCGCCCATCGTCCGGCCGTGAAAGGCGTTGTTGAAGGTGATGAGCGTGTTCCGCTCGGGGTTGCCGTTGACATAGTGATAGCGCCGCGCCGCCTTGATCGCGCATTCGACCGCTTCGGTGCCGGAATTGGTGAAGAACACCGTATCGGCGAACGAATTGTCGACGATCCGCTGCGCCAGCTTCTCGCCCTGTGGCGAGCCATAGAGGTTGGATACGTGCATCAGCGTGGCAGCCTGATCGGCTATCGCCTTAACGAGATGCGGATGGCCATGCCCCAGCGCGTTTACCGCGATGCCGCTGGCGAAATCCAGATAGCGCTCGCCGCGCTCGCCGATCAGGTAGCAGCCCTCGCCGCGCACCGGACGCACATCACACCGTGGATAGACGGGCATGAGCGGGGTAATCGGCATGACAAGGCTCCTCAAACGCAAAAAGGCGACCCAAGCCGGTCGCCTGAAGCGGACTTTTACGGTGCGCACGGGAGGAGCGCAACACCCGGCATGCCGTCCCACCAAAACGACAACGGGCGGCCCCAAGGGACCGCCCGTCGCCCAGCCGACATCAGCCGGCCTGTTTCGTCACGCGCACCGGGCGATCCGCCCGATCAGTTGCGGCGACCGTTTTGCCCGGGGCCACGATCACCCTGGTTGCCGTCGCCATAACGGAGATCGCCATAGTCGTTGCCGCGATATTGCTGCAGCCGGCGGGCCAGCACGGCGGTGCGACGATCGAGCGTCGTGCGCTCCCAGCGGCTGGCATTGCCATAGCTGACCTTGCGATCGAGCCTGACCAGATAGGCATATTCGCGGCGGAGCGTGAACGCCTCGCGACCGGTCAGCGTACCCGCCCGGACGTTGCGTTCGATGCGAAAGCCGATCTGGCGGAGCTGGGCGCCATTGTCATTATAGCCGCGGTCATTACCACGGTCGTTGATGCGGGCATCGACACGCACGTCGCCACGTTCATAACCGGACCCTTGCTGATACGTCGACTGGCCGCGATAGTCCTGTGCAAGGGCAGGGGACACAACAACGGCCGAACCCAGCATGGCGATAGTGAGAATGAGCTTACGCATTGATCTTTCCTTTAGGTGACATCCACCCTGGGAAGATCTTTACGCTGCCCGCGATGCCGCAATACTGAACATCATCGGCAGCTGTCGTTCACATTTCCGGAGCGCCGGCGGTGGCGCGCTGCTCGTCACCGCGGACCGCGAGCAAATACATCACCGGGGTGATGATCCGGCTGAGGAAGGTGGAACTGATCAGTCCGCCAATAATCACCCAGGCGAGCGGCGAATAGAGCGACGATCCGCCCAGCGCGAGCGGCAGCAGCCCGCCAATTGCCGTCACCGAGGTGAGCAACACCGGCAGGAAGCGGATCTCGCCCGCCTTCTCGATCGCCTCGCGCAGGGCCATGCCCCGTTCGCGCAGCTGGGTGGTAAAATCGACCAGCAAGATCGAATTCTTGATTTCAATGCCGATCAGCGCGACGAAACCGATGATCGCCAGGAACGACAGCGAATTGCCGGTGACGAGCAGCGCCACCAGGCCGCCAAATGTCCCCAGTGGCACTACCCCAGCGACTACCGCGGTTTCCTTGAATCGGCCAAATTCAAGCACCAGCACGCCGATTATTCCGAAGGTGGCCAGCAGGATAATCGGCCCGAGCCCGGCGAAATTGCGCGACGCCGCCTCCGCCTCGCCGCCCAGGCTGAGGCTGTAGCCATCGGGGAGGGCGATGTTCTTGAACCGTTTTTCAACTTCGGTCGTGAGTTTCGACGTCAGCATGCCGGGCTGATTATAGGCGGTGATCGTCACAGTACGCTGCAATTTGTACCGCGTGATCTGCGGCGGCACGCTCTTGAGCCGGGGGGTGGCGATTTCCAGCAACGGGATGCTGCCGCCGGCGATCGTCGGCACATAGACCTGGCCGAGCGCCGAAACCGGCTGGTTGCCGGGCAGCGGCAGCCGCACCGTCACCGGCCAGCTGTCGCCCTCCGCATCGCGGAGCCGGCTCGCTTGCTCGCCGCTGATCGCCAGCCGCACCGCGCGCCGCGCCTCGCCCGGGGCCACCCCGAGCAGGCCGGCCTTGGCCTCATCTAGCCCCAGATCCATATCGACCCGGTCATAGGCGACGGGACTGTCGATATCACGCAGGCCCGGCACCTGCTCCATTTCGTGGATGACCTGATCGGACAGCTTTTTCAGTACCGCCAGTTGCGGCCCGCGGACCCGCACCGCGACCGGTGCCTCAACCGGGGGGCCATTTTCGAAATTGACCACCGTCACGCGGGCATCGGGGAAGCCGGCTAGGTCCTCGCGCAACCGCCGGAGCATGCCGGGGCTATGGCGGACATCCCATTCCTTCATCGTCACGAAGATGTCGCCATAGCGGGCGCGTTCTTCGCGCGGGAAGATATTGTAGAAAATCTGCGGATTGCCGCGCCCGGCATTCTCCATCCGGTTCACGACGGCGCCTTCCCTGGCGACGATCGCTGAAACGTCACGCACCGCCTTGTCGGTGGCGGCGATGCTGCTGCCTTCGGGCGTTTCGACGCGAACCAGGAAATAGGGCGTTTCGGCGGCGGGGAACAGGCTGAAGCCGAGCACCGGGACCAGACCGAATGCGCCGATGCACAGGATCATTGCGCTCCAGAACCAGATTCGCGGACGATCGAGCGCGGCATGGAGCAGCGGTGTATAGAAACGGTGAATGCCGCCCATGATCGTGCGCAGCATCGCATTGCCCTCCGCGGCATGGGGTTTCAGCAGGCGGCTGGCGATGAACGGGATAATCGTCAGCGAAACGATCAGCGAACTCGCCACTGTCAGGATCACCGCCATCGGCAGCCCGCGCACGAAATCGCCCGCGCCTTCGGGCAGGAAGGTCAGCGGCAGAAAGGCAAACAGCAGCACCCCCGTCGCGCCCATCACCGCCGCACCGATTTCGCGCGTACCGTTGACTGCAGCGGTGATCGGCGGATCGCCATCGCGAATATGCCGTTCGATATTCTCGGTCACCACGATCGAATCATCAACCAGCAGGCCAAGCGAGATGATGAAGCCCGAAATGCTGATCTGGTTGAGTGAATAGCCAAATAGATAAAGCAGCAGCACCCCCATCGCGAGGCTCAAGGGAATCGAGACCATCACGATCAGCGACGGCCTGAACCCGAGCGGGAAAATCGTGATGAGCACCAAGCCGAGCGCAATCGCGAAATCACGCGCCAGCTGCGCAAGCTTCAGCCGGATATCCTTGCTTTGATCGAACGCCACCTCAAGTTTGATATCGGGCGGCAGGGTCGGCCGATATTGATCGAGCGCAGCGACCAGCGCGTTGCGCAGGGTGCCGGCGTCAACCTCGTCCTTTTGCCGGACGGTCACCCATAAGGCGCGTTTACCGTTGAAGCGCGCAATCTGGAGGCGTTCGGCTTCGGCCCAGCCGACCTTGGCGACATCGCCGACCCGGAGCAGCCGGCCATCGGCCGCCCGCACCGTGACGTTCCTGACAGCCTCGACGCTGCGATAGGCGCCACCGGCATCGATATTGAAGCGGCGCCCTGCTCCGCTTACCGCGCCCGCCGGCAAATCGATGCCGCCCTGCGTGATCGCATTAGCCACCGCCGACGCTGGCAGCCTTGCTTCGGCCAGCCGCCCGGAATCTATCGCCACGCGCACCTCGGGCCGGGCGAGCGCATCAACCGTTGTTGATCGCACGCCCGGCACAACGTTGAGCCGGTCGCGCAGGTCATCGGCATATTTGGCCATGCGCAACCAGTTTGCGTCTTCGCTGACCAGCGCGAGCTGCAGCACACCCGCCTCGGTCGTACGCGGGCGGCGGAAGGCGATTCGCTGGATGCCCTGCGGCAGCTGATCGCGCACCGCGTTGACCTCTCTCACCACCCGATCGAGCGACTGTTCGGCATCGGTGCCATGTTCGAAATTGACCGTGACCACCGCCGCCCCGTCGGTGCTGGTCGAATTAATGTCGCGGACGTGATCAAGGCCCTGGAGGACGTCCTCGAGCGGCTTGGCGACGGTCTCCTCCATGTCAGAGGCGTCAGCCCCCGGCAAAATAACAGTGACGACGGTCGCCGGGATCGGAAAATGCGGATCGACCGAACGCGGAATCGATACGAAGGCCGACGCCCCCAGCGTGATCAACAGCAGAAAGACGAGGAGCGTGACCTGCCAGCGCTGGACGGCAAAGGCGGTAATATTCATCGCGGCTGGCCGATCGGGGCGATCACCATCCCGTCTTTCAGCCGATCGACGCGCGAGGTTGCGATCAGCTCGCCACGATCGAGCCCACCGGTCACCTCGATGCCGCTATCCGTCGCCTCGGCGATCGTCACACGGCGTAGCCTCACCTTACGGGTCGCGCGATCGACCACATAGACAAAGCCTTCGCCCGCCCGAGCCGCGAACACCGCCGTGGCGGGAACGCTGAGCGCGGTGACGGTCTGGCCACTGGCGGTAATGTCAGCGGCACCGATCTGGCCGGAACGCAGCCGCGGATCAGCGGGCAAGGCGATCTTCACCGTAAAGGTCCCCGTGGCGCGATCACCGCGCCCGGCGATTTCAATGACGCTGCCGGCGATTGGCTGGTTACCCATCGCTGCCAGCGTGACGGTGGCGGGCACGCCCGGTACCAGCCGTGCCGCATCGCGATCCGACAGCGGCACTTTGAGTACATAGCCGCTCGCAACTTCACCGATCACCAGGACGGGCGTGCCCGCCGCAACGACCTGACCCGGCTCGGCGAGCCTGGCCAGAACAACACCGCTGCCTGGTGCTGCAATTGTCGCATTCGCCGCCTGGAAGCGGGCGGCGCTGACATTGGCGTCGGCGGCGAGCAGCGATGCCTGGGCGTTTTCAAGGCGCGGCCGGGTGATCCAGCCCTGAGCCATCAGGCTGGTGCTGCGGCGAAATTCTGCCGCAGCACGCTGGCGTTCGGCGCGGGCACGGTTGAGATCGGCAGCGACGGTGGTTGAATCGAGCGCCGCCAGAATCTGGCCGGCGCGGACGATATCGCCATCGTTCGCGGTCAGGCGCGCAATCCGGCCGGCACTGGTGAACCCAAGCGAGGTTTCCCGCCGCAGTGCGACCGTGCCAACGCCGTGAATGATCGCGGCCTGTTGTTCGGCCCCGACGGTCGCGATTCGAACGCTGGGCGCTTCAGCGGTGCCCGCCGTGTTGGGCTCGGCCCGCGTACAGCCCGAAAGCAGCACCAGCGCCGCCGCCCCATTGACCAAGATCGCCCGCCGCATCACCCTCTCCCCGTCGATGGCGGGAACATAGCGATGTAGGTATTGTTTTGAAACTTATTTTTTCTGCCCGGCGCGGCGTCTAGTTTTTCAGCTTCCAGCCCGATCGCAGCAGCCTGTAGCAGATCGTTCCCAGCACGATATCGATGCCCAGCACAACGATTCCGCCGACCAACACGTTGGAATCGGCATTGAGGAGGAAACCGTAGCGGAAGCCCGAAATGATATAGAAGAACGGGTTGATATGGCTGAACGCCTGGAAGGCCGGGGCGAGCTTGTCGACCGAATAAAAGGTGCCCGACAACAGGGTGAGCGGCGCAATCAGGAAGTTCTGCACCGCGGCGGCATGATCGAATTTTTCCGCCCACATCGAGGTCAACACGCCGACCAGGGCAAGGAATGTCGATCCGAGCAGCCCGAACCACAGGATCGCCAGCGGGTGCATCGGCACAAGATGTACACCCGGCCAGAACTGCATCGCCAGAAACACGGCCGCGCCAACGCAGCAGGCGCGCGTTACCGCGCCGCCGATCATTGCCGCCAACAACTCGCCGGTCGACAGCGGCGGCATCAGATAATCGACGATCGTGCCCTGGATCTTGCCAACCAGCAGCGAAAAGCTCGAATTGGCAAAACTATTCTGCAGCATCGCCATGACGATCAGCCCGGGCGCGAGAAAATCGGCAAAGGGGACCTCGACGCCGGCGACACTGACCGGCCGTTTGCCGCCGGTTGCAACCGTGAAAATCACCAGAAACAGCAAGGTGGTGATCGCCGGCGCCCAAACGGTTTGCAGCTGGACCTTGAAGAAACGCCGCACCTCCTTGATATAGAGGGTGCGAAGGCCGCCCCAATTGACGTTCCGGATGGTCGGAACGCCCGGGGCGTTCGCAACCGCTGACGGCATATCGCTGGAAGGGGGCTGGGTGCTCATGGTAATGGCGCGTAATCGCTGCCGTTGCCGGCCGCAACCGGCATCTGTTTTTAAGGATAGTGAATGAGCTGGACCGACGAGCGGATCGATACGCTGAAGACGATGTGGGAAAAGGGCATGACTGCCAGCCAGATCGCCGAATCACTGGGTGGCGTCAGCCGCAATGCAGTGATCGGCAAGGCCCATCGTCTTGGGCTCCAGGCACGACCATCCCCGGTCAAGGTCAACGATCCCGACGCTAAGGCAGCAGCGCCCGCCCCGAGGCCTGCCCCGATTGCCGCAGCAGTTGCAGCGCCGGCGCCGGTTGCCGCGCCGAAGCCGCCAGCGCCTCCGCGCGCCGCGCCGGTCGTCGTCGCGGCGCCCGAGGCAGCCGCGCCGGCCGATGTCAGCGACGAGCCCCTGGTGGAAAAAGCGCCGACCGTGATCATGCGATCGGTTGGCCCCGGCGGCTTTTTGCGACAGGCTCCGGGGGAGCAGCAGGCCCCAATCACCCCTGCTCCGCCCCGCCGGCTGGTGCCCGCCAAGCCATCGGCCGACATGGTTGGCAAGACGACCTTGCTCGATCTCAACGACCGTATCTGCAAATGGCCGCTTGGCCATCCCGGCGAGCCCGATTTCCACTTTTGCGGCGAAAAGGTGAACCCTGGCTTTCCCTATTGCATCGCCCATTGCGGCCATGCTTATCAGGCGCAACTGCCGCGCCGCGATCGTCGCCCGCCGCCGCCGCTGCCGTTTGGCGGCCCTCGGGTCAGGTAGGGACGGCCCGCGCCGTCGCGAAACTGTCATGCGCTGGCCCTACCCGCCGGTTGACATCCAAGATGGCGAGGCAGCAGATCACCATGGCAATCCTGCGACGGGTCCTTGGATCGACACTCGCGGTCGCCACGGCGCTGGCTGCCACGCCGTCATTTGGTCAGGCATCCCCAAGCACCAAGCGTGGCGGGGATCTCATTAAGGCAGGTTATGTCGTGATGGGGCCTCAGGGCATCGCGACGGCGCGCGTAATCACTGAGGCATCGAAGTGTCCGCCAATGCTGGTCGATGGTCACGCCGTGCCGATGACGGTTCGATCGCCACCCGGCACGGCGGCACTTCGCCCGACCTTGTCAACGGCTGAGAATTCAAAGGCCTCGGTCTTCAATGTGCTGACCTGTGAAGCCGTCATCGCCAGCGGAGCGCGTCGAATTAGCGTTGCCGGGCATCGCCTGCCCGCGCCGCCCAAGCTGGTCCGGCGGATCGTGGTGATCGGCGACACCGGGTGCCGGATGAAGGCCAGCGACAATGCCTATCAGGCTTGTAACGACGCCCGGGCCTTTCCCTTTGCCCGGTTAGCGCATCGGGCAGCAGCAGCCCGTCCCGATCTGATCCTGCACGTTGGCGATTATCATTACCGCGAAAATCCCTGCCCGGTGGGCAATGCTGGCTGTGCGGGGTCACCCTGGGGCTATGGCTGGGCCGCCTGGCAGGCCGATTTCTTCAGACCGGCCCGCCCGCTGCTTGCCGCAGCGCCGCTGATTGTGGTGCGCGGCAACCACGAAAATTGCGCGCGTGCCGGCCAGGGCTGGTGGCGCTTCCTTGATCCCGGCCCGCTCCAGCCCGGGCGCGATTGCAACGATCCCGCCAACGATCATCGCGGCGATAATACCCCGCCCTATGCCGTGCCACTTGGCCATGACACGCAGGTGATCGTGCTCGATCTCGCCAGTGCCGGATCGAAACCACTCGCCGCAGACGATCCCCTGTTGCCGGTCTATCAGGACAGCTATCGTCGGATGGCAGCGCTGGCCAAGGGTGCCGTCCACAGCTTCGTCGCCAATCACAAGCCGATTCTGGGCGTCGGCGTCGCTGGCAAGACGGCAACGCTGTCCGGCGGCAACGCAGCGATCCAGTCGGCATTCGCATCGCTCAACCCGCAACTCCTACCGGACGGTGTCGATGTCCTGCTCTCCGGTCATATTCATCTGTGGGAGCAGTTGGGCTTTGCCAGCGACCACCCGTCACAATTCGTCGCCGGCTTTTCCGGGACCGAGGAAGACAAGGTGCCGCTACCCAGTCGCTTGCCCGCCAGCTTCTCGCCCGCGCCCGGCGCCGTGATCGGCGCGTTCAGTTCCTGGGTCGATGGCTTTGGCTATATGACGATGGATCGCCTGGGATCCGGCCGGTGGAAAATCCGCGTCTGGAACCTGGCCGGCAGTGCAGTGAACACGTGCGTGCTTAACGGCCGCAAATCGCAATGTCGCTATGATCGGGTGCCCGCATCCGCGGGTCGTTAATCGCACCACCCCGGCCAAGCATGGACCGGGCAGACACCGGCCTGGTGCCCCCCCCCCTTCCCGCTTGCACCGGCGACTCCCGCGCATCTATAGCCCGTCCATGTCCGATGACCTGTTCGCCAATGCGCAAAAAGCCTCCGCCGACTATAACGCCTCCTCGATCGAAGTGCTCGAAGGGCTTGAGCCCGTCCGGCGGCGGCCGGGCATGTATGTCGGCGGCACCGACGAGCGCGCGCTCCACCACCTTGCGGCCGAGGTGCTCGACAATGCGATGGACGAAGCCGTGGCAGGGCATGCAACGCGAATCGAAGTCACGCTGGAGCCGGGCAACCGGCTGACCATCGTCGACAATGGACGCGGCATCCCGGTCGATCCGCACCCGAAATTCCCCGACAAGTCAGCGCTGGAGGTGATCCTGTCGACGCTGCATTCGGGCGGCAAGTTCGATGGCAAGGCCTATGCGACCAGCGGCGGCCTGCACGGCGTCGGCGTCAGCGTCGTCAACGCCCTGTCATCAGACACGGTGGTCGAAGTCGCCCGTAACAAGGAACTCTACCGCCAGCGATTCTCGCGCGGGCTCACGATGGGGCCGCTCGAGCATGTCGGCCCCACGCCCAACCGGCGCGGCACCTCGGTCAGCTTCGTGCCCGACGACCAGATTTTCGGGCCGGACCTGCATTTCAAACCGGCACGGCTGCACAAGCTTGCCCGGTCAAAAGCCTATCTGTTCGCTGGCGTGGAAATCCGCTGGAAATGCAGCCCCGAGCTGATCAGCGACGATACCCCGACCGAGGCGGTATTTCAGTTCCCCGGTGGCCTCGCCGATCATCTGCGCGAGCAAATCGCCGGCCGCGAATGTGCGACCGCCGACTTTTTCTCAGGCACGCAGGATTTCCCCGATGGCCCGGGCGGCGAAAAGATGGGCCGCGTCGAATGGGCGGTTTCCTGGCCCTTGTGGAGCGACGGCAGCTATAGCTGGTATTGCAACACCATCCCGACCCCCGACGGCGGCACGCATGAGGCGGGCTTACGCGCCGCACTGGTGAAGGGCATTCGCGGCTATGGCGATCTGGTCAGCCAGAAAAAGGCCAAGGACATCACTGCCGAGGATATCATGACCGGCAGCGAACTGATGCTGTCGGTGTTTATCCGCGACCCCCAATTCCAGAGCCAGACCAAGGACCGGCTGACCAGCCCCGATGCCGCCCTGCTCGTCGAAAGGGCCGTGCGTGACCATTTCGACCATTATCTGAGCAACAATACCGAACGCGGCAAGGCGCTGCTCGCTTATGTGCTCGAGCGGATGGATGATCGGCTGGCGCGCAAGGCAGAGCGCGAGGTGAAACGCAAAACAGCGACTTCCGCCCGTAAACTCAGACTCCCCGGCAAGTTGACCGATTGTTCGTCGGATGACCCCAAGGGCACCGAGATCTTCATCGTCGAGGGCGACAGCGCCGGCGGATCGGCCAAACAGGCGCGCGACCGCAAGACCCAGGCGATCCTGCCGATCCGCGGTAAAATCCTCAACGTCGCCTCCGCCACCGCTGCCAAGATCGGCGCCAATTCCGAAATCGCCGACCTCATCCAGGCGCTCGGCTGCGGCACGCGCAAGGACTGCATCCCCGACAATCTGCGCTACGAACGCATCGTCATCATGACCGACGCAGATGTCGACGGCGCGCATATCGCCACGCTGTTGATGACCTTCTTCTTCCAGGAAATGCCCGATCTCGTCCGGCGCGGGCACCTCTATCTTGCCCAGCCACCGCTCTACCGGCTGACGGTCGGCGCCAAGTCACTCTACGCGATGGACGATGCGCACCGCGCCGAGATCGAGGCCGGGCCATTCAAGGGCAAGACTGTCGATGTCTCGCGCTTCAAGGGCCTTGGCGAGATGAACCCGATGCAGCTGCGCGAAACGACGATGGACCCCAAGACCCGCCAGATGATCCGCATCACCCTGCCGCAGGAATATGAAGAGCGCGCAGTGGTAAAGGACCTGGTCGACCGGCTGATGGGCACCAACCCGGCACATCGCTTTGCCTTCATTCAGGAAAATGCCGCCCGGATGGACGAAAATGCAATCGATGCGTAAGCTGTCGGGATGTTTCTAGCGGAGGCATCCGGTCATGAATCGCCTGAAAACCTGGCCTATCATCGCAATCCTTGTGGCAACGCCGGCCCTTGCCCAACAAAATGCGCCCGAGGGCAGTGCTACTGGTGCCGACATCATTGTCACCGCCATACCCCTTAAGGATGCGAAGGCACTCTTGCAGACCTGCCTGGCGCAGCGTTGCCCGCCCGACAGGGACATCAATGCATCGCTGGTCGTCGCCGAAGCCCAATTCGTCGATGGCGATTATAAGGCGGCCCGCGCCACACTGGTTCAGTCCGTGTCGCGCAACAAGCGCCATGCCCAGGCCTATCCCGTCGCCGTTTCCGGCCTGTTGCGCGCCAATGCGCGCGTGGCAGCGCATCTGGGGGATAGCCAGGCCTATTTCAGCGGGGCACTTGACGTGGTCAGCGCGCTAAAAAAGGGCCTGCCCGAGAGCGATACACGCGTGCTAGACGGGCAGTTGGAACTAGGTGACGCCTTTGCCAAAACGGACCGCATCGACGCCGCGATCGATCAATATTACCGGGTTGCCCGGCGCGCGCGTTCGCTGGCATTGCCGATGGTGGAGGGCAATGCGTTGTACCGCGTGGCCCTGCTCAATGCTGCGGTATCACGATTGCGCGGCGACGAATATTTTCAGGCCGCGCTGCAAGCAAGCGACCGGCTGATCGGCACGACCGATCCGGCCCTTGCGCCCTTTGCAAACGCGGCAAAGCTGCTCAAAGCGCAGTTGACGATCCCGCGCGGCAACGCGGCCGCCGCCGATCAGCTGATCGAAAAATTTGGCGAGCTTGGCCGCGGCCGAACGGCTGCCGTTCTGCTGTATGCCCCCAAGATCGAGCAGCCGGAACTGTCGGGCCGCGAATTTGGCGATGGTGAAACCATCACCAAGCTGGCGGTGGACGATGTCGATAATCAATGGGTCGATATCGGTTTTCAGATCACGTCGGCCGGCACGGTGGGCGAGGCCGAAGTGCTGCGGATCAGCCCCAAGGCGAATGGCCACTGGATCAAACCGATTCTGGTGTCGATCGCCGGACGCCGTTATGCGCCGCTCGCCACCGACAGCCCAAGTGCCATGCGTGTGGAGCGCTACACTTTCACGGCGTCATGGACGACCGTGACAGGGTCCCGTCTGCGTGTGCGATCGCCGATTCCGCGGATCGAAATGGTCGATCTGACGCGCGACACCGGGCTCTAGGCTATCCGCGCATCCGCGCCCGATGATAATGGGTACGGATCACGACCCCGGCGACGAGATGCAGCGCGGCGACGGCGAGCAGAAACAGCGGCACGATAACCGGCAGTTGCGGCCAATAGCGCGCGCGCAACGCCGCCATCAGCGTTGCCGCCAGCGCCAAAGCGAGGCCGATCCAGCGGATCGGCCGGGCGACCTGGCGCAGCTCGTGCCGATAGGCTGCGCGTTGTACCGGATTGTCCAGATCGGGCCGCGGCGCGCGTCCTGGCGCTGTCATGCCCGCCATTCGTCGGCCAGCAGGCCCCAGATGAAGCTGTCGCGCACGCCGATATGGGTTTCCCACTCGCTGCGCATCCGCCCTTCCAGCGTAAAGCCGAGCCGGGTCAACAGGCCATTCGATTCAGCATTGTCGGGATCGGTATCCGCAAAGATGCGGCGATAGCCCTCTACCTCGAACAGGAAACTGATCAGCAGACTGACGGATTCGCGCGCGAATCCCTGCCCCCAATGGCTGCGCACCAGTGAATAGCCGATCTCGGCGACCTTTCCCTGGCGCTTTTCATGCGCGGCGATCGAGCCGATCGCCGTGTCGTCATCGACCAGCGTAATCGCCCAGGCGCGCCAATCAGGGGCGACCAGGTTCTTGGCAAGCTTCGCCTCGGTCTCCTCGAGCCGCTCATGCGGGGCGTGCGACCACCAGGTCATCGCCTCGACGTCGCTGTAGATCGCATGCAACGCCACCGCATCGCCGGCCACCAGCGGGCGCAGCCGCACCCGCGCGCCGTCGATGACTGGCGGGTCACTCACCGCGTCAGCGCCTCGACCAGCGTCTTGACCTTCTTCTGCCGCCATTGCGGCAGCGGCGCGACCAGCCAATAACCCATCCGATAGGGCTTGGGATCGCCGATCACCGTCACCCGCCCAGCCGCGATGTCGCGCGCCGCAATCAGTTCGGGCACGGTAGCGCGACCAAGCCCCTGCGCGGCGGCGTCGATCGCCAGCCCGGCATCGCCGACCCGCACCAGCGATACGTCGGGATCGTTGAGGCAGCCAGGCCACGAAATCCGGGTATCGGCACCGCCGCCGGGTCGCTCGATCGTAATCACGCCGTCCGACTCGAGCGCCTCGCCCTCATGTTCGCCCGGGCCCTCGCCCCAGCGAATCGCGAGATCGAGATTGGCTTCGGTAAAATCGATCGCCTCATCGGCGTTGATCAGCACGAAACGCAGCTCCGGATCGCCCTGGGCAATCTCAGCGAGGCGCGGCAGCAGCCATTTTTCGGAAAAGTCGCGCGGGGCGGCGATGGTGAGCGACTTGGATGTCTGCCCGGCCTGCATCGCGCGTACGGCCTCTTCAAACTCCAGAAATCCCTGCCGCAGCGCGACCAGCCCGGCCTCACCCTCCGGCGTCAGCTCGAGCCCCTTGGTGGTGCGGCGGAACAGCACCGTGCCCAGCGTATCCTCGAGCGCGCGAATCTGCTGGCCGACCGCCGCCGGCGTCACGGCAAGCTCGTCGGCCGCGCGGGTAAAGCTCAGGTGGCGCGCCGCAGCATCGAGAACGCGCAAACCGTTCAGAGGCAAATGGGTGCGCTTCATCCCAGGACCGCCGGAGCGATCAGCGCGAATTTGGGGATATCGACATCAAAGGCCGATCCATCCTCGCCGATCATGTGATAGCTACCCTGCATCGATCCGGACGGCGTCGATAGCGGGCAGCCCGAGACATAATCGAAACTGTTGCCCGGCGCGATCAACGGCTGCTCACCAACCACGCCCTCGCCCTCCACCGCATGCCGCTGGCCGCGCCCGTCGGTGATGATCCAATGGCGGGTGAGCAACTGCACCGCGAACGCGCCGTCATTCTCCAGCCGGATATGATAGGCCCAAAACCAGCGTCCGCGCGCCGGATCGGACTGTTCGGGCAGATAACTGACCGAGACGCGCACGATCACCCCGCGCGTCTCAGCGACATTGGGGAACAGGGCTTTCATGCGAATGGCCCCACACGCGCCCCCAGTGCTCCCGCGCAGGCGGGAGCACGGGCATCCAGCAGCGGCGTCACAACCCGACCGCCGTCAGCGCCTGATCGAGATCGCCGATCACATCCGCAGGATCCTCCAGCCCGACATTCAGCCGCAGCAGATTTTCGGTGACGCCCATTTCGATCCGCTTGTCCTCTGACACGCCATAATGGGTGGTCGAGGCGGGATGCGTCATCAGCGAGCGCGAATCGCCGATATTGTTCGAGATATCGACCAGTTCGAGGGCATCGAGCAGCCCGTGCGCCTGGGGGCGACCGCCCGCGACTTCAAAGGCGAAGATCGGCCCGCAGGCCTCCATCTGGCTCATCGCCAGATTGTGCTGCGGGTGGCTTGGCAGGCCCGGGTGGAGCATGCGCGGTACCCGGCCTTCGAGGAATTTCCCAACCTTCAGCGCATTCTCGCTTTGGCGCCGGATGCGCAGATCGAGCGTCTCCAGCCCCTTTAGCACCACCCAGGCATTGAAGGCGCTCAGCGTCGGCCCGGTGTTGCGGGTGAAGGGCAACAGCGTATTGTTGACCCAGTCTACGGTGCCGCACACCGCCCCCGCCAGCACCCGCCCCTGCCCGTCCATCATCTTGGTCGCCGAATAGGCGACGACGTCGGCGCCGAATGCCAGCGGCCGCTGGAGCGCCGGCGTGGCAAAGGCATTGTCGACCACCGAGGTGATGCCATGCGTACGCGCAATATCGCATACGGCTTTCAAATCGACGATATCCATCGTCGGGTTGGCCGGGGTTTCGAAAAAGAACACCTTGGTATTGGGCCGGCGGGCATCATCGAACGCCTGCGGATCGCGCGCGTCGATCACCGTTGTCTCGATCCCGAATTTGGGAAGCAAGCTATCGACCAGCCAGCGGCACGAGCCAAAGGCAGCGCGCCCGGCGACGACATGATCGCCCATCTGCACCTGGCAGAGCAACGCCGCGGTCATGGCCGCCATGCCGGTCGCCATCGTCCGGCAGGCCTCTGCCCCTTCCATCAGCGCGATCCGCTCCTCGAGCATCTCGACCGTCGGGTTCTGCAGCCGCGAATAGGTCATGCCCTGCTGCTCGCCGGCGAAACGCGCGGCGGCATCGGCCGCACAATCATAGGCATAGCCCGAAGTGAGGAACAGCGCTTCGGAGGTTTCGCCCCATTCCGATCGCGCGGTGCCCCCGCGCACGGCCTGGGTGGCCGGGCGCCAATGGCGGGTGATGTCGCGGTCTTGTCCGGTCCTGCGTTTCATGAGCGCTGCTTTGCCGGGCGGGGATACTCCCCGTCAATGGGGGGCAGCGCTTGAACCTGCCCGCCGATGATGGGAGGGACACATTTATGAGCCCCGAGTCGCGCGCCGCCCGCCCCTGGACAACCGCCATCGGCATCGGCTTGGCCGCGCAGATCCTTTTCCTCGTCAACTTGACCCGGCCACACAAGCTGGTGTTCGACGAGACTCATTATGTGTCGGCGGCGCGCTATCTGCTGACACTGGCCGGCCCGCTCAACATCGAACATCCGCTGCTGGGCAAGGAAATCATCGCTCTTGGCATCCTGCTGTTCGGCGACAACAGCCTGGGCTGGCGATTCTTCTCGACGATCGCGGCAAGTGCCGTGGTGATGGGGGTATTTGCGATTGGCTGGCTGCTGCTCGGCAGGCGCCGCCCGGCCCTATTTGCAGCGCTGTTCACGCTGCTGAATTTCACCGTATTCGTGCAGGCAAGAATCGGCATGCTCGACGGGTTCATGGCCGCCTTTGTCATCACCGGCATCGCCGCGATGATCTGGGCGCTGCAGGGCGATGCCCCCCAGCTCCTGCGGCGAATCGCGCTGTCGGCGCTGCTGTTCGGGCTGGCAGTCGGCACCAAATGGTCGGCGGTGCCCTTTGTCGGCTGTGCCGGGCTGGCGATCCTGCTGGCGGATGAAAAAGTGGCGCCGGTGCTAAGCGGGCGGCGACTGCCGGCGGCGGCGCTGTTCGGCGGCTTAAGCCTGTTTGCCTATTTCCTGACCTTCCTGCCGGCGTTTTTCTACGCCAGCGATGCAATGACGATCAGCAAGCTGCTCCCCTTCCAGGCGGCGATGTATGCCCAGCAGACCCAGCCGCTGCCACCACATACCTATCAGTCGAGCTGGTGGAGCTGGCCGCTCGATCTTCGCCCGATCTGGTATCTCTACGAACCTGTCGACGGCGCCCAGCGCGGCATATTGCTGATCGGGAACCCGGCGATCATGTGGGGCGGGCTGATCGCCGTCGTCGCGTGCCTCTATGCATGGTGGCGCGACCGGGCGGCGGCCGTTGGCGCAATCGCCGGGCTGTGGATTGTCGCTTATCTGCCCTGGCTCATCATCCCCAAGAAGATCGGCTTTTTCTATTATTATTACCTGCCGAGCATTTTCCTCTGTCTCGCGCTCGCGGCGGCATTCGACCATTTCGGCAAACGCCGGCTGCGCCATGCCGATGCGTGGTTTGCCGGGCTCGCAGGGCTGTTGTTCGTCTATTTCTACCCGATCCTGTCGGCAGCGCCGCTCGCCGGGCCGATGAGTTTCCTCAACTGGATGTGGTTTTTCAGCTGGCGATGAACTGCAGCCTCAATACCGCCCCCAGGTGAAGCGCGACGACAGCGCATAATTCCACACCGCGCCGACCAGCACGCCGACCAGCGCCGATGCGGCCCAGGTGCCGCTTTGCACATCGTGCAGGAAACCGGCGACCCCGATATTGGCGACCAGCCCGACCGAGCAGACGACGCAGAATGATACCCAGCCATCAAGCAGCGCCCGGAAGCCGCGCAGGCGCCGGTCACGATAGGTGAGCGCATTGTTGAGGAAGAAATTCATCGTCATCGCGGCAAAGGCCGCGACGATCTGCCCGCCCAGAAACGCCGTCCCCAGCACCAGCATGATCGCGAGCACCGCCATGTGCGCAGCCACGCCGATCGCACCGATCACTGAAAACAGCGCAAAGCGCACGGGCACATAGCGACCGAACATCCGGTCGTAGAGCGCAATGAGAAACTCCATCGCCACGACGTGATCAAGCTTGCTCTCCCCGATTTCGCGGGTGCGGAACGTGTACGGCAATTCCATAAAGCGCAGCGGCTTGGGGCTGCCGGTCATGATATCGAGCAGGATCTTGAAGCCGATCGCCGCGAGATTGGGCGCCAGCGCACGCATCCGATCGGTCCGGATCATGAAAAAGCCACTCATCGGATCGGTCAGGTCCGCCTTGAGGACAAAGCGCGACAGCCGGGTGGCAAAGGCCGATTTCGCAACGCGGTCACGGTCCCATTTGCCCGTCCCGCCGTCGCCGGTGAAGCGCGATCCGATCACGACATCAAGCGTGGCATCCCCCTGAAGCGCGGCGAGCATCCGCGGCAACAGCGCCTCGTCATGCTGGAGATCGCCGTCGATCACCGCCACCAACGGCGCGGCGGTGGCGCACATCCCCTCGATACAGGCCGACGACAATCCGCGCCGGCCGATCCGCTGGATCACGCGGACTCTGCTGTCGCTGCGGGCAATCGCCCGCGCCGCATTGGCGGTGCCATCAGGGCTGTCATCATCGACAAAAATCGCTTCCCAGACGCGCCCGGTCAGCGCGGCATCGAGCCGGGCGACCAGCAGCGGCACATTCGCCGCCTCGTTAAAGGTCGGAATGACGACCGCCAGTTCGAGCATGTCCGCCGTTGCCGTCAACACCCGTTCCCCAGCCCCATCAATTGGGCCTGCCTTGCCGAGGGCGACGCCGTCACGCAACCGCTCTCTTGAGCCGGTCGATCAGCCGCGACCGCGACGAAAGGGCTTCGGCACGCTTGTCGACCAGCACGTCGCGCTCCAGAAAATGGCCGGTGATGCGCAGGCCCGCCAGAATATTGGGCCAATCGGCCGCGCCACCGACGCGTAGAAATGCCGGCAAGGGGAATAGCCGCGCTGCATGGTCGCCCGCTGCCGCCCGGCTGACCGCGCCACCGCTGCGCGGGCTGACAAAGACAAGGTCGTCGGTTGCGCCGGTGACCACGCAGCTCTCCAGATCGAGGCCAAAGCCCAGTTCGGCCAGCAACAGCAATTCATAACGCACCAGTGCCGTCGCCCAGCCCCGCGCCGCCGGAGCGGCCTCGATCGCCTCGAACAACCCGGTCAGGGCATCGTGCAGCATCGCAAACGGCTGCGATTCGGGCAACGCTGCGGTCGTCAGTACCGTCGCCCAGTCGAGCACCGCGGCGGGGAGCGGCTCAGCGAACAAGGGCGCGCGGCTGTGGATCAACTCCACTGTCAGGCTGCTGAGCTGTTCCTCGGTGCGGGCACGCCATTCGCCGAGCACCAGATTGGCGGGCTGCAGGATCGGCCGCACCCTGCGCGATCGGCCGCCGCGCACATAGCCGGGCTGCACGCCATGCTCGCGCGTGAGTGCGCGCACCACTGCGCCATGCTCGCCATGCGCGCGGATCGACAGAATCAGGGCTTCGGCGCGGATATGCACGCTGACGCTATAGCCGCTGCGCGCAGGACGGCGAAATCAGCGGCGCAAGCGCCTGGCGATCTTTTGCAAACCCAGCCGATTGGTTACCCGTTTACCGAGCGCCATCGTCCGGTCAAAGCCACCGAGCGCGACCGTAGTCAACCGATTGACCAGCGATGCGCGGAGCAGCAGCATGTCGATGCAGGCGACGCCGCCCGTGGCGAACTGGCGCTTGTGCTGGCCGTCGCCCTCGGTGAAATCGAAGCGGGTCAGGCCGCCTTCGGCGAACAGATCACGCAGCGCTTCCATCTGCAGCACGCCGCCCGGCGACAGATCGTTGAACGCCGGATCATGGCCGACATGATCATAGCGCACCACGCCGTGCTGGACGGTGACGTAGAGAAAGGCGGCCGGCTCGCCGGCAACATAGAGCAGCCAGGCCCGCACCGAATCGGCCGCCGCCAGGCTGTACATGGCCCGCAGAAACGCCTCGTCATCGGGCAGGCCGCTGCCGAGCAATCGCTCCTGATAGGTCCGCAGCGAGATCCGCCGGGCGACATCGTGAAAGCGCGTCATCTCATCGGGGGAGCGGAACCGGCGGACATCAAGCACGCCGCCCGATACCGACGTTACCTTGCGCGCCTTGCGCCGCATCGCCGAGCGCGTATTGGCCGAGAGCCCGGCCTCATAAGCATCGAACCCCGTCGTCAGATCGATGAAGTGGCGGGTATAATGCTGGCGAACAAAGGCAATCATGCCGCCGCCGGCAAAGGCCATCGCGTCGCGGCGATCGGTCGGCAGCGAGGTAATCGCATAGCCATGCGCGGTGCGATCAAGCGGCGGCAGCACCGGCAACCGCCCCTCCATCGCTTCTTCCAGCGACAAAGGCACGCGCACCAGCTGGCGCTGCACCGCCATCAGCGTGCGGGCGCCGACCTGAAAGCGCAGCGGCAACGGCGTCGCCGTCATAATGCGCGTTCCGAAATCATGTTCGACCATAATTGTTCGGCCTGCCGCCAGCGCCGTCGCGCCATGCTGGGCCGCAGCGGCGCATCATCCTGGCCAAGGCGAAGCACCGGGCGATCGGCAAAATGCTGGGTCGGCAGGGCATCGCGGCGTTCATCGAGTAGCGCGCACAGCGTGTCAAAGCGACGGACATGCACCGCATTGGCGCTCGTCCCCGTCCGGTTGGCCAGTTCAAAGCCGTGATTGACGATCGTCACCACGGCGTGATCCTGTTCAACCGCATGGTCGAGCGCGGCCCGCATTTCTTCGGCGGACAGGGCGCAAATCTGAAAATTTCGCAAGGCTCCCTGTCGTTCCTCGATCAGCGTCACCGGCACTTCGATCAATCCCCTACGCGCAATCGGGGCGATCTGGCGAGCCGGCAAATCAATCGCGCTTGGATTGGGATGGACAGAGCCGTTATGGCTGCTGTCATATTCAAAACCAAGCGTGGCAAGCGCGCTCAGCGTATCGTCGTTGCCGGCATAGCTGCCCGCCCGGAAGGCAATCGGCGGCAACGCCCCCGCCGCGACCAGCAAATCGCGCGCGCCCTCGATCAGCGCGACCTGCTCGGCGCGATCATAATCGGACAGATGAAAACGGCCATTCGTCCCGGTCCTGTCATCACGACTGGCCCCGGTCCAATTCGGATGAAGATGGAGCTGGACGCGCTGTCCCGCCGACTGGATGGTATCAATCACGCGCCGAAACGGATCGAGCCCGTACAGCAGCGCCGGCATCGGATCGACGAAGAAAGACGCCTTCAGATCATGTTGGCGCAGCATTTCAAGCTGATAGGACACACCGACGCCCGCCGGCTCGAAGGAGCGCTCGTAGAGGGTCGCTGGATCGAGTCCGGCGGCATGGTGCCGCCACATGATCTCGATATCGACGGTAAGAAAAACCGGCGTCGCCATTTCCCCCGCTTAATGCCACACGATGAAGAAACTCCGAATTCGGACAATTACATTTTATTGCTGTGGCGACCGACGTCAGCGCGCGTGGAAAAAATCATACAGGCCCTGCGCCATAGCAGTGGAGACGCCAGGTGCCTTTTGCAGATCCTCCAGGCTGGCATTGCGCACCGCGCGCGCCGTACCGAAATGCATCAGCAGCGCCTTTTTGCGCGCTGGGCCAATGCCGGGCACCTCATCGAGTGGGCTCGCACCGATTGCCTTGGCGCGCTTCGCCCGGTGCGCACCGATCGCGAATCGATGCACCTCGTCGCGCAGGCGCTGGAGATAGAAGAGCACCGGCGCATTGACCGGCAGCTGGAATTCGCGCCCGTCGAGCAGATGGAACACTTCACGCCCGTCGCGACCATGATGCGGCCCTTTGGCGATGCCGACCAGGCAGATATCCTCGATCCCCATTTCCTCAAGCGCGCGCTTGACCGTGTTGAGCTGCCCGCGCCCCCCATCGATCAGCACGAGATCGGGCCAGTCGGCGCCATCGCGGTCGGCGGGCTCGTCCTGCCCGCCCGCCTCCGAGAATTTGGCGAAACGCCGCTGAAAGACTTCGCGCATCATGCCGAAATCATCGCCGGCGATGGTTTCGGGCCGCTTGATGTTGAACTTGCGATACTGGCCCTTGCGGAAGCCCTCTGGCCCGGCGACGACCATCGCGCCCAGCGCATTGGTGCCCTGGATATGGCTGTTGTCATAAATTTCGATCCGATCGGGCGGCTCGCCAAGATCGAAGAGCTCGGCAACCTCGCGCAGCAGCTTCGCCTGAGTCGTGCTCTCTGCGAGCCGCCGGTCGAGCGCCTCTTCGGCATTGCGTTTGGCCTGTTCAAGCAGCCGTCGCCGTACCCCGCGCTGTGGCGTTGACAGCGAAACGCGGTGCCCGGCTGCGCTGCCCAGCGCCTCGCCCAGCAGGGCGCTATCGGCCAGCGCGCGATCGACGAAGATCGTACGCGGCGGCGGTACCTCCTCGTAGAACTGGCTGAGGAAACTGGTCAGCACCTCGTCCTCCGGCACGTCATTGGTATGCGCCGGAAAGAAGCTGCGATGCCCCCAATTCTGGCCGCCACGGATGAAAAACGCCTGAATGCCCATCACCCCGTCGCGATTGGCCATCGCGAAGATATCGGCATCGCCGACGCCATCGGCGTTGATCGCCTGCGACCCCTGGATGAAGGTCAGCGCGCGCAGCCGATCGCGCAGGATCGCCGCCAACTCGAAATCCATCGCCGCCGCCGCTGCTTCCATCTGCTGGCCAAGCTTGGCCTGCACTTCGGTCGACTTGCCGGCCAGAAACGCCTTTGCGTCGGCGACCAGCTCGGCATAATCGTCGACGGCGATCCGGCCGACACACGGCGCAGAGCAGCGCTTGATCTGATAGAGCAGGCACGGCCGATCGCGGTTCTTGAAGAAACTGTCGCTGCAACTGCGGAGCAGAAACAGCTTTTGCAGGGCATTGAGCGTGGTGTTGACCGATCCCGCGCTGGCAAACGGGCCGTAATAATTGCCCTTCGCCCGCCGCGCGCCGCGATGTTTCTGGATGCGCGGAAAATCATGATCGGCGCGCAGCAGGATGAAGGGGAAGCTTTTGTCGTCGCGCAGCAGCACATTATAGGCCGGTCGATAGCGCTTGATCAGCTGCGCCTCGAGCAGCAGTGCCTCTGCCTCATTATTGGTGGTGACGATCGTCATCGATCGGGTCTGCGCCACCATCCGCTGCAGGCGGCGCGGCAGGCGATCGACCTGGGTGTAATTGGTCACCCGGTTCTTGAGCGCCCGCGCCTTGCCGACATAGAGGATGTCGCCCCGCGCATCGTGCATCCGGTAGACGCCAGGCCGCGACGGCAGAGTCGCCAGCACATTGCGAATGGCGGCAACCCCCGCATCAAGATCGGGCGCATCCGATCCACGAACTGTGTAGGTGGCCTTGTCTTCGTTGAAACGATCGGGTTGGTGGGGGCCGGTCATTGGCTTCAGGTAGGACGGCGCACCGCGCGCAACAACGGCTATATTGATTGCCAGGCTTGATTGACGGAGACGGAACGGGATGGACCTACAAGGCAAGACGGCACTGGTGACCGGGGGCACCGACGGCATTGGCCTCGCGCTGGCGCGGGCGCTGCGCGGTCAGGGTAGCCGCGTGATCATCTGCGGCCGCGATCCCGGCCGGCTTGCCGCCGCGCATGTCGAGGGAATGGAGGCGATTGCCGCCGATTTGGCGACCGACGCCGGGCGCGACAAGATCGTCGATATCGTTCGGCAATGGCCGATCGATATTCTGGTCAACAATGCCGGGACCGGTGCCACCTATGATATTGCCGTGCCGGTAGACCTCGCCGATGTCGATCAGTGCATCGCGCTGAACCTGACCACACCGATCCACCTGATCACGCGGCTGATCGACGGGCTGCGCGCCCGGCCCGAGGCAATGATCGTCAACATCACCTCAGGCCTTGCCATCGCCCCGAACAAGGCATCGCCGGTCTATTGCGCGACCAAGGCTGGATTGCGCAGCTTCACCATGGCGCTGCGTGCGCAGCTGGCCGGCACCAAAGTCCATGTTATGGAAGTATTGCCACCGGTCGTTGAGACGCAGATGACGGCGAACCAGGTTCACAAGAAAATGCCGGTCAATGATTGCGCGCGGCAGATTGTGAAGGCGATGCTCGCCGATCGCAACGAGGCAAATGTCGGGATGACCAAGTTGTTGAGCAGCGTGCACAATATTGCCCCGGCAATCGCCCGCCGGATCATGCTGCGCTATTGAAAATCGTGCCGCCGGCCGAAAACCCGGCCGGCGGCAACGTGGTTACTTGATGGCGGCAAGGCCCTCTGCGATCTTCTTGATCATCTCATCGGTGATTGCGCCGCCCGAATAGGGCTGCACCTGGGTCAGGCTCATCGCCTTGAACTGGTCGAAGCTCGGGTGCGAGGACAACCCAGGAATCGTGCCCTCGACAACGGCCTTGGCGGCGGGATCAGCAACGAGCTGCTCGATCGGCGTATCGATGGTGAATTTGGAATCGGTGGTGACGGCGGCACCGGGCGTTGCGGGCGCCGGTGCTGCGGGGGTTGCGGGCATGGCAGGCGCCGTCTGGGCAAGGACCGGCGTTGCGGTGAGCGTCAGCAGAGCAACAGCAGCAATCAGCTTCATGGAAAGGACTTTCTCGATGATCAGGGCGCGAATCGCCCGGAAGATCAAAGCCCATAATTGCGGCAAGAGCTAGGCCAGCACGCCAACGGCCGCCGCTATCTTACCCACAGCAATCAATTAATCCGGGCAAGCCCGGCAATGGTGCGGTCGATCAGCGGCTTGTCTGCACCGGCATCATGACGATTGGCGATGATGGCCGTTGCTGCCTGGGTGGCGGCGTCAGCGGCCTTGGCGCGCAGATCGGCAATCGCCCCGCGCTCGGCGGCAGCGATCTTGTCCTCGGCCATTTTGGCGCGGCGCGCCATCAGGTCGGTCGCATCCGATTCGGCCTTTGCCAACATCAGCTTGGCTTCGGCTTCCGCCTGGGCGATGATCGCTGCCGCATCACCGGCGCTGGCAGCGGTGCGCCGCTTGGCGTCGGCAAGCAACGCTTCGGCCTCAGCGCGAATAGCGGTCGCCTCGTCAAGCTGGCGCTTGGTGTTGGCGATCCGCGCATCGAGCGCTTCGGTAATTTTCTGCGGCGCCTTGGCAACGAAAACCGCAAGCAGCAGAAAGATCGTCAGGCCGACATAGACCCAGCCCTCAGCACTCAGGCCGAGCAGCTTGGGACCATGTTCTTCGCCGCCCGCTTCGGCAGCCGCGAGAAGGAGAGTGATCATCGCGTCTGCCCCTTATGCCAGCGCGGCACGAGCGGCGGCGGCCGCATCGGTTTCGGCCGGGCGTGTGCCGGTTAGCTTTTCGACAATCGCCGTTGCTGCTTCGGCTGCGACTGTTTCGATCTCGGCAAGCGCCTTGCCGCGTGCCGCGTCAAGCGCGGCTTGCGCGGTGGCGGCCTTGGCGTCGAGGAGTGTATTGGCGGCCGCCAGCTTGGCTTCCACCGCCGCCGTTGCCGACAGGCGCGCGGCGGTGAGCTGGGCCCGCGCCGCTTCCTGGGCGGCGGCGACCCCGGCGTCATAGTCCTCGCCGAGCTGGGTTGCTTCGGCCTGCGCCTTCTCCGCGGTGGCGAGATCACCCGTCATCTGATCTTCACGCGCCGTCATCACCTTGCCCAGCTTGGGCAAAGTGAACTGGACGATGCCGAAATACAGGATCGCGAAAAAGATCGCGAGCCAGATCAGCTGTGGCCAGACGACGGTTGCAAATTCAAATTGTGGCATGGATCCCGCCCCTTACGAAAAGTGGCGTGTTTTACGAGAAAGCGAGCGCGAGCGCGACGACGGCCGCGATCAGGCCGAGCGCTTCGGTCACAGCGAAACCGAAG
>NCGD01000002.1 GCA_002281535.1 Sphingomonas sp. 28-63-12
CCGACCGCCCAGCATCGCCCAGTCCTCGCTCCAGTCGAACTGGAATGCTTCGCCTGCGGCGAACACCAGCGGCACGAAAGTACCGCGCCCGCTGGTCTGTCCGCAACTTCCTTGGGAGCATCGGTGCACTCGGCCACCCAATCGGTGAACGTGCTGCGAAAGCCATGAACGGTCGCGTTGTCGATCTTCATGTCCCGCAGCACCTTGAGCATGGTCATATCGCTGATCGGCTTGTCGCCGCCGAAGCTGAACAACAGGCTTTCCGGCGTCACATTCCCATGCAGTTCGAGATGGCGCTGCCTCAGCGACCACAGCAGTTTCACAGCCGCCGGTGCAAGCGGAATGACGTGCGCTTCCTTCATCTTCATCCGAGCAGCCGGGATCGACCAAATCGCCTTGTCGAGGTCGAACTCGGCCCATGTCGCCTTCCTGGTCTCGTTCGACCGGACGGCTGTAAGGATCGTCAGCCGAAGCGCGTCGCGCCCCAGCGTCGATGGGCGGGTCGAAAGTGCCCGCATGAAGGCCGACGCATCTTCATGCTGCATTGCCGCCCTGTGGGTGACCTGATGGGTTTGACGGGGTAAACCACGCGTTACCGAGCGTAGGGAGACCTCCTCCGGCACCAGTCCCTTGATATGGGCGTAGTCCAGCACAGTGCCGATGCGTTGGAGTACGCGCTTGGCGGTGTCCGGGATGGTGAGCCAGATCGGCTCCAGCACGGTCAGAACTGCTGCACTGTCGATCGCGGTCACGGCCTTGCCGCCGACCAGCGGGAAAACGTGGCGCTCGAAACTCGACATCCATGAAGCGTGCCGCTGATCCTTCCAGCCGCCTTTCATAGCGTCGTAGCAGTCGCGAGTGACCTTCTCGAAGGTCGGCGCGGATTTACGGCTTACACGGCGCTTGGAAACCGGATCAACACCAGAGCGGACCGCCTTCCGAAGGTTTGCCGCGAGAATACGCGCATCGGAAAGTGACACGTCGTGTGCAGGCCCCAATCCGAAGTCTCGACGCTGCCCAGCATGCTGCATCCGCAATACCCAGGATCGCGTTCCACTTTCGCGAACGAGCAGGTATAGTCCGTGTATGTCGGCATGCCTTCCGGGTCCGGCATGCTTGACCCTCAAACTGGTCAACGCCATTTGAAACTCCGTTCTGAAGTCCCACATCGCGTCCCACGTTTTGATCCGGATTTAGCGAGAAACTGTGGGACGATCTGGCCCGACAGTTTCCAAGTAATTCATTTCAGATCAATAGGTTGAGACGTTCTGAAGGTTTCTGGAATTTCAGAACGGTATCCGTAGGGGTCACCACCGTCAAGCCAGAATCGTTGGAATTCGGCACTTTTTGGCGACATTGGTCGGAATGGAAGAACGCGGCCATTCAGTGGTTGGCTGCAGCATACCCAGGATTGTCAACCGCCGCCGTTCGAGCCGGACCAACCGATCGACCGCCATCTCATTGGCACCTGTCGGCTGCAATCAGTGTCCAGATTCGCCTGTACAAAACCCTGCCGGATGCGATTGTCTTGGCCATGAACTTTACAGCGGCCGTCACTAAATTCATCGCTGCCACCCGGCAATCGGGCTTCCGGTCGGCGCTGGCCAAAACGGGCCGCAAAATTGCCGGTCGTCTCTGCGGGCAGCATCCGCACATCGATCCGGTCTACGCGCACCGCCTGAAATTATTGGCAGATTTGAGCCACCGTCTGAACTTCACCGTCCGCTATGGCCCGTTCGCGGGCATGACGCTGGCGCCGGAAACCTTCTGGGCTGGGGCATACCGCGCGCCGATGCTGCTGGGCATGTATGAACGCGAGGTGCTCGAGGCGATCGCCGATCGCCAGACCGGCAGGGGCGTCTTTATCGATCTTGGCGCTGCCGATGGCTTTTATGGCGTGGGCGTGCTGCGCGCCGGGTGGTTTGCGACCAGTTATTGTTACGAAATCGATCCCGGTGCACAGGCGGTGATCGCCCGCAATGCTGCTGCCAACGGCGTCGCCGATCGCGTGATTATCCGGGGCGAGGCGACCAGCGGTTTTTACCGCGATATTCCCCCCAGGGCGATCGACGGCGCCATCATCCTGATCGATATTGAGGGCGGGGAATTCGACCTTCTCGATGCAGCAACGCTCGACGCGCTGCGGACTGCCACGATCATTGTCGAAACGCATCCGTGGGTTGCTGACGGCGATGCGAACTGTTGTGCCTTGCAGGCGCGGGCTGCGGCGACGCATCGGGTGACGCGCTTTGACATGGGCCCACGCGACCCCGGCCAGTTCGAGGAGCTCAAATCCTGGAGCGACACCGATCGCTGGCTGATCTGCTCCGAAGATCGGCCAAGGCTGATGACCTGGTTGTTGCTCGAACCCAATGACTGACAGCCAATTATGGCGACGATGTGACAGCCGGCGGAGGGTTGCCCGTTACCAGGGCACAGTTGTGACGATCAGCCGGAGCGATCCCGGTGCCAACAACGGCCCTGTCGGTGCCGGGGCCCGGCCCGTGCGTGAAGAGCGCTTTTCCCGACGGCCCGAACAGGGCCTGGCACGATGATCCCGGATCGCACGCGCCTTGCCCTGCTGGTTATTCTGGCCTTGCTGGCATTTGCCGGCAATTCGCTGTTGACCCGGGCGGCACTGGCTGGGGGCGGCATCGGGCCGGAGAGCTTCGCTGCGATTCGGCTGGGCGCTGGCGGCGCGACCTTGCTCGCGATCGGCCTGGGGCGGCGGTTGGTGGTGATGCCGGGCGCGCGCGACCTGCCGGGAATCGCCGCGCTCTTCGTCTATGCCGCTACCTTTTCGCGCGCCTATGTCGGCCTCGGTGCCGCCACGGGGGCGCTGATCCTGTTCTCCACGGTACAGATCACCGTCATCGCCGGCGGGATGATCGGGGGTGCGCGGATCACGGTGGTGCAATCGATGGGCGTTGCCGTGGCGCTGGGCGGGCTGGCATGGCTGCTCGCCCCGGGCCTTGCCGCACCACCGCTCGGCGCTTTTGCGCTTATGGCGGCGGCAGGGATCGCCTGGGGCGTCTATACGCTGCTTGGCCGGGGCAGCGACGCGCCGGTTGCGCGCACCGCGCGCAATTTCATCGGCACGCTGCCGCTGGCCATGGCGCTGGCAGCGATCGGGGGTGTTGGCGGGTCACCGATGGCGATCATGCTGGCGATTGCCGCCGGCGCGATCACCTCCGCGCTCGGCTATGTGCTCTGGTACAGCGTGTTGCCGCACCTGTCGGCAATTACCGCCGCCAGCCTGCAACTGACGGTGCCGGTGATCACCGCGTTGGGCAGTGTGATCTGGCTGCATGAACCGCTGACCGGTGCGCTGGCCGGGGCCAGCCTGCTTATCCTGTCAGGCATTGCCCTGACGCTGCGGCGGTCTTGACGGGTTGCACGGCTTGCCGCGGCTAGTCTTACCAGTAACGCGCACTGGCGATCCGGGCCCCCTCGGCCAGTACCGCCATCTTGGCCCAGACGATATCGCGATCGACACCGCCCGAGCCGACATGGACGGAAAAGCCGCAATCGACCCCCGCCATCACATTGTCGCGCCCGACCAGGTCGGCATAGCGACCGATGCGCTGGGCGATCAGCTCGGGATGCTCGATATAATTGGACTGGCATTCGACGACGCCGGGGATCAGAATCTTGCCCGCCGGCAGGCCGACACTTTCAAACATCTCGAATTCATGCGCGTGGCGCGGATTGGCTGCTTCGAACTGAATGGCGTGCGGCCGGGCGCGCCAGACCAGGTCGATGATGTCCTTGAACGGCACGTCGCAGTGATGCGGGCCGGGATAATTGCCCCAGCACAGATGCATCCGCAGCTGGCTTTCTGGGATATTCGCGGTGGCACGGTTGAGCGCTTCGATATTCAGCATCATCCGGTCGCGAAACTGCGACAGCGTCAGGTCGCGAAACTGGGTGTGCCGGCCCATCGCCAGATCAGGGCAATCGATCTGCACCGTAATGCCGGCGGCAGCGATCGCCTCATATTCGTGGCGCAGCCCTTCGGCGAGCGCGAACAGATAGGCCTCGTCGCTGTCATAATAGTCGTTGGCGAAGAACAGCGCGGTCACCCCCGGCGACGCCGCACTCATGAACGCCTGCCGTCCTTCATGCTTGGCAAGTGCTGCGCGCAGCGTGCGGGTGTCGGCCTCAACGGCGGTCATGTCCTTGACGGTGATCGGCGCGTTGCAGGCCGGCGTCTTGCGATGCTTGCGCCCGGCATCGCCCGAGATGCGCTGCTTGACGCCTGGAAAGTCCTCGACATCGGCAAACACATAGCTGTTGCCACTGCCGCCAAAGCCGTTGAGCCGGTCCTTGATATAGGTCGCATAGCTCGGCTTGGACTGTTCGCCGTCGTTGATGATGTCGATGCCGGCCTCGGCCTGCTTGGTGACGACATAGTCGACCGCCGCTTCGATCCGCGCCTCGACGGCGGCGGATTCGAGCGGGAGGCCCTCTTCGCGCGCGAACATCAGCGCGATCAAATCATCCTCGCGCGGCAGGCTGCCGACATGGGTGGTGAGGAAACGCCCCGCGCTCATGCCAGTTCGGCCCGGACGATCGCCGCGCCCTGTGCCATCGCCTGCATTTTGCCAAAGGCAACGTCACGCGGAAGGTATTTCAGGCCGCAATCTGGCGCGATCACCAATTTTTCAGCGGGGACATATGGCAGCGCGCGGCGGATTCGCGCTGCCACGGCCTCAGGCGTCTCCACCATATGCGTCGACAGATCGAGTACACCGAGGATGATGGTCTTGCCGGTCAGCTTTTCCAGGATGCTGCAATCGAGGTTGGACTGGGCGGTTTCGATTGAGATGTCGCACAGATCGGTATCGGCAAGCTCGGGCAGGAAATTATAGCCCTCAGGCCGCTCGTGAATCAGCGCTGCATAGCCAAAGCAGATGTGGAGCGCGGTTCGCCCACGGACGCCGTCGAGCGCAGTGCGGAGCGCATCGAGCCCAAATTCTCGAGCCTTGGCGGGGCGAGCCTGCATATAGGGCTCATCGATCTGGACGATATCGGCCCCGGCCGCGAACAGGTCCTTGATCTCGGCATTGACCGCGACCGCATAGTCATGCGCCATTTCGGCTTCATCGGCGTAGAAATCATTCTGTGCCTGCTGCGCCATGGTGAACGGGCCAGGCACGGTAATCTTGATCATCCGATTGGTATTGGCCCGCAGAAAGGCAACGTCGCGCGTTTCGACCGCATGGCGGCGGCGGATCTTGCCGGTGACGCGCGGAACGGGATTGGGTTCGCCGCTGCGGTCCAGCGCGACGCCCGGGTTGTCGAGGTCAACGCCTTCCAGCGCGGTCGCAAAACGGTTCGAATAGCTTTCGCGGCGCATCTCGCCATCGGTGATGATGTCGAGCCCAGCGCGCTCCTGATCACGGATTGCCAGGATTGTCGCGTCGTCGAACGCCTGCTCGCGCCATTCGGGATCGATCCGCCACAACTCGGTCGCGCGCACGCGCGGTGGGAAGCGACCCGCCAGCTTGACCTTGTCGATCAGCCAGTCGGGTTGGGTATAGGAGCCGACAAGCGAGGTAGGGAGCAGCATGGAGCAGGCCTTCTAGTTGAACAGGGGCGAGAGAAAATCGCGCAGAATGGCATTGAACGCAGACGGATTGTCGAGATTGCAAAGATGACCGGCGTCATCGATGAGCATGGCCTTGCCAAGCGGCGCGGTGGCACCGATGAACCGGGCAACGTCCCGCCGCCAGGCGGTGTCCCCTGCCCCCGCCATCGCGAGCACTGGCATGGTCAGCACGGCGATGTCGGCAGCGGCAATCGCAACGCCGCCCGCCGGGGCTTTCAGGTCGCGCCCGTCATAGCTGTCGAGCATTGCCTCGAGCAGCGGCCGACTAGCCATAGTCGTGCGAACCAGCGCGTGCCCCGCCCACAGCGCCTTCATCGTCGCGAGCTGACCGGCATGGACCAGATCGGCATATTGACGACGCGGGATGACATCCTCCTCGTCATCATGCGGCACAATATCGTGGAGCGGCGCGCCGACCAGCACGAGCCCGGCCAGTCGTTCGGGCCGGCGGCGCGCATAATCGAGCGCAACGACAGCACCTTGCGACAGCCCGACCAGCACGAAGCGCCCCTCCCCCGCCAGCTGATCGATATCCTGCCATTCCCGCGCCAGGTCGGCCGGTGCGATTGAGCGACCGAAGCCGCGCCGATCGGGCATCACCAGCCGCAGATGATCAGCCAAAGGCAATTGCGGCCGCCAGTTACGGTGATCGAGCGTCCAGCCGTGCAGCATCACAAGCGTCGGCCCGCCACCGGCGATCAGCGTCGCCAGCGCGCCATCATCGACATCGATCATCATGTCGCGCGCCGCCAGCGCCGCACACGCCATGGCTCAGCGTTCGGCCGCGCGAGGGCCGTAGGGCGCGATCATCACTGCGCCGGTTCGAGCAGATGCCGGACGTCATTATTGGGGCGGTGGTCGCCGGCCAGCCAGCGCTTGAGCTCGGCATGAGCATCCTTCAGCCGCGCCGCGTTGATCTGGTCGGACCCGGCCGCGTCGCAAGTGAATTCGACGATCATACCGTCGGGATCGACCACATACACCGACCGGCAATAGCCATGTTCGAGGACATAGGTGCCGGGCGGTTCGATGCCGGCATCGGTAATGCGGCGCTCAAGCTCCGCCTGTGCGGCGGCATCAACGTTCAGCGCGATATGGCGAAACGGACTTGAGGGCAGATCGGGGCCGAATTCAGCCTGATCATCCGCATGTGCAAAGGAAAAGAACGCCAGTGCACTGCCGTCCTTCATCCCGAAAAAGCAATGGCAATAGGTCCGCTCCTTGCCGAACAGATCCTCTTGCTCGCACCAGGTGGCCACCAGCGGAAAGCCCAGGATATCCTCATAGAAATGGCGGGTCGCCTCCAGGTCCTTGGCGACATAGGCAGTATGGTGCAGGCGGTTCGGAAGGGACGCGGTCATCGGAGCTGCTCCTATCGGGTCAAGTCGGCAAGTCGCCGGTCAGGCGGCGAGTTTCTGGGCAATTCTGGCGACATGCTCGCCCTGGAAGCGCGACCCTGCAAGTTCATTGTCGCTGGGCATCCGGCTGCCGTCGCCACCGGCAATGGTCGTCGCCCCATAAGGCGTACCACCACTAATCTCGGTCATGATCGTATTGCCGGCAAAGCTATAGGGCAAGCCGACCACGACCATGCCGTGATGCAGTAACGTGGTGTGGAACGACGTAATGGTCGTTTCCTGGCCACCATGCTGGCTTGCCGTGCTGGCAAAAACGCTGCCGACCTTGCCGATCAGCGCCCCGCGCGCCCACAGCCCGCCGGTTTGATCGAGGAAGTTGCGCATCTGCGCGGCCATGTTGCCGAAGCGCGTTGGTGTGCCGAAAATGATCGCGTCATAATCGGCCAGCTCATCGGGGATTGCGAAGGGCGCTGCCTGATCGAGCTTCATGCCGGCGGCGCGCGCCTGCGCCTCCGGCATGATTTCGGGCACCCGTTTCAGGACCGCCTCGCACCCCGCAACGCCGTTCACCCCTGCCGCCACGGCTTGAGCCATTGCCTCGATATGGCCATAGGACGAATAATAGAGGATCAGAATACGGGTCACGGGGCAGGTCCTTTATTGCAAGCGCGTCAGAACTTGATCGTTCCTTCGAGCCCATAGATGCGCGGGCGGGCCTTGAACACGAAACCACCCGGCGAGAATTCGGCATTGTACTTCTTGTCGAACAGGTTGCTGGCGAAGGCCGTCAACGTCCATTGGCCGGCATCAAGCGAGAAGCGAGTATCGACCAGATCGACCGGGTTGCGCGACGTCGAATTGGTCACGTCGAACCAGGTACGGCCGGTGCGCCGATAATCGACTCGCATCCGCGCCTTCAGGTCGCCGCCATTGATCCGCGTTTCATATTGCCCGCCGACATTTAGCGTGTAGCGCGAGATGAAGGGCGCTTCATTGCCGATCACGCTCGGATCGGGGAAACTCTTGATCTTCGAATAGGTAAAGCCAAGCCCGACATTGAAATCGAGCCCGCGCGCCGGATGGATCGCGCTTTCAAGCTCGAACCCGCGCAGCCGCGTCTCGGGCACATTGCCCAGATTCTGCGTCGAGTTGGCAGCCAGAAAGACAAAGAAATAACCGTTCTTCGACTGCGTCGTATAGGCGCTGCCGTTGAAGGTCAGCAGGTTGTCGAACAAGGTGCTCTTGAAGCCCACTTCAAACGTGTCGGCAGTTTCGGCTTGATAGATATCCCCGACACCAACGACGCCGGTGCCCGCCGCAACCGCCCCAACGCCGGTCTGGTTGAAGCCGCCAGACCGGAAACCACGGCTATAGCCGCCATACAGCGTCAGATTCTTGGCAGGCTTCCAGGTGATCGTCACCTTGGGCTGCCACGCCGAGAACGACCGGTCGCGGACTTGGCCGGGGGTGCCCGCCGGAAAACCGGTGACGACCGGAATGAAGGCGGCGGGCGTCAGCGTGGTGTTGCTGCGGTTATCACGATCATAGCGAAGCGATCCGTCGATCCGCAGTGCCTTTGAAAATTCATAGCCAAGCGAGCCGTAAATCGCCCAGGCGAAATTACTCTGGCTATCGGCGAGGAAGGTTGCCTGCGGATTGAGCGGGTTGGTGCTGGGGGTGCGATATACCGCGGTGACGCCGTTACCGGTGTCGACCAGATTGCCGGTCGAAATATATCGATCTGTGTGAATGAGGTAGGTCCCCAGCGACCATTCAAACGGCTGGTTGTCGGGGGAGGAGATGCGCAAATCTTCGCTGATCGCCTTGACGTCCAAGAACTGGCTCTGGTTGAGATCGAAGCCGAAAAAGCGGAACAGCAAGGATTCCGGAATCGGCAGGAAGTCGAACGCATCGCCCGTCAGAATTTCACTGACCTTGTCATAGGATGTGACCGACCGGATCGACCCCCAGTCGGCCTTGTAATCAAGCTTGAGCGAGACGTTGTAGATATCGCGGTTATCGATACCGGCATTGTTGACCCGGACCGGCAGGCTGACGTCGTTCACGTCGTTGACGATGTTGTAGTAAAAGGCCTGGGTCTTGAGCAGCGAGACGAAGCCGCGCAGATCGGCGCTGAAATTGTCGGTTGGCTGCCACAGCAGTTTGCCGCGGATCGAGAAATCCTTCACCGGATCGGCGTCCTTGCCGAGAAACGTGTTGGGGATATAGCCCTGTGTATCGCGCCACGAGCCCGAAACGCGGAATTTCAACGTATCAGCCAGCGGACCACTCAGCCCGGCGCGGATTGTATAGCCAAAGCCGTTGTCGATCCCGGCCATGATCCGTCCTTCTAGCTTGTCGGTCGGCTCCTTGGTGGTAATGACGATCGCGCCGCCAATCGCGTTGCGCCCGTAGAGGCCGCCCTGCGGCCCTTTGAGAATTTCAATCTGCTCGATGTCGAACAGTTCCTGGTTGAATTCGGCGGCGTTGACTTGCTGCACCCCGTCGACGACGACCGCGACCGAAGGCTCCGAATTGCGGTTTTGGGTGATACCGCGGATGATGACAAAGGCATTGCCGACATTCTGCGTCTCGATCAGTTGGACGTTCGACGTCAGCCCGATGAAATCCGCAGGCTTGTCGATACCGGCAGCTTCGATCGTCTTTGCATCAAAAGCAGTGATCGTCGCTGGCGTGTCCTGAAGGCGGGTGTCGCGCCGCAACGCAGTGACGACAATGGCATTGGCATCGTTTTCGGCTTGCGCCGCGGGCGGCGCATCCTGCGCCAGCGCAGGCGAGGCTGCGGCGAGCGCCAGAGCCGAAATCGATCCTGCAAGCACGGCGCGTGTCCAAATAGCGGGCTTTTTCACCAAATGTCCTCCCCCAAAGATCGGTGCGTGCCTGGCCTTGTGGCCAAGCGTTACGGCACCGATTCTACCCTCGTCAGACTAAGTTACTTCGTAATTCGAAGTCAAGTTCGATATGCGAAGATTTTGACATGCCGCAAGCGACTAGCCGGCGTTGGGTGAACACCCATCACCGCGACGGTTAAGTGAACGACTCTAGTTCTGATGGAGCGAGTGAATCAGCGCCGGCCAGCGTTGCAGCGCGCTGCCGATTTCGGCCGCCGCATCGCGCAGCAATGGCAATCGAGTACGCACCAGTTCCTCTTGGGAAATGCGCGTGGTCGAGGTCGAGCAGTTGATTGCGGCGACAATCCTGCGCTGGGCGTCGAGCACCGGCACGGCGACCGACACGAGCCCATAATCGAGCTCGTCGAGCGCCGAGTCATAGCCCGTCGTGCGGGCACGCTGGAGCCGCGCCTCCAGCCCGTCACGCGAGGTCACGGTATGCTCGGTAAAACGGGTCAGTGTCGCCCGATCAAAATAGGCCGCAATGATCGCCGGGTCCTGAAAGGCGAGCAGCACCTTGCCAAGCGAGGTGGCATGCAACGGAAAGCGCGTGCCAACTGTCGCGCCGACGCGAATTCGCCGATTGGTCGATACATGCGCCACGTACAGAATGTCATCGCCCGACAACACGGCCATTGACGAGCTGTCGCCGGTATCATCGCGGACCCGCTGCAACGGCGGCAACACGACCTGATCGACATTCATCGACGACAAATAGCTGGTGCCGAAGCTCAATACCTCGGGACGCAACAGGAACTTGCGACCATATTGCGCCACATAGCCAAGCTGGACGAGCGTGTTGAGGCATCGCCGGGCCACTGCCGGGCTGAGTTTGGTCAACTGCGCGACCTCGCTCAACGGCATTTCCGGATGGGCCGAGTCGAACGCCCGTAAAACCCGCAGGCCCCGCTCGAGTGTCGAGAGATACTCGCTGTCCTTCGGGGGTTTCGCGGGTTCAGCCATGGCCCGCGTTACTGACCCTGCCGACGCAGGGCAAGCGGTTGGCAGTGCCGATGCGGCTCACTCGGCTGCGGCAACCTTTGCCGCCTGATCGACCAATTCGGCATTGTGCTGGCCCAGCGTCGGCGGTGCGCTGACATCGAGCATACGCTCGCCATCAAAGCTGACCGGCGACCGGATCGTTCGGAAGGGCCCATGTGGGCCGGCCGGGTCCTCGACGCATAGCTGCAGATGCCGCGCCTGATCGGTCGCAATCACTTCGGGGGCCGAATAGACCGGTGAATGCGGCACTTCGAGCTGCTCTAGTGTCGTGCACCAATCGGCGCGCGGCCGGGTCGCGAAAATCGGTGCAAGAAAGCCTGCAACCTGCTCGTAATTGGCGATCCGCGCACTGCGACTGGCGAATTCGGGGCGCGCCAGCATATCGGGCTGGCCGACGGCCTGAGCCAGGTTTTCCCAGAATTTCGGCGGCGACGACATATGCAGCGCGATCCAGCCGCCATCGCTGCACTGAAACACATAGGATTGTGAAACATTCGGGCGGCTATACGGGCCCATCACCTCACCTTCGGAAAGGTAATGCGTAAAATCGTCGAGGTTGAAATGCGCCATGGCCTCGAACATCGAGACTTCGACCAGGCGTCCCTTGCCCGTCGCCTCGCGCTCGTGAAGCGCCGCCAGCACGCCATAAGCACCATAAAAGCCGGTAATGGCGTCGGCGAGCGCCGGACCGACCACGCGCGGATTGGCAGGATTGACCAATAGCCGCAGGAAGCCGCTCGCCGCCTGCGCTACCGTGTCGAAGGCGGGCCGGTCACGGTCTGGGCCAGTCGCGCCGAACCCGGAAATGGACAAATAGATCAGCCTGGGATTGATCGCGCGCAGCCGTTCGGGCGAAACATTGAGTTTTTCCACCACGCCGGGACGAAAATTCTGGATGAAGACATCGGCATCGGCGATCATCCGGTCGAAAGCCGCCAGATCATCGGGGGCGCGGGTATCGATCGTGATCGAGCGCTTGTTGCGATTATAGGTCTGGAAATGCGGGCTGTACAAACCACCGTTGAACGCACGGAACGGATCGCCGCCGTCGGGGCGCTCGATCTTGATGACGTCGGCGCCCATATCGGCGAGCAGCATGCCCGCTGCAGGGCCGGTAATGAACGTCCCCATTTCAAGCACCGTGACATCGGCGAGCGGCTTGGCCATGTTGACTACTCCCTAGCGGCTGCCATAGAAAGTTCGATATACGAAATCAACTTCGTAAATCGAATTAACAGGCGGTCCCGACAATCGACCCCATTTTGCAGAAGAGGTTGCAGGCGATGCGGATTGGCAAGCAGGATGCGCCCTATTCGGCGATTTGCACATCGGACGCGGCGAGCATTACCGTGCGCGGCCGTGATCTT
This sequence comes from Sphingomonas sp. 28-63-12, assembly GCA_002281535.1. GTDB lineage: Bacteria > Pseudomonadota > Alphaproteobacteria > Sphingomonadales > Sphingomonadaceae > Sphingomonas. The sequence goes on from NCGD01000002.1 coordinate 12,251, forward strand.
TGCGGCGAGATTATCGGCCAGATGGATTTCACCAGCTATTTCTGGTTGCTGGTAACGGGCAGCGCGCCAACCGAGGTGCAGCGCTTCTTTGCCAATGCCGTGCTGGCGGCGATTGCCGAACATGGCCTTGTTCCCAGTGTGGTTGCCGCACGCATGACCTATGCTGCCGCGCCCGAAGCCTTTCACGGCGCCGTCGCCGCGGGGCTGCTCGGCTGCGGATCAGTGGTGCTCGGCAGCGCGGAGGTTGCCGGACGATTCTATGCCGAATTGGTGGCGGGAACGAACGATGGCGCAAGCCTTGCCGCCGTCGCCAGCGCCGGCATCCGCCGGTTGCGCGCCGACAAATTGGCCATTCCGGGCTTCGGCCACCCGCAGCATGCCGGCGGCGATCCGCGCGCGCTGCTGCTGCTTCAGCTTGCCGAACAGCACGGGATTGTCGGCGATCACATCACGATGCTCTACGCGATCCGCGATGCCCTGCCCGATGCGCTTGGCCGAGCGCTGCCGATCAACGTCAACGGCGCGATTCCAGCAGTGATGCTCGATGTCGGCTTTCCGCTCGGCGCGCTCAAGGGCATTTCGCTCCTCGCTCGCACCGCCAGCCTGATCGCCCATTTGCAGGAAGAAAGCGAACGGCCGATTGGATTCATGATGTCAGGCGCGGCTGCAGCCGCCATCGAATATGACGGCCTATAAGCAAGTCGCCAGCGGCTGCACTCGATCCCGTCTTGTCGCCCCGTTAGCAGCAAGGCTTGGCGGCTATCGGCATGCAATTTGTCCGGACATATTTTCTTTCCGATGTTTATCCGCTATGCCGGGATTAATGCGGATGCCGGGGAGAGAAAAATGAGAATCACGATGTCGGTGGCGGCTGCCATCATCACGATTGCCACAGGATCGGCAGCGAATGCGCGCCAGCTCGATCCGGCCATTCCCGCCGATGCCGTCGAGATCATGAAGCGCACCCAGTGCGGTGCCAAGGACAATGAGCCGGCGGTCTATTACTGGTCCGGCCGGATCTATTCACGGATCGAGGGCGAGCCCGACCGGCTGCTGTTCGGTGGCGAGGGGATGAATATCCGCCAATGCGTAGCCGTAACCGATCCCAAGCGCGGCACCGGCTTTCGCCAGGTGAGCCGCGAGGTGATGTTCTTCACCGACCCCAAGACGGGCGCGATCGTTCGGACGTGGGACAATCCCTGGACCGGCGAGAAGGTGGAGGTGATGCACATCGCCAATGATCCGGTAAACAGTCGCCCGAGCTACCCGATGGGAACAGACGGCAGGCCCTATTCGATCAAGATGCAACGCATGGGCCAATGGGTCCAGATGCCGGTCGAAGTGCCGCTCTTCTATGAAAATCCGCTGGGCGGTGACTATCAGGATTTCGTCGGCAGCAAATATCACGCGATGGAGATTTTCGATTTCGCAGCGCGTGCCGATGAATTGCTCGATACCAGGAATGCCACCGCCTATCCGTCAGTCTCCTGGGTTCGGATTTCGGACTGGATGCCGTGGATGAAGATGCGCGGCCGGCACGGAAACATCGTCTTCAATGCGATGGGAGCAAAGTTGAAAAGCTATGCCGAGTTGCCCGCGGTGATCCGTGATGAGATTGCCGCGCGCTACCCGGCATATATCGCGCCGCCGCCAGTGGACGATACCCGCCCTAACGAGACGACCTGGACGGTGTTCAAGAAGCGGCTGGATGCTGCCAAAAAGGGACCGGCCACTAACTAGATCGAGTGCTTCAACCAGCATGCCCAACAAAAAAACCCCGCCGGTAACCGGCGGGGTTTTTCATGGCTGGTACGGGTTAAGCGATCAGAAATTATAGCCGAGCGAAACGCCGAACTGCCGACGCTGCGCGCCCTGGACGAGCGGGGCCGACACGAAATAATTGGTCGTATCGAAGAAGCGGACGCCGGCGACTGGCGATGCGTCGTCAAATGCGTTGTCGACGAAGAACTGCAAGCGCCAGGCACCGTTCGTTGCCGTCACGCGGAAATCGACCGTCGCCTTGTCACCGAAATTTTGAAGATTGTCGGCACGCACAAAGGTTTTGGACTGGTAGACGATGTCCGCACGCGCCTGAAGCTTGATGTCACCCGTTGTCGGCACATCGATGCGCGGGCTGATCAGGAACTTGTGTTCGGGCACATAGGGCAACGACTTGCCGTTGAAATTGATCGGCGGCAAGCCGGCCAGCGTTAGGTTCTGGGCCAGCGAATCATCGACAAATCTGTCATACCGCGCATGCGTCCACGCATAGTTCCCGACGACTGAGAAGACATCGTTGAAACGATAGGCCGTTTCGACTTCGATGCCATAGATCGTCGCCGCCGCGACGTTGCAGGTATAGGATCGGTTGGTGGAGGAGCCGCCAGCGGAAACCGGGTTCTGGCAAACCGCCTGCTGGTTGTTCCAATCGGTATAATAGCCAGCGACGTTGAACAGCAACTGCCGATCAAACAGCCGTGATTTCAGGCCGACTTCATAATTGTTGGTCGTTTCCGGCTGATAGGCGCGCTGATTGGCAAAGACGTTGAGCCCGGTGTTGAAGCCCCCGGTCTTCGCGCCACGGGCATAGCTGGCATAGACCAGCGCATCGGGATCGACCTTGTAGCTGAGGATCGCGCGCGGCGTGACGAAGCTGAAGGTCTGGTTCGTTGCGGTGAACGCTGTCGCCGCAGCAGTGCCGGCCGGGCTGGGGAACACCGTGACCGCGCCGGTAAAGGGGTTCGCGGCGGAGGTGACGATCGGCGACGGCGTCGCGCCACAGCCAACCACTCCCGCCGGCGGTGTCGCCGATGGGTTGGCATAATAGGTCGGGCATTGTGCGAAGCTCTGGCTTTCGCTTTCATAGCGTACTTCGCCACTGATCGTGAACTTGTCAGTGGCATGCCAGGAGGCCGAACCAAACCCCGAATAGCTCTTGGTCGTCAGCCGGACCAGAGGATAGGAATAATTGGGATTGAACGCCGAATAGGCAGTGGGCCCGGCCGTTGTGGTAGGGCTGAAGCCCCGATCGACGCCAACATTGATGTTGTCGTAATAATAGAAGCCGACCAGCCAATCGATCACCTGCTTACCGGATGAGGCCAGCCGGATTTCCTGGCTTATATCGCGGTAATAGCCCTTGTTGCTCGATAGGCTGAAGGCGCTCGAGCCGATCGGAATGGCAGGCGCGAACGGGAAGCCGAAGCTGGGGCAGCCGCCAGTGCGATCGCAGATCGTGTTATCGCCGTCGAACGTATATTCGGCATTGCGCTTGGCATAGGCGGTGATCGACGTCAGCGTGACCGGCCCGAAATCATATTCGAGATCGGCGCTGCCGCGAATCGATTCCTCGCGATCACCATAGCTGCCGCCAGGCAAGCCCGGCGAGCTGCGCGTGTTGACGGTCACGCCGTTGCGCGGGATCGCCGGCACTTCGCCGATATAGAGCAGATTGCGCGGCTGGGTTGCCGATCCGCCGGCCGGTATGCCCGGGGCGGCATTGGTACGGACGATGCTCGATGGCGGCTGGCCATTATTCTCCTTGGAATAGCTGAACCGCAGTGTCGCGGTGAAGGCCTCGTCCGGCTTCCATTCAAGCGTACCGATGCCACCATAATTCTGCGCGAAATCAACCTTCCCGCCATCGATCGAGCTGGTATAGAAGCCATCGAACTGCCGAAAAAAGCCGCCCACGCGAAAGCGCAATGTGTCGCTAAGCGGACCACTGATGCTGGCGACGCCCTTGACCAGGCCGTTGGTGCCGCCCGTAAATTCGGCATTGGCGGTAAGATCGGCGGTCGGGCGCTTCGTCACATAGTTGATCGCGCCGGCAAAGGTATTGCGGCCATAGAGCGCCGATTGCGGCCCCTTCACCACTTCGACCCGCTCAAGATCGTTGAGCTCGAGATCGACGCCCGCCTTGCCCGACAAATAGATACCATCAAGGAAAACGCCGACATTGAGCTGGCCAAAGGTCTGCGCCGCGCCACGGATGATCGGCAGCTGATTCTGCGCGCCGAACAGGGGCGTGAAATTGAGGCCAGGCGTCAGCTTGGCAATGTCCGACAGGCGCTCAATCTTGGCCGCTTTGATATCGTCTGCGGTAAAAGCAGTGATAGCGACCGGGACGTCCTGGAGCTTCTCCGACGTCTTGCGCGCGGTGACGATGATATCCTGCGGCGCATTGGCCGCCTTGTCATCAGCAGGTGCCGCCTGCGCAAAGGCGGCCGCCGGGCTCAAGATGGTTGCGGCCATCAGGCCTGCACGAAAAACAAGACGCATGATTTGATCCCCCCAGACTTATTCGACGCAACAGACTTTCATTTGATGCATAATTTGTCCAGACAAATTATCACAGACGTGCAACGAGTCGAGATGTGTTGCCAGAGCGACACACTGAACAAGGGGAGCGTGCGGATATGGACGAGGCCAACCAGCTGTCGCGTCGATCATTACTGGCAACAGGACTGGCAACGGGGGCCGGTCTGGCCGCCGGCATGGCCGCCACGCCTGTCCCTGCCACGGCGCGCGTGGCATCTGCATCAGCAGCTCCACCGCTTTCGCTGACCACCGATGGCCGCTATGTCACAGTACCGCTGGCCAAAGATGCTTGGACGCTGGGCGTGGTTCAATCGCGCGTCATCGCGGTTGATGCTGCGTCCCCGGAAAAAGGCCGCCGCGCCAATGTGCAGCATATGTGCGACTTGATCGATTATGCATCGGGCTTTTCGGGCAAGAAGGACCTGCTTTTCTTCCACGAATTTCCAATTACCGGCTATAATTACAAATGGTCGCTTGCCGAAGCGCGGCGCGTGGCGATCGAGCTGCCGGGCGAGGAGACCGAGGCGCTGGCCAAAAAGGCGCGGCAATATGGTACCTGGCTGGTGTTCGGTTCCTATGTGCGCGATCCCGCCTGGCCCGATAATCTGCTGTCGATCACCACAATCATGGACGATCAGGGCCGCATCGTTGACCGGCACTGGAAGGCGCGCAACATCAAGGGTGTGTTCTTCGGTTTCGAGTTGTTCACGACGACAACCTATGATGTGCTCGATCGCTTCGTGGAGATGTATGGGCAGGACGCGGTGGTGCCGGTCGCCCGCACGCCGATCGGCAATCTGTCGACCAGCCAGGTTCAGCGCGAGCCCGAACTGTTCCGCGCCATGGCGATGAAGGGCGCGGAGGTGATCCTGCGCACCGCGACCGGTGGCTTCACCCCCGCCGATATCCAGGCGACCGCGATGTATAACGGCGTCTACACCGCCATCGCGAACAATGCCGCCTCCCCCAATAACGGCCTGTATTTCGAGGATGCCGGCGGTGGCGGCAGTGCGGTGTATGACCCGCTGGGCGAGATGGTCGCGAGTGCGCCGACGGCGTTCGAAACGCTCGTCACCCACCGCATCCCGATCAAGGATTTCCGCGCGCGGCACCGCCAGCCGGTCGTCCATAGCGAGCTGGTGATGCCGGTGTACGCGGCATACCGATCGAAATATCCGCCCGGCCTGTTCAGCAGCTACCAGCCGACCAGCATCGAGGATGCGGGCAAATATCTGGCCGACAAGGCGCGCTGGCCGAAATAATCAAGCGTTTGAGGGAGATCGCCAATGCCTGCCTATATGATCGTCACCGCCAAGATCGCCGACCGGGATGCCTTCATCAACGGCTACGGCATGGCAGCGGGCAAGCTGGTCGAGCAGTTCGGGGGCAAATATGTGCTGCGCGCGCCGGGCGCGACGCTGCTCGAGGGCGATTTCGGCGCCAATGGGCTTGAGGGGGGCGCGTCGATGGTGATTTCCGAATGGCGCGACAGGGCGGCGGCCGAGGCGTTCTGGAACTCGCCCGATTATGCCGAGGTGAAAAAGCTGCGCGCGGGTATCGCCGATTGCCAGGTGCTGCTGATCGAGTCAGCCAAAATCAATGGCTGAACCAGACATCATCAAGCGCACGACGCTCATCGTGCGCGATGCGGAGCGTGGTGCCGTATGGTATGAACAGGTGTTCGGCATGACGCGGGTAATGGACACGCCCTTCACGCTTTCCGGCACGCAACTGGCGGCGGGAAAGAAGGGTGACCAGACAAGGTTGATTATCCTGAAATGTGCCGACGACCTGATCGGCATGATCGGTCTCCTGCAGTGGGTCGATCCGCCGTTGGAGGCACCGCCGGAGCTACCGACGCGCATCGCCTTTGGGGCGCCGATCTTTGTCGTCGCCGCGCGCGATTGCCGAGCAACCACGGAACGCGCGCGCGCTTCCGGCAGCCGAATCCACAGCGAACCGCGCGACTGGACGGTCACCGGCTTCGACGGCAAAGAACAGGCAATGGTGGGGGCGAGCTTTTTCGACCCAGACGGCTATTTCTTCGAAGTGAACGAACGCGTTTCATGAACGCCCTTGCGGGATTCGAGGCGCTTGCCGCCGGCCGCGCAATCGACGACGACGCCAATTACCAATGGCGCGTGGCGCGCGCACCTGCCGGCTTGCCAACACCGGAAGATTTCGTCTGGCACGATGCTGACATCCCGCAGCCTCGGCCTGGCGAAGTGCTGCTGAAGACGCTGTATCTCGGTCTGGCGCCAGTGATGCGGATGTATATGCAAGGCGGCGGCGCGGCCGGGGAGGCAGCGTTGTACCCTGGCGACGTGATCCACGGCCGCGGCGTCGCGCAGATCATCAAATCGCGCCATCCCGATTGGCACGAAGGCGAGATCGTGCAGGGGCAGCTCGGCTGGCAGACCTACAAGGTCTCGGCCATGACGACCGGCGAGAAGATGTTCCGCTGCCGTCCGCTGGGCCTGCCAGCGATGCTGAGCTGCAAGCTCCTGGGCATGACCGGCCTGTCGGCGCATGCCGGGCTGTTCGCCTGCGGCGAGCCGCGACAGGGAGACCGGATGATATTGTCGGGCGCAGCTGGTGGCGTCGGTACGATCGTTTCGCAATTGGCGGCGAATGTCGCCGGATGCGATGTCGTCGGCATCGCCGGCGGGGCGCGAAAATGCGCCACGATCCGCACACTCGGCTGTTCGGGCGCGATCGATTATCAGGCCGAAGATGTCGCGGTCGCCCTGGCAACCCATCGGCCCGACGGAATCGACTTGTATTTCGACAATGTCGGCGGCGATATCCTGTCGGCAGTGCTCGAGCGGCTGGCGATGCGCGCCCGGATCGTACTGTGCGGATCGATCAGCGAATATGCCGCTGACAGCGGTTATGCACTGACCAACTATACGCTCCTTCGCCGCACCGACAGCCGAATGCAGGGCTTTTTCGTCTATAACCACCTCGATCGCTGGGACGTGGTGATGGACGAACTGGCCAGCTATATTCACGATGGACGGCTTCGCCCCGTACAGGACATCGAACAGGGCTTCGAGCGCATGCCGCTTGCCCTCGCCAAACTTTACACAGGCGGCAATATCGGCACGCAACTCTGCAGCGTGCGTGGCGAACCGGGGGAATGGCGATGAGCGGGGTAAGATTTCAACGCGGCAACCATGTGGTCGCAGATCTGGAGCGGGCACTGCGCTTTTATCAGGGCGTGCTGGGCTTCGATGTGACCTTCACCTTGCCGCCCAACCCGGACAGCTATTCCTACGCGGTATTCGACATCCCGCGCGCCGCCGTGATGCGGTTTTGCGTGCTATCCACCGACACGCAGGAACGGGTGATGGCGCTGACCGAGGTGAAAGGCGTGGAGATCGCCCCCCTGCCCCATCCACGCCGTTCCGCCATAGTGCTCGAAATCGATGATCCCGATGGGGTGATTGCGGGTGCCCGCGCGCTGGGCCTGACGGTGTATGGCGAGGAAGTGCTGAAGACCAAGGACGGCCGCATCGGCCGTGAGATCGGTATTGTCGATTTCGACGACAACCTGATCGTCATCTACAAGATTTTGGGCGACGCATGACGGAGGCCCCCTATCCCAGCAGCCGCACCGCCTGGACGATGGTTACGCTATTGACTTTGGCGTACGTTTTTTCGTTCGTGGACCGCTATATCCTTGGCCTGCTGATCGAGCCGATCAAGGCCGATTTGCATTTCAGCGATGAGAAGATCGGCTATCTGCTCGGCCCCGCCTTTGCGCTGTTCTACGCGACGATCGGCGTGCCGCTGGGGTGGCTGGCCGATCGAGCGCGGCGGACGTGGATCGTGGCGGCTGGCATCACCTTGTGGAGTATCGCCACCGCCGCATCCGGGCTGGCGCGGGGCTTTGGCGGGCTGTTCGTGGCGCGGATGAGTGTGGGGGTCGGCGAGGCGACGCTCAGCCCGTCCGCCATGTCGATGATCAGCGACAGCTTCCCACGCGAAAAGCGCGGGACCCCGATCGGGGTCTATTCGGCCGCCTTGTCGCTGGGTGCGGGGATTGCTTCGCTGATCGGCGCGGCGGTGCTGGGCTGGGCCAAGGTATCGAGCGGCATGACATTGCCGATATTGGGCGCGGTGAAGCCGTGGCAATTCGCCTTTCTGGCGGTCGGGCTGCCCGGACTGCTGATCGCGATCGGTTTCCTGCTGCTGCCGGAACCACCGCGCCGACGCGGGCCAGGCAATGCGCAGGCCGCTGGATTTGGCGCGACGATCGCGCTGGTCGGCAAGCGCCTCGGTGCCTTTGGCGGAATGACCAGCCTGGTCGCGGTGATGACGATCATCGCCTATTCGCAAGGCTTCAACCCCGCCGCCTTTGCGCGCAGCTTCGGCTGGGAAGCGCGGGATTATGCGCTGGTCAACGGCAGCATGATCCTGATCCTGGGGCCGGCGACCGTTTATGGTGCCGGTGCGATCATCGATCGCTGGCGCAAGCGCGGCACCCCCGATGCCGCGTTCCGGATGCTGACAATGGGTTTCATCGTGATGCTGCCCGCCAGTGCCGTCCCCCTGTTCATGCCATCGCCCTGGCTTGCCTTTGCGATATTGGGCGTCAGCACCACCGCGATCGGCACCGTGACCGCAGCGGGCATCATCGCGTTGCTGGACATCACCCCCGGCGCATCGCGCGCAACCATCGTGTCGCTCTATTACATGATGATCAGCATCGCCGGGCTGGGACTCGGCCCGACGACCGTCGGGCTTTTATCGACCCGCGTTTTCGGCGAGGGACAGCTTCGCGCCGCGGTCGGGGCGGTGCCGCTGATTTATGGGCTGGTCCCCTTGTTGCTGTTGCCGATGATCGCCAAAGCCTATCGCGCGCAATTATCGAGGGCACCATGAAACATTACGCGATTCTCTGCTGGGATGCGCCCGGTTCGGCCAGCTTCCGGGCTGCCGCCCGCGATGCGCATTTTGCCCGGATTGATATGATTATTGACAGCCTCGCGATTGCCGGCCCGCTGAAAGATGCCAGCGGCGCCTTTGCCGGTTCGCTGGTGATCGTGAAGGCGGCGGACGAAGCCGGCGCGCGGGCGATATTGGAAGCCGATCCCTATTTTGCCGCCGGGGTATGGGAGCGGTTCGAGATCAGCGAATTTGTCCCAGCAGCCGGCGAATGGATCGGCGGCAAAATCTGGTGAGGAACGATTAATGGCCCGCGCAGCAATCATCCACCGTACCGGCGGCCCCGATGTTATCCAGTGGACCGATGTCGACCTGCCGGCACCGGGGCCCGGCGAGGTTCGCGTCGAAACCCGCGCGGCAGGGCTGAACTTCATCGACACCTACCACCGACGCGGCATTTACCCGATCGACCTGCCAGGCGAGCTTGGGATGGAGGGGGCCGGCGTCGTGACGGCGGCCGCCAAAGACGTGACCGGTGTCGCGGTGGGTGACCGCGTCGCGACCTTTGGTCCGCAGCGCGGCGCCTATGCCACCGAACGGAACCTGCCCGCCGCGTCGCTGTTCAAGCTGCCCGACGCGATCGATTTCGATACAGCCGCCGCCGCGCTGCTGAAGGGCTGCACCGCCGAATTCCTGGCCGAGCGCGCGGCATCGGTGAAGCCAGGCGACCGGGTGCTGGTGCATGCCGCTGCCGGGGGCGTGGGGTTGATCTTGGTGCAATGGCTGAAGGCGATGGGCGCGCGCGTAATCGGCACCGTCGGCAGCGAGGACAAAGCGGCGCTCGCGCGTGAGGCGGGTGCGGAGGCGGTGATCCTTTACCGCCATGACGATATCGCGATACGGGTCCGCGACATCACGGGCGGCGCGGGCGTGCGCGTGACCTATGACGGCATCGGGCAGGCGACCTGGAACGCATCGCTCGATTCGACCGGGCGGCGCGGGATGATCGTCAGCTATGGCAATGCCGATGCGCCGGTGACGGGCGTCGCGCTGGGCATCCTGGCGACCAAGGGATCGCTCTACAATACGCGCCCGACGCTCTTCGATTATTACGCGACACCCGAAGAGCGCGCAGCGGGCGCCGGGCGGCTATGGGCGATGATCAGCAGCGGCAAGGTGAAGGTCACGATCGGCCAGCGTTACCCGCTTGAGGAGGCGGCACAGGCGCACCGCGACCTTGAGGCGCGGGCAACGCATGGCTCCACTTTGCTGATCCCCTAGGTTCGATATCCTCAGCCAAGCTCGACCAGTTCGAGCAATTCGCCGGCCGGCCCGATCACCGTGGCGGCGCGGCGATTTGCGTAAAAGGCACCGGATCGCACCGTTGGCGGGGTAATGAAATCGAGGCCAGGGCGGTCGAGCGAATCTACGGCCAGCGTGACCATCGCATTACCGGGGGGCAGCATCCCCTCCCCCTTCGTCCGCACCGTCGCGATATCGGGATAGTCATCGATCTCCACGATCGGCATCCGCCCCTTTTGCGCCATGCTGAGCGAGGTCATGTGGGTATCCGGCAGGCCGAACGCCTTGTTGATCATCGTGTAAGGGATCGTATAGCCGCCGCCCTCGTCGAGCCCCAGCCGATCGGCATACCAGGCCATCGTTGCCGCACGATCCGGGCTGGCGAGGATGACGATAAAAAGGTGGTCGACCGGCGCATTGGCGGGCGGCAGGTCAGAGGTCGGCGTGTTCTCACGTACCTCGTTCAGATAGATCATCTCGCGGCCCTGCCCCAGCATCTGCATCGCAACGAAATAGGGGAGGCCCGGAATTTCCCTAGGCTGGCCGATAATGTCGAAGCCGCTGCCCGCGAGCTTGCCGGGCCAGCCGAACACATCCTGCACGGTGATCTCGAACGCCGCCCAGCCATAGGTGCGGGTCGGCACGAAGCCGGGATCGAGCGGCTGCTGCACCAGCCTTAGATAACAGGGCACTCCGCTCGTTGGGGCGAGCGTGGCATAGGGCACGCCTATATTGGCGGGGCAGCTCCAGCTGGCGGCGAGATCGGCGGCGAGCGCACCCTGTTCGACCACCGACAGCCCGAGCCGGTCGCGATAATCGCGCAGGCTTGCATCAACGTCGGGCACGGTCGCTAGGCCGCCGATGATGCGGCCATGGGTCAGGAAATCGTTCATCGGAACACCGGCTTTCGCTTGGCGAGAAAGGCGCTGACGCCCTCCTGAAAATCGGGCTGGGTGAAGGCATCGGCGAACAGCGCGCTGGTCGTCGCGTCGTCATGTGCCTGGCCGTTGAGGATGCGGCGGACCATCGCCTTGGCTTCGCGGGCAGTGTGCGGCGAATTGCCCGCGATCGTTTCCGCCAGCGCGACCGGGTCTGCGTTGAGCAGGTCGATCAGCCCGATCCTGAGCGCCTCGGTGGCGTCGACCAGCCCGGCGGTGAACAGGATCCGCTTGGCCTGCGATGCGCCGACCGCATCGACCAGCAGCTTGGTATCATGCAGCGAATAGACCAGCCCGAGCTTGGCCGGCGTGATGCCCAGCCGCGCGTTCGCCGTCGCGACGCGCAGGTCGCAGGCGAGCGCCAGCCCGCAGCCGCCGCCGACGCAATCGCCTTCGATAAAGGCGATGACGGGCTTGGGCGCGAGCGTGAGATCAATCTGCGCGCGGGCGATCGCGGCCTGATTGGCGGCGCGCCAAGCGGGGTCGGTCGCACCGGTGCCGAATTCGGCAATGTCGGCCCCGGCGGAAAAGGCGCCGGGTTCGGCCGCGCGCAGGATCAGCACGCGGACGGCATCATTGGCCATGGCTTCGGCGATCAGGGCCGGGAATTGCTCCCACATCGCCTGAGTGATGGCGTTGCGCTTGGCGGCACGGTCAATGATCAGATGGGCGACCGGTCCGTCGATTTCGAGGCGCAGACTCATGCCGGGTCCACCTTCGCCAGATGCTGCGCGATCTCTCGGCGGGTCGCGACCCAGACGCCGTCATGCGCGCGGATATGCTTCAGGAATTCCTCAAACGCCCAGATGCGCCCCGGGCGGCCGATGATGCGCAGATGCAGGCCGAGCGACATCATCTTGGGGTTGCCCGCCACGCCCTCACGATAGAGCTGGTCGAAACAGCGCCGGGCGTAATCGAGCCAGTTGGCGGGAGTATAGGCGGGATCAGTCCACATCTTCATGTCGTTATCGTCGAGCTGATAGGGCACGATCGCGATCGGCTTGCCCGGCACGGTCGTACGATCCCAGAAAGGCACGTCGCCCGAATAATCGTCCATGTGATACTCGAACCCCGCCTCGATCAGGAGCCGCCGGGTATTGTCGGTGTGGAAGTATCGCGACAGCCAGCCATAGGGCCGGGTGCCGGTGGTGGCCTCGATCGATTGCACCGCCTTGGCGATGAAGTCGCGCTCAGCGGCCTCGTCCATCTTGAACTGGTGGACCCAGCGATAGCCGTGACTGACAGGTTCGTGCCCCAGCTCGCGGATCGCGGTGGCGATCTCGGGGTGGTTCTCCAGGCTGAGCGCGGCGACGGTCCAGCTCGCCTTGATGGCGTGCTCGCGCAGCAGCTTCACGATGCGCGGCGCGCCCGCCTTGATGCCATACAGGTAATTGCTCTCATTGCCGTAGTTGCGGATCGGCGACTTGATGTGGATGCCAAGCTCGTCGACCGGCTCCATCCCCCGGTCGCCGCGCGCGACGGTCATCTCGCTGCCTTCCTCGACATTGACGACGATGCTGAGCCCCAGCTTGGCGTCGTTCGGCCAGTCGATCCGTTCTTCGCTCATTGGTGGCATTGATGATCTCGCGGGATACAGGACATTCCGCACGGCTTCCCCTTTTTGCAAGGCGGCGCGATGAGTCGTTTTCCATCGCAGGCGGCAACGAACAGAAGCGAGGTGCCGAGCAATGCCAGCGCCGATTTAGTGGTGATATTCTTGTTTCGCATCAGTGCATTTCCTCACCACCCGAGACATTGATCGCCTCGCCGGTCACATAAAAGGCGTCGTCGCTGGCGAGCCAGGCGCAGGCCGCGGCCGTATCGCTGGCAAGGCCGGGGCGGCCCATCGGGTTCTTGGCGGCCATGTTCTTGAGATAGGCCTCGACGCTCTCGAAGCCGAGCAGTTTGGAGAAATAGGCGTTCTGCTCAGCCCCCAGCCCCGTCGTGACATGGTTGGGGCAGACCGCGTTGACGGTGATGCCGTGCACGCCCAGCTCCACCGCCGATGCTCGGGTTAGGCCGACCATGCCGTGTTTGGAACTCACATAAGCGGGCAAATGCGGGAAGCCTGTCTTCGCCGCCTGCGACGCGATGTTGATGATCCGCCCGCCTTTGCCCGCCGCCACCATCGCCTTGGCGGCGGCCTGCGTGCAATAGAACGCGCCCGAGAGATTGACCCCGATCACCTTGTCCCAATCCTCTGGAACGACGTCCAGCAGCGGCTTCATCATGAAGCCAATCCCGGCATTGTTGACGAAGATATCGATCCCACCGAACGCATCGACCGCGCTCTGCACCAGCGCCTGGCACTGGGCTGCCGAGGACACGTCGCAGGCGATCGTCGCCACCGGCGCGCCGCGATCACTCAGCTCCTTGGCGACGGCTTGCGCGGCATCGTCGATCTCGCGGTCGCTGACGACGCAGTTCGCGCCTTCATCGGCGAAGCGCTGCAGGATCGCCTGGCCGAGCCCCTTGTCCTTGCCCGATCCGGTGACGACGATGGTCTTGCCGGCAAAGCGCATCACAGATCCTCGGTCAGGATGAATTGCGGGTTGTCGGCAAAGTCCTGGAAGGGCGCGGCGAGGGCCTGGAATTCGGGCGTCGTCACATCGCCGACGAACGCGTCCATGCCAGTGATGTCGATCACCTCGACATAGCCATAAGGCGGCTTGGCGTCCGACCCGAACAGGCCAGTTGCCTTGTGGACGGTGAAGCTGGTGACCGATCCGAGCGCGTTGACAGCGGGGATGTCGCCGGTGCGGGCCCATGCTTCATAGGTGGCGGGATCGACACCGGGCTTCAGGTTGAACAGGCAGATGATGCGCATCGCGGGTCTCCTTCAGGGTCTTGGTGGGGCATAGCCGTGGATGCTCGCCTCGATGTGGCGGGCAAGCGCGATGAGGCGGGCCTCGCTGTGCGGCGGGCCAACGAGCTGGACGCTGACGGGCAGGCCAGCGGCATCGACACCGGCTGGCAGCGCGAGCGCGGGCAAGCCGGCCACGCTGGCGATGCTGGTGAAATCGGCTTGCGTCACGGGTGCGCGTTCTCCGTGGGCAAAGGCCGATTGCGGGGCGGTGGGCATCACCAGCACGGCATCGTCGCCGAGCGCGGCGATCAGTGCGGCGCGGGTGCGCGCGACCACTTCGGGCGCGGGCGGCAAGACACCCACGGCCTTCATCACGAACTTCAATTCATCGGACACTAGCGCGCCGTCGCGGGCATCCCCCAGACCGCCGATCAGCTCGTTCACTGAATCCACCAGTCCAGCCAAACGGATCGCCGCCAGCGGATCGGCCAGCGTCAACGCCTCGCTCGGCAAGCCGATCGCGCTCAGCACCCGCTGATAGCCCACCTCTACCGCCGGTTGAACCGGCACCTGATCGATATCCGCCAGCGTCAGCATCCGCGTGAAGGGTGCGTCGCTCGCGTCGCCCGGTGCCATCACCGCCCAGACCTGCGCGAGCCGGTCGAGATCGCGCGCGAGCGGGCCGATGCAATCGAACGCGGTGCCGAGATGAACGAGCCCGTCATCGCTCACCGCGCCGAAGGTCGGCTTCAGGCCCCAGATTCCGCAATAGGCGGCCGGGATGCGGACCGACCCGAGCGTATCGGTGCCGAGCGCGACATCGCACAACCCCGCCGCCACCGCCGCGCCGCTCCCGCCCGATGAACCGCCGGGGGTGTGGCCATGGCGGTGCGGATTGTGCGTGCGCCCGTAAAATACGTTGTCGGTGGTCGCGCCGAGTGCCGCTTCGTGCATGTTGAGGGTGCCCAGGATGATCGCGCCGGCCGCGCGCAACTGCGCCACGACGGCCGCGTCGCGATCGGCGATGATGTCGCGCCGCGTGCCCATGCCGCCCGTCCAGGGCAGGCCCTTGACCGCGATGTTCGACTTGATGCCGATCGTCACGCCCGCGAGCGGCCCCGCGCCGCCCACCGCGCCCTTGTCCCAGTCGACAAAGGCGCCCAGCGGGGCATTGGCCGCTTCAAGGGCATCCCAATCGATCACAGACCGCGCTCGTCGATCAGCCGAATTGGCTTCTGGCGGCTATCGATCTGGGTGAGCGTCGCCGTGCCGCCGGGGGGCTCGAGCGCGATTGCCACCTCGACCCCGAGCCCTTGTCGCAGCAGGCTGGCGAGTTCGCCGGCGTCGCTGCCGCCCCTGCTTTCGAGAATCACCAGCATGTCGTCGCGCTGCGTTGCCGGGTCACGGACCAGGCGGCAGACATATTCGCCGGTCAGGTCAGCGCGGTTCTCGATGATCGAGCCGATCGCGTGCGGAAACACGTTGATGCCGCGCAGCTTGACCATATTGTCGCTGCGGCCCTTGAACCCCGCGATCCGCTTGAAGACCATGCCGGTGGCGTTGGTGCCGGTCAGTTCATGCGTGATGTCATGCGTGTTGAAGCGGATGCAGGGGGCGATATCGTCCTTGAACAGGCAGGTGACGACCATGTCGCCGGTTTCGCCCGCGCCGAGGGGGGCGCCGGTTTCGACATCGA
Organism: Sphingomonas sp. 28-63-12; assembly: GCA_002281535.1. Taxonomy (GTDB): domain Bacteria; phylum Pseudomonadota; class Alphaproteobacteria; order Sphingomonadales; family Sphingomonadaceae; genus Sphingomonas. Next base: position 28,203 of record NCGD01000002.1, read on the forward strand.
GCAGTTCGAGATATTGGGCATCCTCCCAGACATAGAGGCCGTCGCGCTCGGGGCCCTCGCCGGCGATGCTGCCGGTGTCGCCGACGCCGTACCAGTCAAACGCTTTCGCGCCGCCCCATGCAGCTTCCGTCGAGGCGCGGTCTTCGGTGCCGAGATGGCCGCAAATCATGCGGATATCGATCTGGTCGAGCAGCCCGGTGTCGCGCGCGACCTCGGCAAGCTTGCGGATATAATCGACAAAGCCGACCAGCACGGTAACGCCGAAATCGGCCATGAGCTGGACCTGATTGGCGCTGCGCGTCTCGATCCCCGTGCCTGCCGAGAGGAACAGCGAATTGGTGAAATGGGTGACGGCCTCGCGGATATAATGCCCGCCATTGATCATGCCGTGGCCATAGACGGATTGCACGACATCGGCGGGGGAGAGCCCCTGCCAGCGATACATGCGGCCGACGAGGAGGTTGGTGATCTCGCGCCCCTTGGGGCCGAAGAGCAAAGGTTGCGGCCGGCCGGTGGTGCCGCTGGTGGTGTGGAAGATGACGGGATCGACGCCGCGTCCGGCGAAATCGCCATAGGGGGGCTGGGCGGCGACCGAGGTCATCAGGTCGGTTTTGTCATAGACCGGCAGCTTGGTGATGTCGTCGAGCCCGCGGATATCGCCGGGTTCAATGCCCTTCTCCCCCCATAGCCGCTGGTAGAAAGGAATTTCCCAGCCGCGCTGCATCAGCCGGCTGAATTGCGCTTCCTGGAAGCCGCGAAGTTCGTCGCGGCTCATGGCCGTGTAGCGCGCGGTGAAGGCGTCGCCGATCGGATAGTCGGCGAGCATCTGCTTCGCGTCAAAGGCTTCGAAATAGGTCGGGAAGGTCATGCAGGCTCCGTGAACCAGGCGAGGGGGGCATCGAACAGGCGGGGGTCGGCACCCGGCGCGAGCGTGCGGGCGAGGCTGCGCTTGGCGGCGGCCTGCGCCGGCGAGAGCGGTGCGTCGGGGCTGCCGAGCGTGGCGGGGATCAGGTGCTCAGCCACAGTGCCGTCATGCAGGGTGATGACCGCGCGTTGCGGCGACAGCGCGTTGGGATCGGGATTGCCATCATCGTTGACGATCACCCGGCCGGCGAGATCGAGCACCGCCGGATCGGCAAAAGTCGCGGGCGTGAAGGCGCGCGGATCGACATGACCGTCGCGCAGCATCAGCGCGGCGAGCAGCGGCAGGCAGAGCCGGGCATAGGCTGGCGTCATTTCGCCGAGCATCGGCCGCCCGACCAACCGCTTGACGAGCGGGGGCACGAACAACTCGATCCAGGCAATCTCGGCGGGATCGGGCGCAAGGCCCTGCAACAGCCCAAGCGCACCGTGGCTGGCCCGGCCCGAAGGGAAGGGCTTGGTGCTGATTTCGCTGATCCCCCAGACGCTGCCGAGATGATCGGTGTAGCGGGACAGCTCGCCCTGATCGATCAGGCGGAAATAGCCGAACGGTCCCTCGAGCGCGTCGTGCGGGCCGGTCAGCCCGGCCTTGACGAGATCGACCGCCATGACTGCCGAGCGGGCGGCGTTGGCGATCTGCAGGGGGAGCGCGATTGATCCCTCGACATGCGCCTGCATCGTACCGGCGCAGAAAGAATAAGCCAGGCCGAGGACATCCTCGAGCGGCGCCACCGCTTCGAGCCGTGCGACGGCGAGTGCGGCGCCGATGCAGCCGGCGGTGGCGGGGCGGAAGAAGCTGAGCGGTGATGTCGCGGCGATACCAAGACCGCTGGCGATATCGACGCCCACCGAAAGCGCAGTCAACGCAGATTCAGGATCGCAGCCGCCCATCCGATCAATACTGGCAGCCAGCGCGGCGGTGACGACCGACATCGCGTGGACGACGGCGGGTTCGTGGACCGCATCCCATTCAAGGCAATGGATGCGGAAGGCATTGACGAAGGCGGCACCCGGTGCGGGCAGTCGGGCGGGCGAGCCGATCAAACGGGCATCGTTGCCCTGCCCCCACCCTTGTGCTGCAGCCAGAACACCGGCTGCGCCCGGTGCCGATGCACCAGCCGCACCCACCGCCAACGTATCGGCGAGCAGGCGTGCGGCATCGGTGCGTGTTGCGGCCGACAGCACATGATCCGCGCGGGCGAAATCGATCAGGGTCGCGGTCGCGCTCACAATATTTCATCCAGCCAGCTGACCACGCCATCGGCGTCGTCACCGTCGAGCGCCAGCGTCAGACCGCGCTGGGCCTGCGCGTCGCTTAGTTCGCCCCAGGCGAAGAGCGCGCGGGCCTTGGCGATCACGCCGTCGCGCGACAGTGGCCGTTCGGGATCGCCCAGAGTATCGACCACTGACTCCCGGTCAGTTTCGGCAATGACAGTGGCACCGAAATGATCGGGATAGCGCGCGGTGATCGCCGGGTTTTCTCTCACCAACACTCCAGCCCGCGCATCGGCGAGGGCGGCGATCGACTCCGCTTCGAAGTCCTCGAGCGTCGGCTCGCCGCGCATCATCACCACCGCCACCGCATGCTGGATCGAGAATTTCGCCTGGTGCGGTGTGGCAGGATGGGGAGAATCGCAAAAGGCCAGCGCATCGGCAAAGGTCTCCACCGTCACCGGCAGTGTCAGCGTTCCCCGCGCGCGCAGCGCCAATGCCGCATCGATCGCCGGATGCGCATGCCGACACGCACCCCAGGGCTTGAAGCTCACTTCGGCCATCCGCCAGCCCGCCGCCAGCTGCAGTGGCTTGGGGGCGTGGCAGGTCGCTGCGTAAACCCCCTGCGCCCCCTCCAGCACGAAGCGCGGCCCGGTCATGCCAATCGCCGCATCTTGGGCGGCAGCCGCGCCCGTGCGGACGGCATGCGCGATATGCCATTGCTTGGCCATGACGGGCTCGTGCCGCATCTGCCAGAACCCGCCGGACACCGATCCGGCCAGGCCAAGCGCCGACGTGAGGATGGTGGCATCGGCACCCAACAGGCTCGACACCGCCGCCGCCGAGCCGAACAGGCCCGCCGTCGTCGTATTGTGCCAATAGCCATAATGCGCCGCGTCGAAGGTAGCCCCGATTGCAATCGTTGCCTCATAACCGCGCACGGCGGCGTCGAGCATCGCCGCCATTCCCTGCCCCGATCGGCCCAGCACCGCCGGCCATATGACCGGGCCGGGATGGAGGATGGCGGCACGGTGGACATCGTCCATTTCCAGCACGTTGCCGAGCATGGCGGCCCTGAGCGTTGCGGGATGGTCCGAACGCCGCATCACCGCGGCGACCGGGCCATGGCGCGCGCCGGCGACGCAGCCCATCCAGTCGAGCAGGTGCAGCCGTGCCCGGCCACGCATCGGGCCATCGACCGCACGCAGCAAATGCTGTGCAAGCCGCTCGGTTAGGCTATGGTCAGGCACCAAGCAGAGTCCGGACATCTGGAGAGACACCTTGTCGGTGCAAACCGTCACCAATTCCCGCGCTGAACCGCGCAAGCCCCGTTACCTTGAACTCGCCGACGACCTGCGCCGACAAATTCTGGGCGGTGACTTGCCGCTGGCCGATCAGTTTCCCACCGAAAGCGTGCTCTGCGCCCGCTATGGCGTCAGTCGCTTCACGGTCCGCGAGGCACTGCGCACGCTGCAGACCGAGGGGCTGATCCAGCGCAAGCGCGGCTCGGGGACCGTCATCCAGCCGGCGGCGGCACGCGGCGGCGCGCTCCACCAGCCCTTGTCCAATGTCGGCGAAATTCTGCAATATGCGCGCGACACCAAAGTGGTGTTCGAACGCGATGGCAGCGCCCCGCTGCCGCGCAAGCTTGCCGAACAGATCGATGGTGAGACGGGAGGCAAATGGGCCCGGTTTCGCGGCGTGCGTTCGGGGAGTGGCGTCGACAAGCCGATCGCTTTTACCGAGGCATATATCCACCCTGCGCTTGCCGATGTCGCTGACGCGATTGATCTGCGCGAACCGACCTTGTTCAAACAGGTCGAACGACTCGGCAGGATCAGCATTGCGCAGGTGACTCAGGATATTCAGGCGGTTGCCGCGAGCGCCGAAATTGCCCAGGCGCTGGGCGTTGCGCGGCGATCGCCGTGCTTGCGGATCCTGCGCTGTTATTGCGACGATAGCGGCCGGGTGATCGAGATTTCCGCGAGCCACCACCCTGGCGACCGGTTCGCCTATGCCATGCATATCGAGGTGGAACGCTAGGGCCATCGCTCAGCCCGCGCCCAGTTCGGGGGCGGCGCGTGGCTGCCAGTCGTCTGCCGCGAAACGAATCGCGGGCGCGATCTGGTGCGCGCCCTCATGTTCGACCAGCAGGCCGCGATCAGCGATATGTGGCGCGGCCAGCGCTTCGGCAAAATCGAGGACGGGCGCGAAGGCGACGTCCTTATCGGCAAACCAGCTGACCCATTCGTCGCGCGTCTTGTGCAGGAACGTGTCACGTAAAAAGCCGATCAGCGCGCCCTGCTCACCCGCTGGCAGCTCACCCAATGGGATCAAGTCGGCACGATCAAGCGCCGTCAGGAGATTAGCGACGAACTTCAGTTCACGCCCGCCCAGCGCGATATGGCGGCCGTCGGCGGTGCGATAGACGTTGTAGAATGCGGCGCCGCCAAGCGAGCGCTGCGCCGCCGATCGCGGTGGCGGACCGCCGGCAATCGCTGCGCCGGCAATATGCGCGCACCAGGGCAGCATCGAATCATACATGGCGATATCGACATAATCGCCGCGCCCCGTCTGCTCGCGACCGATCAGTGCCATCAGCACCGCCGACAGTGCCGTCAAGCCCGCCGCCATGTCGGCCGCGGGGACACCCGGGACAACCGGCATGCCATCCGCTCCGTCATTGACCGAGAGAAACCCGGCCAGCGCCTGGACGGCCATGTCATGCGCGGGGTGATGCGCCAGCGCCCCCGCCTGCCCAAAAGCGCTGATCGAACAATAAATTGCGCGCGGATTGCGTGCCACCACCGCCGCATAGCCAAAGCCGAGCCGGTCGATCACCCCGGGCCGGAACCCTTCGACCACCACGTCCGCCCCGTCGATCATGGCCCATAAGGCCGCCTTGCCAGCGTCACTTTTCAAATCCAGCGCAACGCTGCGCTTGCCGCGATTGAGGTTACGAAACCACACCGACTGACCAGCCTCATATGGTGCCTGCGACCGCGCCGGATCGCCGCCGAGCGGCTCCACCTTGAAAACCTCGGCCCCCTGATCAGCGAGCATCATCGTCATCATCGGCCCGGGCAGGAACTGCGACAGATCGACCACCTTGATGCCGGCAAGCTTGGCCATCAAATAACCCCGCGCGCTTTCAGATCGGCGATTTCGGCGACGCTATACCCTGCCTCGACCAGCACCGGGGCGGTGTCAGCGCCCAGCAGCGGACCGGCCCGATTGGGCAGCCGCTCGCCATCGAGCCGGATGGGATTTGCGAGCACGCGCAGCTCGGCGCGGTCGGGATGCGCCACCATATCGAGCATGCCGGTTTCGGCAAGAAACGGATTGTCGAGCGCCGCGTCCAACGCGTTGACGGGCGACACCGGCATATGGCCGCGCAAGACCTGAAGCCAATGGTCGGTTGGGTGCTGCTGAAAAACGGCATCGAGCACCGCCGTCAACGCATCGCGATTGCCGAGGCGATCGGCCGGGGTCGCAAAGCGCGGATCGCTGGCGAGATCGGCACGGTCGATCCGGTTGATCAGGATCGTCCAGAATTTGGGCAGCTGCGCCATGACGAATATCCAGCCATCCGCGGTGCGGAACATCTGGCTGGGCGTGACCGAAGGGTGGGCTGAGCGCGGGGCGCGCGGCGTGACGTCGCCTTCGTTCAGATACCACACCGCCGGATAGCTCGTCTGGTGGACCGCCGCCGACAGCAGATCGACATCGACATCGCGGCCCGTCCCCGTCCGCCCGGCCTCGATCAGCGCCGCGAGAAGGCCGATCGTCATCATCGTGCCGGTCATGAAATCGACCATGGACAGCCCGAAGCGAATCGGCGGCCCGTCGGGCTCCCCGGTCAGCGCCAAAAAACCGGCCTCCGCCTGCATCAGATAATCATAGCCCGGCCATTTCGCGCGATCATTGTCGCGGCCATAGGCAGACAGATGCGCGCAGACGATTGCCGGGTTGATCTCGGCGAGCGCACCATAGGTGAGGCCGAGCTTGGCGGGCAGATCGCCGCGCATGTTGTTGGCCACCGCGTGCGCGCTTTTGGCGAGTCGGCGGAACACCGCCTGTCCTTCCGGCACCGTCAGATCGAGCGTCAGCGATTTCTTGTTGAGGTTGAAACTCTGGAAATACAGGCTCTCCCCATCGCGAAGATAATGCGGGCCGACGGCGCGGGCGGTATCGCCCTGCTTGGGCGGTTCGATCTTGATGACCTCAGCGCCCAGTTGCGCCAGGAACATGGTACCATAAGGCCCCGCGCCATATTGTTCGGCCGAGAGGATGCGGTAGCCGGTCAGCGGGAGGCGCAACGGCTTGGTCATGCGGGATTCCGCTTTACCCATTGCTTGGAAATGATGATGCGCTGCATCTCGTTGGTGCCTTCACCGATGCACATCAGCATTGAATCGCGGTAATAGCGCTCGATCTCATATTCCTTGGAATAGGCGTAGCCGCCGAAGATGCGCATGCCCTCTTCGGCATTCTTGACCGCGGCTTCAGACGCGAAGAACTTCGCCATCCCGGCTTCCATGTCGCAGCGCTCCCCGCGATCATAGGCTTCGGCTGCATCGAAGGTCAGCAGCCGGGCCGCGCGCGCGCGCGTCACCATTTCGCCGATCTTGAGCTGGATCGCCTGGTGCTCGGCGATAGGCTTGCCCATCGTTTCGCGGACCTGTGCATAGTTGGTGGCGAGCCGCAGCGCGCCTTCTGCCAGCCCGACGCCGCGAGCGGCGACGTTGATGCGGCCAAGCTCGAGCCCGCCGGTTGCCTGGAAAAACCCCTGCCCCTCGCGCTCGCCGATCAGATTGGCGGCGGGCAGCCGGTAATTGTCGAAGATCAGCTCGGCCGAATCGATCGACTTGTAGCCGAGCTTTTCGAACTTCTTGCCCGTGGTGAAGCCTTCCTGCTTGGGGGCGATAAACAGGCTCATCCCCTTGTAGCGTGGATCGGCCTTGGGGTCTGTCTTGACGAGCAGGGCGAAGCAGCTGCCGTTGATGCCGTTCGAGATCCAGGTCTTGGTGCCGTTGATGACATAGTCGTCGCCATCGCGCACTGCCGTGGTGCGGATCGCCTGCAGATCGGTCCCGGCATTGGGTTCGGTCAGCGCGAGGCCGCCCCTAATCTCGCCACTGGCGAACTTGGGGAGCCAGAGTTGCTTCTGCGCCTCGGTCCCGAACTTCTCGACCGCGACCGCCATGATCAGGTGTGAATTGAAGATGCCGGTGATCGCCATCCAATAGGACGAGATTTGCGCGACGATCTTGGCATAGGTTACCGCCGGCAGGCCGAGCCCGCCATATTGCTTGCCGATCGTGGCGCCGAACAGGCCCATTTCGACCATCTGATCAACCAGTTCCGCCGGCCAGATATCGTCATGATCATATTTCATCACGACCGGGCGCACCTCGCGATCGATCCAGCGATCGATCGCCTCGAGCAGGGCGGCTTCCTCGTCGACGTCAATCGGGGGGCGGATCATATCCAGGGCGCTTGCCATCATCGGTTCCTTAGTCGTCCACGGGGCCAAAGCCCCGCTTCCAGATCAACATCGTGCGGCTGAACGTACAGACCACATCGCCGTGCTGGTTCTTGCCGATCGTCTTCACGGTGACGATCCCCTGTTCGGGGCGCGAGCTCGATTCGCGTTTGTCGATCACCTCGCTCTCGGCATAGAGCGTGTCGCCGGGAAACAGCGGGTGCGTCATCCGGATATTGTCCCAGCCGAGATTGGCGACCGCCTTCTGGCTGACGTCGGACACGCTCATGCCGACCATCATCGCGACGGTCAGCGGCGACGCGACCAGCGGTTTGCCGAATTCGGTCTTCTTGGCGAATTCATAATCAAAATGCGCCGGATGGGTGTTCATCGTCAGCAGGGTGAACCACACATTGTCGGCATCGGTGATCGTCCGCCCCGGGCGATGTTCGTAGATATGGCCGACGACGAAATCCTCATAGGACCGGCCATAATTTTCGCGGAAGCGACCCGGCGCTACTTCAGTTACACCGTCACGCATTAGTGTTGCTCCCTGGTCTTCGCCATGCTGATGATGCGGGCATAGCGGCGAACGATCGGCGCCTCCAGCATCCGCCCGTTAAACCGAATAGCCCGGCGACCTGCCGCCTCATAGGCGGCGATCGCTGCGTATGCCTCAGCCGCCAGCGCAGTGCTCGGCCGCATTGCAGCGTGGATCGCATCAAGTTGATGGGGATGGATCGCCGCCTTGGCCTGGAACCCCATTGCGCTGGCTCGTTCGGCTTCGTCGGCCAGCCCCGCCATGTCATCAAGCGCGATCCACGGCACATCGATTGCCGGCAAGCCAGCCTCGGCACAGGCGAGGATGAAGGCGCCGCGCGCTACCAGCAGTGGCTCCCACGCCAGTGCCACCCCAAGTTCACCTGCCAGATCACCGCCGCCGAACATCATTGCCACCACCCCGGGGGCGGCACCGATATCATGCGCCAGCCGCAGCCCGCGCGCGGTTTCGATCAGCGGCACAATCGCGACGCCGGGCAGCGCCGTGCGCACGATCGCAACTTCGTTCGCCGATTCGACCTTGGGCATCAGCACCAGCGCCGGCAACACCGGCGCCATCGCCAGCGCGGCCAGATCGGCAATGCCTTCGGGCAGCAAAACACCGTTAATCCGAATTGCGACGCGCGGCGCGATTGCGCCGATTGCCAAGGATCTTGCCGAATCCTTGTCCTCGACGGCGACCGCGTCTTCCAGATCGATGCAGACGATGTCGGCGGTGCTTGCCAGGGCCTTGGCAAAGCGTGCGGGTGCGGAGCCGGGCACGAAGAGGAGGCTTGTCAGCCCTATGGCCGCGCCATCGCTTGATTGCTCCATCATGAATTGACGATTTGTCCGGACAACTTTGTCCCGTCAAGCACGAAATGGATGCCCGCGACGATCATGACGGCTTTACCACGCCAAGCCAGGCCGTCACGAACAGCAGGGCATAGACCATCAGGACGAAAATACGGGTGCGGTCCATCGTGCGTCTGAGCGGGATCTCCGTTTCGTCAGAGGAGCCTTGGGCGATCAACCGCCCGAGTTGCGGCCCGACCGGCTTAAATGCCCGATCGATCAACATCGCGGCGACAAATATCATCCCAAACAACAGCGCTTTCCAGGCCAGCCAGGGTATCGCGATCGGCGAACCGGTCACCAACGATACGGTGCCGAGCCCGAGATAAAAGGCGGTGATTGTCAGCTTGATCCATCCTTCGATCCAGCGATTACGGGCCGCGCGCGGCGTCTGATCGTGCAGGTGCGAATCCCATACCAGCCACAGCCAGCCAAGGCCGACGATCCAGGCGGCCAATACCAGCCACCCAGGCAGATCGATCCAGCCCCCGCCGATTGCCAAGCTGAGCGATAGCGGCACCATCAATGCCCAGGCGGTGCGCGGCCCCATGTCGACCGCGACCAGCAGCGTCAACAGCGCCAGCCGCTGATCGAGCGAATAGGCGTGGCGTTTGCGGAAATGCTGCCCGAGCACAAACACCCCGACATCGCCGCCAAGCCACAACACGAACAGCAGCAGGTGCGCATAAACCAGGCTGCGATAAGCGAGCTCCGCCATTTCGGCACAATCCTTTCAATCCAGCCCCGCTTGACAGACCGAATGATACATGAAAATTTGTCCGGACAAATAACAAACAACATAAAGTTCGAAAACAGGGACGATATCGCAGATCGACCAAAAGGGAGTCCGTCATGAAACTGCATCTTTGCACTGCCTCTGCGCTCGCATTATCGCTATCTTCGACGGCGTTTGCCGCCCCCAAGCCCGCTGCCCCGCCGGCACCGCCACAGGCGGCCGCCACCGAGGACCCGGCCCAGAACGACACCGTTGGCGACATCGTCGTGACGGCCCAGCGCCGCAGCGAGAATATCCAGAATGTGCCAATCGCAATTTCCGCCTTTTCGGCCGACCAGCTCCGCGCCAGTGGCGTGTCGAGCGCGCTCGACATCGGCCAATTGGTCCCCAATCTGATCGCCCAGAATAATACCGGCCTGGGCTCGGCCAATGCCTATTATCTGCGCGGGCTTGGCAATACCGAGACGATCGCAACGTTTGATCCACCGGTCGGCACCTATGTCGACGACATCTATCTGTCGCGCCAGAACGCCAATAATCTCAACCTGTTCGATGTCGAGCGCGTGGAAGTGCTGCGCGGCCCACAAGGCACATTATTCGGCCGCAACACCACCGGCGGCGCGGTCAATGTCATCCTGCGTGAACCGGGCAAGTCGTTCGGTGGCTATATCGAGGGCGGCTACGGCGCTTACAACAAGAAGCAGGTGCGCGGGTCGGTCGACATTCCGCTCGCCGACACTTTCCAGATCAAGGTATCGGGCTATTGGCAGGATGATAATGGCTATACGATCAACAACATCACCCATCAGCGACTGAACGACGATGACGGATGGGGTCTCCGCCTCGGCGCGCATGGCGATCTGTCGCCCAATGTCCGCTGGAACGGCAGCTACGCCTTTATCGAGGCCGATGGCGAAAACATCCTGAACTTCACCTGCGACCCGAACAACCCGGCCAATTGCAATGGCCGTTTCTCCACCACCGGGCTTAGCAAAGTGCCCGGCGCCGCCAATTTCGCCGGGCTGGGCGTGACCGGTCGCAAGGCGGGGTATGGCTTGGGCAACCGCACCGCGACCAATCTGGTTACCTCCAACCTGGCAATCGACGTCGCCCCAGATACGACGCTGTCGCTGATCACCGGCTTCGTCAACCAGACCCAGCAATATGCGCTCGACTTTTACGACGGCCGGTCTGGGCCCACGGTTGCCAACCCGCTGCCGGCGGTGCGCGGCTATGCGCGCGGCGCCTTCACCATTCTCAACGACGGCAAGGTCGACCAGTTCAGCCAGGAAGTGAAACTGAACGGCAAGCTCGGTGGCGAGCTGATCGATTATGTCGCCGGGTTTTATTATCTGAAGGAAAACAACACCACCGACTTCGCCGATGTCTTTTCGCTTTCGGCGGCGACGGCGCTGCTGCTGGGCGACCGGACGCTCAAAAACTCGACCGAGGCGTTTGCCGGCTATGCTCAGGGTGACCTTAACATCACCGACAAGCTGAAATTCACGGCCGGCATTCGCTATACGGACGAAACCAAGACGCTGCATTACCTCGATCACCGTGCCGCCTGCGCCGTCGCCACACCGCCGACCACCTGCCTGTTCGACCAAAATTTCTTCGTTGCCGCGAACGGGACGACGGTGCCGGCAAACGCCCCGATTCCGCTGACGCTCAAGACCAAGCAATGGACCCCGCGCTTTGCAATCAACTACAAGCTGGACGCCGACATTCTGCTCTACGCAAGCGCCACGCGCGGTTTCAAATCGGGCGGCTGGAATGCGCGCGGCTATACGCCGTCAGCGGTGCTGCCGTTCAGCCCGGAAACGGTGTGGAGCTATGAGGGCGGCATCAAATCCGAATTCTTTGACCACCGGCTGCGTGCCAACATCACCGTCTATCATGAGGACGTCAGCAATCTGCAGACGCCGTCGGGCATTGTGAACCCGACGACCGGGGCAATCAGCTTCGTCACGCGCAACTTTGCCGATTATCAGAATACCGGTGTCGAGGCCGAATTCTCGATCGTGCCGACGCGCGGGCTGAACCTGTACGTCAATGTCGGCTATCAGAATGACGGCTATGTGATCGATCGCAATGCCCCGGCGTTCGATCGCTACGGCGTTCAATCGGTCGCCGCCCAACAGGCCGCCTGTCGCACGCAGTTGGCAGCAGGCCAGGTGCCCGGCACCCCCAGCACCGCGCCCACCGGCACGCCCGCCAATAATGCCCCGGCGTGCGGTGCGGGTATCGTCACCGCGCAGGGCAATATTGCGACGCCGGTGCGCACCCCCGACTTCACCGTGGCGCTGGGGGGAAGCTATGACGCACCGATTGGCCGGCTGTCGCTGACCCCGTCGGTCAACGCCAGCTATCACACCGATCAGGAGGTCTCGACCGCCAATCTGTCGGTCTATAGCGGCGCCATCACCGGTCCCAACGGCACCTTCAACTATAATCCCAATGCCGGGTCGTTGGTGATCGGTTCGTTCAGCAGAGCAGCGTGGGTGGTGAATGCCGGCCTCGCGCTCAATGGGCCGGACAAGCAATGGCAACTGTCCGTGCAGTGCACCAATTGCTTCGACAGCGCGTACACGCAATCGGCGCTGGTCAACACGACCTATTTCAACGCGCCGCGCAGCTGGACCGTGCGCGGCCGATTTGCCTTTTGACGTGAAGATGCACCCCGCAGCGGCAACGCCTCATGAGTTACCGCTGCGGCTGGGTGTGGGTTTCGCTTGTCGCTTGCCGGGGTTGTCCCGATACTTGGTCGCGAAGGTCGATCAATCCGAACTTTGCCTGGAGCATGGCGCGTGAGCGAATTCAAAAAGGGCTGGCGGGTGCTTGCGGCATCGCTGCTCGGCGTCGCTTGCGGGGCGTCGCCGCTGCCCTTCAACGTGCTGCCATTGGTGATGGGGCCGATCCACGCCGAATATGGCTGGGACTTCGCCGCGATTGCCGGCGGCGTCACGATCTTTGGCCTGATCGCCTCGCTGCTGGCCCCGCTATATGGATCAATGGCCGACCGGTTCGGGGTACGGCGGGTTGCGATCGGCTCGCTGATCGGCTTCATCCTCATTTTCGCCGCCTTCTGGTTCGTGCCGGGCACCTTGCCCGGGTGGTGGGCGTTTTGGGCAGTGCTCGGGCTGATCGGGATCGGATCCACGCCCGTTACCTGGAGCCGCGCCGTCAGTATGTGGTTCGCCAGGAATCGCGGCCTGGCGCTGGGCATCATGCTGATCGGTACGTCGCTGGCGGCGATCATCGTCCCCAAGGTCGCGGTCGCGGCGATTGGCTATGGCGGCTGGCGGCTGGCCTTTCCGGTCGTCGCGCTGTTCCCGCTGCTGATCGCCCTGCCTGTCGCGTTGCTGTGGTTCCGCGAGCCTCGTCCTGAGGAGCGGCCGCTGGGCGTCGTCGACGCGCACGGCCAACTGATCGGGCTGACGCTGCGTCAGGCAATGCGCGGCCACCGTTTCTGGGTGCTGATCCTCTCGATCCTGCTGATCGCGCTCGCTTATGGCGGCGCGCATATCCACATGGCGCAGATCGTCGCGCTGCACGGTTTTGACCCGGCGACGGCGGCAAGCGTGCTAGGTGTCGTCGCGCTTGGCATCCTCGCCGGGCGGGTGCTGGTCGGGCTGCTGTTCGATCGCTTCTGGGCGCCGGGTGTGGCCTTTCCGGCAATGTTGTTGCCCGCCATCGCCGCCTATCTGCTGATGGGGCATACGGCTGGGTTATCCGTGATCATGGCCGGCGGTTTTCTGCTCGGCTTTGCGGCGGGCGCCGAGAGCGACGTGATCGCCTTCCTCGCTGCGCGCTATTTCGGCATGGCCAATTACGGCGCGATTTATGGCGCGCTCTACATGCCGTTCGGCATCGGCAGCGCGATCTCGCCGATCCTGTACGGCGTGGTGCGCGACCGGACCGGCAGCTATGATCTGATGCTGATGGCGGCGGTGGCGATGTTCGCAGTGGGCGGCGCGCTGCTGCTGACGCTGGGCCGCTATCCGCAATTGGGGACAGAAGATGGCCATGCTGGCTGAGGCTTCGGCACTCGACGCACTCGTCGCGGCGGTAGGCAGTACGGCGCTGCTGCGCGATCCTGCATCGCTGGAGCTTTATGGGCAGGACGTGTTTTCGATCGGTCACCGCCCGGTCGCGATCCTGCGCCCGCGCGATATTGATACGCTGGCGGCCGGGCTCAAGGTCGCTGCTCGCCTGAGCCTGGCGATCGTCCCACGCGGCGGGGGGATGAGCTATACCTCGGGCTATCTGCCCAACGCGCCGGGCGCGCTGGTGGTCGATATGGCGGCGATGGACCGCATCATGCTGGTCGATCAGACCGATATGACGGTAACGGTCGAGGCCGGCTGTTCCTGGGCCAAGCTCTATGAAGCACTCCACCCGCTCGGCCTGCGCACACCCTTATGGGGCACACTCTCCGGCATCCGCGCCAGCATCGGTGGGGGTATGAGCCAGAACGGCTTGTTCTGGGGCGCGCGCAACGGATCGATCGCGGCGACCGCGCTCAACTTCGACGTCGTGCTGGCAGATGGCAGGATCATCCGCACCGGCAGCGGTGTTTTGCGCCCGTTCGGCCCCGACATCACCGGACTATTCACGGCAGATTGCGGTGCGCTGGGCATCAAGGCGCATGTCACCCTGCCGCTGATCCGCGAGGCGAGCCACTTCGCCTATGGCAGCTTCGCCTTCGATACGCCCGACCAGTTCACCGCCGCGATGAGCGAGATTGCCCGCGCCGGCCTCGCCTCCGAAAGCTTCGGCTTTGATCCGTTCCTGCAGGCCCAACGCATGAAGCGCGACAGCCTGGGTGCCGATGCCAAGGCGCTGGTGGGGATGATGAAAGCCCAAGGGGGGTTCTGGAAGGGACTGAAGGAGGGTGCCAAGGTCGTCGCGGCGGGGCGCTCGTTCCTCGACGACGCGACCTTCTCGATCCACACCATCGCTGAGGGCCGCAACCAGCCGAGCGCTGACTCCGACATGGCCGCAATCCGCGCGATCGTGGCGGGCGCGGGCGGGCGCGAGGTGGAGAACACCATCCCCAAGGTGCTGCGCGCGAACCCCTTCCCGCCGGTCAATTCGATGCTCGGGCCATCGGGCGAGCGATGGGTGCCGGTCCACGGCATCGTCCGGCATTCGAAGGCGCTGCCGACGATCGAGGCGGTGATCGCCTTGTTCGAGGCGAACGCCGGCGAAATGGAGCGGCTGGGCGTTGGCGCCGGTTACATGTTCCTGCCCGTTGCGACGACCGGGTTCCTGATCGAGCCGGTGTTTTACTGGCCGGACGCGCAGGCGGCATTGCACAAGGAAAGCGTGGAGGCAGCGCACCTCGCCAAGCTGCGCGACTTTCCCGCCAATGCCGAGGCGCGCGCGCTGGTCGAGAGACTGCGTGCCGACATCATCGCGATCTTCGGGCGGATGGAGGCGATCCATTTTCAGATCGGGCGGACCTATCCGGTGAAGGCGCGGAGCGATGCCGGGGCCTGGGCGGTGCTGGAGGCAGTGAAGGCGGCGGTCGATCCGGAGGGGCGGATGAACCCGGGGGTGTTGGGGTTATGATCAAGAAACAAAATCCTCCCCGGCACGGGGAGGGGAACCATGCGCAGCATGGTGGAGGGGGTGTGCTGCAGGCGCTTCGCTTGCGGAGGCCCCCCTCCACCATTCGCCTTCGGCGAACGGTACCCCTCCCCGTGCCGGGGAGGATTGGGAGTGGCCATGGCTGATACCCCCCTCCCCTATGCTGCCGTCGCGATGCAGCTCACTGCGCGCTCGGTCGAAGCTTGCGCCGACCGGGCCGAGGCTTCCGCACAGATGCTGGCGATGATCGGCGCCCTCGGCCCCAAGCTGCGCGGCTCGACCATCTTCATCCAGCAATATGGCGGCTCGCCGGTGCGGCTCGCGGTGCTGCCGGAATATCTGCTGACGAGCTATCCGGGCCGCATCTCCGTCCCCGACTTTGCCGAGAAAGCCGCGCTCGACATGGACGGGCCGGAATATGCCGCGCTCGGCAAGCTCGCCCAGTCGATGAACCTCTTCCTCGCGGTCAACGCCTATGAGCGCGACCCGCATTTTCCCGGGCTGTACTTCCAGGCCAGCGTCATCCTGTCGCCATCGGGGGAGGTGGTGCTGCGCTATCGCCGGTTGAACTCGATGTTCGCGCCGACGCCGCATGATGTCTGGTCGAAATATCTCGATATCTACGGGCTCGACGGCGTGTTCCCGGTGGCGAAGACCGAGATCGGCAATCTCTCGGCGATTGCGTCGGAGGAAATCCTCTACCCCGAGATCGCCCGCGCCCATTCGCTGCGCGGTGCCGAGATCTTCGTGCACAGCTCGTCCGAGATCGGTTCCCCGCTCGCCACGCCGAAGGCCATTGCGAAGCGCGCGCGTGCTTTCGAGAACATCGCCTATGTGGTCAGCGCCAATACGGCGGGGATCGAGGGCACCGTACTCCCGCTCGCCTCGGCCGACGGCAATTCGATGGTAGTGGACTATAAGGGCCAAGTGCTGAGCGAATCCAACTCGGGCGAGACCTTCACTGCCTTTGCCGATATCGATTTGTCAGCATTGCGGGCTCAGCGCCGCAAGCCCGGCATGACCAACCTGCTCGCCCGCCAGCGCTTGGAACTATTCGCCCTCATCTATGCGGGGCGCGAGGTGCAGCCTGCCAATAGCCTGCTCGATGCCGATGGCGCCACCGCGATTCCGGATCGCGAGCATTTCCTGCGCGTTCATGAAAGCGTGATCGAGCGCCTGTCGAAGGATGGCCTGATATGAAGCAAGACGTTGCCCCGCCTTATACCGCCGTCGCCCGCCACGCGGTATTCCCCGAGCCGAGCCATGACGAGGCCGCGCGCTTCGATTTCCTGGCAAACTTCAACAAGTACATGGCGACCACGCTCGGCCCCGGCAACAAGCGCGCCTATGACACGCGGGTGCTGCCGGCGTTCGTCAAGGAACATGGCCGCGAGCCCGAGGATCGCTTCGAGATCCGCCGCGCGATGAACAAGGACCCGTGGCATCGCTTCTGGTCAGCGCTCAAGCGAAACTCGATGGAGATGCGTCAGCATAATGGCCGGCAGATGGTGCTGCGGCAGTTGGACGAGCTCGACGCGAAGGTGCGACAGTATAATGAGGGGCGCGAGACGTTGCGGCTCGATCCGGCGGTGGCGGTGCCGCGCTATCAGCAGGCGGTCGACATCCACTGCATGCCCGGCAGTTATCACGGTGAGGAGCGGCCCGGCGATGTGTCGGCGGGCGCCAATTATGACTGCGGCATCTTCGCCACCACGGCGGGCGGGCTCGGCGCGCTTTCCGATGGCGGCGGGATGGCCTTGGTCGACTGGATCAAGCGCGAGCGGCCGGGCTGGGTGCCCAAGCGCATCCTCGATATCGGCGCGACGATCGGCCACAATATCGTGCCGCTTGCGCTGGCGTTTCCCGAGACCGAGATCATCGCGATCGATACCGCCGCGCCGTCACTGCGCTATGGCCATGCCCGCGCGCAGGCATTGGGCGCGCGCAACATCAGCTTCATGCAGATGAACGCCGAGGACATGAGCGCCTTTCCCGACGGGCATTTCGATTGGGTGCAGACGACGATGTACCTGCACGAGCTTTCGGGCACCGCGCTGCCCCGCATCATCCGCGAGGGCTACCGCGTGCTCGCACCGGGCGGGCTGATGTTCCACCTCGAGCAGCCGCAATATTCCGACGCGATGCCGCTCTACGAACAGTTCATCCGTGATTGGGATGCGTTCAACAACAACGAGCCCTTCTGGTCGTCGATGCACGCGCTCGACCTGAAATCGATCATGGTCCAGGCGGGGTTCTCGCGTGACGACCTGTTCGAAACAGGCGTCCGCGCAGTAGTGGACGAGACGATCTTCCCCAAGGCCAATGACGGCGACGGCGAGGATCATGGCCGTGCGGCTTATTGGCATGCCTATGGCGCGTGGAAGGCGGCATGAGCGACGACGGTCCCGACTGGATTGCGCTTGCCGCCCGGCGCGCCAAGGGCAAGCGGCCGGACTATTTTGAAGACCCGGCGATCGACCGGATCCTCTCGATAGTGATGGCGCTGGTCGCCGAGGTGTCGGTGCTGAAACAACGGCAGGATACGGTCGAGCGGTTGCTCGATGCGAAGGGGACGATCAGCCGCGCCGATATCGAAGGCTTCGTGGCGGACAAGGACGCGGCCTATGAGCGCGGGGTCGAGACCAAGGCCTATATCGCCCGCGTCATGCGCGGCGTGAGCCAGGCGATGGACGCGATGGCGGTCGACGAGAAGCCGGTGGAGCAGGTCAGCCGCGAGTTGAAGGAACTGTGATGTGGCACCGCACCGTGCGCGGCCGCATCCGCTACACCTCCAAAAAACCCGAAATGCTCGATCAGGAGCGCGGCCGCGAATGGTTCGCTTTCACGCATCACAGTGATGGCGGGATGACATTGCGCGCGCAGTGCGAGATCGAGGAGCCCGCGCCCACCGTGCTGCGCGATGTCGTCTATGCGATCGACGCCGAGGGCCACCCGCGCAACCTGCACGTCCATCTGACGGTTGGCGATGCCTTCATGGGCTCCGGCTGGTTCAACCTCACGCACCGCGAGGACGGCGGCACGATTGAATGCGAGAGCGCGGGGCCGTCGATCGGGCGGCTGTCGCAGCGGGTCGACTTCAGCGGCGCGATCGATGGCGTGGGCACGCACCCGATCGTCGGCGACGGCTATCTCACGCGCTGCATGGACATATCCAAAGGCCCACACCGCCGCACCTTGCGCTGCTACCTCCCCTCTCCCGACCACCGCGGCGCGACCCCGCCGATGATTGCCGAGGTGACAATCGACCTGGAATATTTCGGCGAGGAAACGGTGACCGTCGCCGCCGGCACCTTCGCCTGCCGCCACTTCGCCTTCATCGATTCCAGCGACACCGGCATGGGCGGCAAGGAACATCCCCGCTACGATATGTGGGTGACGGCGGACGACGACGCCGTGTTCGTGCAGGGCGGCGTTGGAGGGTATATGGCGACATGGTATGAACTGGTGGAATTGGAGCGGTAGGGTACGCACAATTGCCCCCAACTCTCCGTCGCCCCGGGTTTGAGCCGGCGTGACGGAGAGAAGAAGACGGTAGGTATAGGTCCAGTAGCAGCCTTACCCTCTCCCATCGGGAGAGGGTTGCGCAGACTTGGCAGCTTGCTGCCTAGTCGGAGCTGGGTGAGGGGATCCCCCTCTCGATCGCGCGGAACACCCTCATCCAACCTTCGCTAGCCAGCAAGCTGGCAAGCTGCGGTATCCTTCTCCCTCAGGGAGAAGGCAGAAAGGTCCGCTTCCTACCAATATCGGCCCCAGCGCACGGCTACCCCACCCGCACCTCATCACACAGCGTCCGCCGCGTCGGCACCCCCTGTTCGAACCATTGCCAGGTCCGCGCCCGCGTGGTGCCGTCATCGGACAGATGGATGATCTCGACGAAATGGTCGCCCGGTGAATCCTTCCGGTCTAAGCGCAGCATCACGCTGCCGCAGTGCGTTTCCCAGCCATAGCCGATGAAGCGATCGGTATCCCAGTGCAGCATCCCGTCGCGGAACACGCCGCCGAACGAGCGCTCGACCACGCGGCCATCGTCCCAGGTCATCCTGTTCGACTGGATATAGGCGAACTCGCCGCTCGCCGGGAATTCGCACAAGGTCCAGGTGCGGTGCCGGTCGATCAGCGATCCGTCGCGCGCGAGGTGGGTGTAGGTGCCCTCCCATTCGCCGGCATGGCGCAGCATATTGGGCATCGCTTCGGCAAGGCTCATCATCGGCGCGCATCCTCGGCATAGGCCTGAATGGGGAGCGCGGTGCCGGTCTGGCGGAGCAGCGCCTGTTTGCGGAAGAAACGCAGCAGGCCGCTCTCGCCCATCCGTGAGGGGCCGAGCCCGCTCGCGCCGAAGCTCGATTTCTCGGCGTCCCACACCATTGCGGTGAGCGATCCGTCATTGATCGAGACCGCGCCGGCGTTCAGCCGTTCCCCGACCGCCTCGGCCTCCTCAGCCGATCCCGCCAGCACCGCTGCCGACAGCCCGAACACACCGCCATTGGCGAGCGCCACAGCGTCGTCAACATGGTCAAAGACGGTGACGGGAATGACTGGACCGAACGTCTCCTCCGCCATGATTGCCATGTCGGGGGTCACGCCCGTCAACACGGTGGGCCGCAGATACTGCCCGCCGCCAATACTCTCGACCGTGCCGCCCGCCAGCACGGTTGCGCCCTTGGCAACTGCATCCTCGATCTGCGCCTGGACGATCTCGGCCTGTCTGGCAAAGATGAAGGGACCGATCTCCCCGGCGCCGATATCGTCGGCATTGAGCCGCACCGCCTTGGCCTCGGCGACAAGCGCCGCAAGGAAGGGCTCGGCGATTTGCTGCGCAACATAAACCCGCTCGATCGACTGGCACGCCTGCCCCGAATTGACGATCGACGCCCTGAGCGCGACCCGCGCGGCCCAGACCGGGTCGGCGCTGGCGAGCACGATCATCGGGTCTTTGCCGCCCAGTTCGAGGCTGGCCGGAATGAACGCCGCCGCCGCTGCTGCCGCCACCTTGCGCCCGGTCGCGACTGATCCGGTGAAGGCGATGTAATCGACCGCATCCACCAAAGCCGCCCCCGTCGCGCCATCGCCCTCGATCACCGCCAATGGTACATCCGGCACCTCGGCGATCGCGGCCATCAGCGGGCGTATAAAGCGCGGGGTGACCTCGGACGGCTTCACGATCACCGCGCATCCGGCGGCGAGCGCGGGGATGGCATCGATCAGCGCGAGCGTCAGCGGGAAATTCCAGGGGCTGATCACGCCGACCAGCGGATAAGGCACCAGCCGCGTCGTCACGACAATGCCGGGGGTTGCGCTGGCGCGGGCCCCACCGGTGGCGCGCGCGATGAGATCGGGCGCGATGCTCGCCCAGCGATCGAAGGCGCGCGCCGTTCCATCCACCTCGATAGCAGAGATCGCGCGGCGACCCGTATCGATGGTCAGCGCCGCCCCGATCGCGTCGGCATGGCGCGCAATTGCTGCACCCAGAGACCGCAGCATTTCTGCTCGCTCGGCGGCGGATCGGTTCGCCCAGTGGCGCTGTCTGTCGCGTAAATCGCTTGCGAGTGCGGCAAGGCGACCGGCGTCGAGCGGGTCGATTTCGTAATCCAACGCACCGGTGCGCGGGTTGCGGACCTTCATCATTGCTGCGCCACCCAGGCGTCGACGATCGCGCCGCCGGTGGCGGTCCACATCTCTGGCCGCTGCGTCAGATCGGCCAGCAAATCCTCCAGCGCACCGATGCGATAGGGCAGCGCCATGATATAGGGCGTCAGGTGCAGCGGCAGCATGCGTCCGCCCTGTGCCTGCGCCTCCGCCGCAAGCCAATCACACGCGTCGCGCATCTGCCGGGCATAGCTGTCGGCAGATTGCTGCTGCACCGTGATGATCTGACGGTCGCTGAGTTCATGGTTGAGCGGCAGATTGATCAGGCCGTTGGTGAAGCGATATGGCAGCTCATCATTCACCCAGTTGCACCCATAAATCAGCCCAGCCTCATGCAGCAGATCAGGCGTATTCCAGCTCTCGCTCCGCGCGATCGACAGCCAGCCGCGTGGCCGCGTGCCGCTCACCCGTTCCAGCGTATCGAGCGATGTCGCGATCAGCGCGCGCTCCTCCTCTATCGGCAGTCCGCTCGCGATCGTGCCATTCATGTCGGTCGAATGCGCGATGATCTCATGCCCGCCCGCGACGATATCGGCGATCAGCTCGGGATAGCGATCCGCAATCGCCGCATTGGTCGCGAAAGACGCTACTGCGCCGACCTTGGCAAAGGCGTCGAGCAGCCGGTAAACACCCACCCGGTTGCCATAATCCCGGGCGGTGTAGTGGCGGTAATCGGGATAGGCGGTCTGCATATGGCCAGGCGCGCGGAAGGGCGTGTCGCTCGGCACTATCGGAAACCATTCGAGGCTAACGCACAGCCACAGCGCGACTGATTTGCCGCCGGGCCAGGTGACGGGCGAGCGGTCCTTCAGCGCTGACCATGGGTAGAGATCATGGTCATAGCCGTGACGGCGCTTGGGATAGTCGAGATAGCCGGGATCGAGCGTCATTGCTGCGCCCGCCACGCATCGACGATCTCGCCCGCCCGCGCGATCCAGGCGCGGCCGTCGGCGGCGATATGCTCCAGCACGCCCTCGAACGCGCCGATCCGATGCGGCTGGCCGATCAGATAGGCGTGGAGCGGGATGCACATCACCGTGCCGGATTGCTCGCCCTCCGCCGCCAGCCGATCGAACTGACGGATCAGCGTATCGGCATAGTCGCGCGGGCTCATATTGTAGATGAAGAAGCCATAATGGTCGTTCACCTCCAGGCTGTAGGGGATCGAGGCGAGCGCGCCGTGCGCGACTTTCACCGCCTGGACCTGATCGTCATGATAAAGATCGCAGGTGTAATCGAGGCCATAGTCGGCGATCAGGTCGAGCGTCCTCGGCGTGTGGGTCAGCGCAGGGGCGAGCCAGCCGCGGATCGTCTGTCCGGTCGCCTCGCGCACGGTGCGGATCGAATCCTCGATGATCGCGCGTTCCTGCGCCTCGTCCATGCCGTACGCGTAGCGGGTGTTGTAAATGCCGTGGCTGAAGAATTCCCAGCCGCGCGCATGGGCGTCTGCGACCACGTCGGGGTGGTGCTGGCAGAGCGCGACCGAGAGGCTGACCGATCCGGGAAAACCGTGTTTGGTCATCGCATCGGCCATGCGCCAGTGCGAGACGCGGTTGCTATGGTCGCGGTGGCTGTAGCCGACGACGTCCGGGTGTGGCTTGCCCCAGGCCTTGCGCTGCGGGTGCGCGGGCGGGTCGATCTCATAATATTCCAGGTTAGGCGCAACCCAGACAGCGACCGTCTTGCCGCCCGGCCAGACGATCTTCGGGCGGCCGCGATAGGGGGCGAAATCATACAGGCCGGGATCAGCGGCGCCCTCCTGCATCAACGCGCCTCCAGCCAGTCGATCACCGTCTGCACCGGTTCGACATCGGCATATTTCAGCTGCAGATCGGTCAGATTGGCGAAGTGGTAGCTTTCATGCTTGTCGGCGCAGGTCTCGATTGGCACGATCGTGCGATAGCCATGGCTGAGTGCATCGACCGCCGTCGCCCGCACGCAGCCGCTGGTCGAACCGCCCGTCACCACCACCGTGTCGACCTTGTGCCAGACCAGATAGCTCGCCAGGGGCGTCTCGAAAAACGCACTCGGCATGCGCTTCGTATACTGCAGATCATCGGGATGGATCGCGCAGCGATCGTCATAGGCGTGGCGATCGCTGCCATATTTGATGTTCTGCAGCGAATCGGGGGTGTCGGTGCGCGTGCCCCACACCCCGGCATCGCCCGCATCGGCCTTATACCCCACCCGACTCCACACCACCGGCATGCCGCGTGCGCGCGCCAGATCGCTGATGATGTTGACATAATCGATCTGGCGCGGATCGGTTTCATAGGCGGTGGCGAACCTGTCGATCCGCGTATAGGCTTGCTGGAAATCGACATTGACGATCGCCAGCTTGCTGCCGAAGCCGAACTTCCTGCGCGCCGGGTTGGCCATCACGCCATCAAAAATCTCGCGCGCGGTACGGCCGTCCTCAACCATCCGGGTACCCATCAGCTCGGGCATTGCAGGCTTGCCTCCTTATTTGCTTGTGTCGATGATGGGGAGAGGATTAGAGCTTGTCCAGCGCAATTTGTCCGGACAAATTAGGCACGATGCAGATTACTCGCCATTTTGCCGATATCGGCCCCCGACGCGTGCATTACCGGCGCTGTGGCGCTGGACCTGTATTGTTGATGGTGCACCAAAGTCCGCGCTCTTCAGCCGAATATGAAGCGCTGATGCATAACTGGGGAACGCAATTTACCTGCATCGCCCCCGACACGCCCGGCTTCGGCCAGTCCGATCCGCTATCGGGTGACGATCCCTCCATTGAAGATTTCGCCGACGCCATCGTCGCGCTGATCGATGCGCTGGGGATCGGACCGGTCGCTGCATACGGCTTTCATTCGGGCGGAATCATCCTGGTCACCGCGCTGAAACGCCACCCGGAAAAATTCCGCGCGCTCGCCATCGGCGGCTATGCGATCTGGACGCCGCAGGAAGTGGCGCTGTTCGGCGAACATTACCTCCCCCCCTTCCTGCCCAGCAGCTATGGCGAGCATCTTACATGGCTATGGAACAGGATGCTCGAGCAAAGCTGGTTCTTCCCCTGGTTCGATGTACGGCCAGAGACATGGCTGTCAGGCGCGCATGCCGATGTCGCGCGGGTCGATGCTGCGGTGCGCGAGATGCTCAATTCGGGCGCCGCCTACCGGGCCGGCTATGGCGCTGTGCTGCGCGCGCCACGCGATATTCCGCCGGTGGATGCGGTGACGCCGCCGGTGCTGATCACCGCCTATGACGGCGATCCGCTGCAGGCGCATATCGACCGGCTCGGCGCGATGCCCAAGGGCTGGGCAGCGGCGAAGGTCGCCTGTCCCGCCGAACACCACGCCGCAAGCCTCGCCTTTCTGAAGCAGCATGCAAGCGGTGACGCGCCACCGGCACGGGGTGCCGAAGACGAGGGATTTGTGGCGATCACCACCGATCACTTCGCCGGCCTGATCCATTGGCGCGGGCGCAAGGGCGGCGCAGTGATCCTCCATCCGCCCGGCAGCGCCGCCGACCTGACCGACCCCGGCGACAGCGCGGCGATCGACCTGCCCGGCCACGGCCTGTCCGACGCTTGGCCAAGCGAGCCGCCGGAAAGCTGGCCCGCGTGGCAGCAAGTCATCGATGCCGCTGCCGAAGCGCTCGGCGCGACCAGCGTGATCCTGCCAGCCGTGCCCCCAGGGAATCCCGAACTGCTGTTCCCCGATCTCACCCCGGATCGCTTCGGCAGCTATCTCACCCGCGCCTGGGCGATCGTGCGGGCGCGGCATTTCTTTGATCCATGGTATGAAGCCAATGCGGCCCATGCGCGCCACTTTGATTTGACCGAAATCAACGCCGATATGCTGGCACGCGAACATCGTGCCCTGATCCGGGCGACCGCCGCCCGCCCCTATCTGATCGCCCTGCGATCGCGCGAAGGAGAAAGCTGATGGGAATCCGTGAAGACATGCCGGTGCTGGCCCGCCATGAGGGCGTGTGGGACGGCACCTATACCTATTACAACGCGGCCGGCGTGAAGATCGACGAACATGCGTCACGGCTCTTCTGCCGGTTTCTCGATGATAATGCGGAAACGCCCTATCACCAGACCAACCATTACACCTGGCCCGACGGCCGCACCGAAATCCGCGACTTTCCCGCCGCCTATCACGACAAGCGCGTCTGGTGGGACAATGATCTGATCATCGGCTCAGCCTGGGAAGTGGGTGAGGACGAGCATCACCGCGCGGTGATGCTCTATTGGCAACGCACCGGCGACCCATCGCTCTATCTCTATGAAATGATCCAGATTGCCGATCACGGCAACAGCCGCTGCCGTACCTGGCACTGGATCCGCAATGGCGAACTCGAAACGCGCACCGCGATCCAGGAAACCTTGGTATCGCGCGACTGGCGCGCACTCGAAGCCGAGATGGAGGCCGCCGCTGGCTGAGCCGCGCACCCTGTTCGCCAAGCTGTGGGACGCGCATATCGTCGCCTCTTTAGCGCCGGGCGAGGATCTGATCGCGATTGACCGGGTGTTCCTCCACGAACGCACCGGATCGGTCGCGCTCCGGTCGCTCGCGGCGGCGGGGCGGCCGGTGCGCGATCCGGCGCGGGTATTCGCGGTCACCGACCATATCGTCGATACGCTGCCGGGGCGGACGGGCACGCTCGTCCCCGGCGGCGATGCCTTCCTGGCCGCCACGCGCGAGGAAACCCGCGCGTCGGGCATCCGCCTGTTCGATGTGGACGACCCCGATCAGGGCATCGTCCATGTCATTTCGCCCGAACTCGGCATCGTCCTGCCCGGCGCGACGCTGGTTTGCCCCGATAGCCACACCTGCACGCAGGGCGCGTTCGGCGCGCTCGCCTGGGGGATCGGCTCGACCGAGGCGGAGCATGCGATGGCGACCGGCACGCTGCGGATGGCGCGGCCAAAGACGATGCGCGTCACCTTCACTGGTGCGCTGCAATCGGGCGTGACCGCCAAGGACATGATCCTCACCCTGCTCGCCCGCCACGGCGCGGGTGGTGGCAAGGGATATGCGGTGGAATTTGCGGGCGACGCGGTGATGGCGCTCGACCTCGATGGCCGCCAGACGCTCTGCAACATGGCCACCGAATTCGCGGCGATGACCGGCTTCATCGCGCCTGACGATCGGGTGTTCGACTATCTGAAGGGCCGCCGTTTCGCACCATCGGGGGCGGTATGGGTGCAGGCCGTCACCGCATGGCGCGCGCTGCACAGCGATGACGGCGCGACATTTGATCGCGACATCAGCATCGATGCCGCGACGATCGAGCCGATGGTGACCTGGGGCACCTCCCCGCAAAGCGCCGCGCCGATCAGCGCCACCGTCCCCGATCAAGCCAGCAGCGCGCTGACCTCGCAGGGCTATACGCAGGCGCTCGATTATATCGGCTTGTCGCCCGGCCAGCCGCTTGCCGGGCTGCCGATCGACGCCGCCTTTATCGGCAGCTGCACCAACGCCCGCCTCTCGGATCTCCGCCGCGCCGCGGCCATCATACGCGGCCAGCAGGTAGCGCCGGGCGTGACGGCCATTGTCGTCCCCGGATCGATGGCGGTCCGCCGCGCTGCCGAGGCCGAGGGGATCGACCGCATCTTTATCGATGCCGGTTTCGCGTGGCGCATGTCCGGCTGCGCGATGTGCTTCTATGCCGGTGGACCGGGCTTCGCGCCGGGCACGCGTGTGATTTCCTCCACCAACCGCAATTTCGAAGGACGACAGGGCCCTGGCGTCCGCACCCATATCGCCAGCCCCGAAACCGTGGCCGCCAGCGCGATTGCAGGCGTGATCGCCGATCCGCGCATGGCCCGCGAAAGCATCGCGGCATGACCGCCTTCCCGCCCGTTCCGCACGTCGCCGGCATCGCCGCGCCACTGCTCCGCGCGAACATCGATACCGATGCGATCATCCCCAGCCGCGAGATCAAGGGCGTCGGCAAGACCGGGCTGGCGGAGGGGCTATTCGCGGGCTGGCGCTATATCGAGGGCCGCACCCCGGACCCCGATTTCATCCTCAACCAGCCGCGTTACGCGCATGCGCCGATCCTGCTCGGCGGTGCCAATTTCGGGTGCGGATCGAGCCGCGAGCATGCCGTCTGGGCGCTGCACGAATATGGCATCCGCGCGGTGATGGCGCCCAGCTTCGCGCCAATCTTTCAGGGGAATTGTGTGCGCAACGGGATCGTCCCGGTGGTGCTCGACGAAGGCGTGATCGCGCAGTTGGGCGAGACGGTCACCATCGATCTGCTCGCCCAGACGGTAACGTCGGGCGAAGTCACCGCCGCATTCGATATCGATGCAGAGGCCAGGGCGATGCTGGCGGAGGGGCTCGACGCGATCGACCTGACACTGAAATATGCCGCCGCCATCGACCAATTTCTCGCTGCCGACAACACAGCCCGGCCATGGATTTATCTGGAAGCAAGCACATGACTTTCATCCTCCTCTCCGAAGTCGGCCCGCGCGACGGCCTCCAGTCGATCGATCGGGTCATGCCGCTCGCCGCCAAAAAGGCGTGGATAAAGGCAGAGGCCGACGCGGGGGTCCGCGAGATCGAAGTCGGCAGCTTCGTGCCCGCATCGCTGCTCCCGCAAATGGCCGACACCGCCGATCTGGTCGCCTATGCGCGCACCCTGCCCGGCCTCAACGTCGTCGCGCTGGTGCCCAATGCGAAGGGGGCCGCGCGCGCCGTGGAAGCAGGCGTCCACGGCATGTCGATCCCCTTTTCGATGTCGGAAACGCATTCGCTGCGCAATGTCCGCAAGGATCATCCGCAGATGATCGCGGAAATCCGCGCCGTCGCCGGAATCGCGGCGGCAGCCGGCGTGCACTTCGCGGTCAGCCTGTCGACCGCCTTTGGCTGCACGATCGAAGGCGCGGTCAGCGAGGATCAGGTCGTCCGCCTGGCCGAGGCCTCGGTCGCGGCGGGGGCGATGGAACTCAGCCTCAGCGACACCACCGGCTATGCCGATCCGGCGCAGGTCAAGCGGCTGGTGCGCAAGGTGCGCGCGGCAGTGGGCGCGGACATGCTGACCACGCTCCACCTCCACAACACCCGCGGGCTCGGCCTCGCCAATGCACTCGCCGGACTGGAGGAAGGCATCACCACCCTCGATTCCTCGCTCGGCGGGCTCGGCGGCTGCCCTTATGCGCCGGGCGCATCGGGCAATATCGTGACCGAGGACCTCGCCTTTATGCTGCACGCCATGGGCTATGAGACGGGTATCGACCTCGACAAGCTGATGGCGGTGCGCACGATCGTCGCCGAGGCCTTGCCCGGTGAACCGCTCTATGGCTTCACTCCCGATGCCGGCCTGCCGATCGGATTGGCGGAGCGCGCGGCATGACCCATGCGACGCCGCTGGCCGGGCTGAAGGTCGTCGAGTTCACGCATATGGTGATGGGGCCGGCCGCTGGGTCGATCCTAGCCGCTCTAGGAGCCGAGGTAACGCGTGTTGAGCCTGAGGGTGGCGATCCGACGCGCAACCTAATTGGTTCAGGGTCGGGCTATTTTCCGATGTATAATCGGCACAAGGGATCGATCGCCGCAGACCTGAAATCACCCGAGGGGCTCGCCACCGCGAAGGCGCTCGCGGCCGAAGCGGATATCCTGATCGAGAATTTCCGTCCCGGCGCGCTCGACCGGCTCGGGCTGGGCTACGACGCGCTCGCCGAGATCAACCCGCGCCTCGTCTATTGCTCGCTGAAGGGCTTCCTCCCCGGCCCCTATGAAAACCGCACCGCGCTCGACGAGGTCGCGCAGATGATGGGGGGGCTTGCTTACATGACCGGGCCGCCGGGCCGGCCCTTGCGTGCAGGATCGAGCGTGATCGACGTGACCGGCGGGATGTTCGGCGTGATCGCAATTCTGGCGGCGATCGAGGAACGCCACCGCACCGGGCGCGGGCAAAAGGTACAGGCGTCGCTGTTCGAAACGACCGTCTATCTGGTGGGGCAGCATATGGCGCAAATGGCCGTCACCGGCCACGCCGCCGCGCCAATGCCCGCGCGCATCTCCGCCTGGGCGATCTACGATGTGTTCGAGACGAAGGATGATCCGGTTTTCATCGGCGTGGTGTCCGACCCGTTGTGGGAGAAGTTCTGCACGCTGTTTGCGCTCGATGAGCTGTGGTCAGACGAAAAACTGCGCCGCAACAATGATCGAGTGCTTCAGCGCGACCGAATCCTACCCGAAATCCGCACGCTAATCGGCAGCTTCACCCGCGCCGAGATCATTGCGCGCCTGGAAGGCACCGGTATCCCCTTTGCCCCAATTGCTCGCCCCGAAGACCTGTTTGCCGATCCGCATCTGCTGGCGTCGGGCGGCCTTGAGCCGGTGACCCTGCCCGACGGCAGCAAGACAGCGCTGCCCGCACTGCCGATCGAAATGGACGGCAAACGGACCCGCAGGGCGACGATGCTGGCGCCGGTACCCCGCGCACCGCGCCGGGATTAGCCCGCCCGGCGGCGCCCGCCATCGCTGGCGCGCCCTGCCCGGGATATTTTTCAGCCAGTTTCTTCAAGGATCGGATTAATCCGCGCCCGGCGCTCGTTCTCCTTGCAGCAGCCAATCTGGCGCGGGGGGAAAATGATGCGTACAATGAAAATCATCGCAATCGCTGTCTCGACAACGCTGCCTTTTGCCCAACCCGCCCACGCCCAAATCGTGGCCTCATCCGGTGCAGATTATAGCAGCGGCCGCTATGGCACCGGCCAGCGGATCAGCATTGCCACCGCCTCGCTTGGCCTGCGCGCCGCGCACAAGCGCCTGACCATTTTCGCGGCCATACCGGTGGTGCGCATCGATGCGCCGGCTAATGTCGTCGTGACAGGCGGGCCATTGGGGCTGCCGCTATTCGCCGATCCGACCCGCCCCGCAACGCGTATAAGGCGCTCCGGGCTGGGGGATGCCACGATCGGTGGGGCCTACCAGTTACTCGATCCAAAGCCGGGCCGGGTGGCTTTGGCGCTGACCGGCTCGATCAAACTGCCGACGGCCTCTGCAGCCAGGGGGTTGGGCACGGGCAAGACGGATTTCGCCATCGCCGCCGATGTCGCCCGGGCCGGGAAAATCACGCCCTTCGCCCAGATCGCTTATACCGTCGTTGGGCAACCCGCATCATTCCGCTTGAAAAACATCGTCGCGGCAAAGGGTGGTGTCGCGCTGCGAGTTGGCAAGACCAGCAATGTCAGCCTGTCCTATAGCTATGCCTCGCGCGCAATCGCGGGAATCGCGGACCGCCGCGAGCTTGGCGCCGGCTTGGAAACCGCGCTGTCAAACCGGTTGTCGGTTGGCGTTCAAGGGAGCGTCGGGCTCAGTCGCAGCGCGCCGGCCGCCGGCGCCGGCCTGCGCCTGGGGCTGAGACTCTAGCGCAAGGGGCTCCCGCAAGGGCCGGTGATCGGCCGATGGCAGATCAGCGCCGCGTGCACGCCATCACTGTCGGCTGACGATAAGATCATTGCCCGGATGCAGCCAATGATGCCGCTATGCTTGCTTCGCGGCCCGCTCGCTGTGGTGCTTTTTCACCCGAACCGTCAACATTGCCCGGCCTTACAAAGGCCAACGCGGAGCCTGGCCCGCCCCAACTATGGCGCCGATCGGGGCCGTCGCGAGTCACGGGCATGTCAACGGGTAATCAGTTTGAACGATCCGCGCTCCCCGGAAGCAATGCGCATCGCGAAAAACCCTTGGTCGACATCCTGTGCTTTCAAGCCTTAGTGGTTATCGCGCGGCACGCCAAAGGTCGCGTCAATCTGCTGGAACGCCTCGGCCCCCTCCAGAATCGCCCCTGTCCCCAATTGGCCGACATGGGCGCGTTGAATCGCCTGCCATGGCGTCTGCGATGCAGGATAGGCATAGCCGCCAGCCGCATCCAATGCGGCCCGGCGACGGGCGAGTTCGTCATCGCCGACCAGGACGTCGACCCGCCCGCGCCGCAGATCGATACGCAGCCGGTCATCGGTCCGCAGCAGCGCGAGATTGCCGCCCGCCGCAGCCTCGGGGCTGGCGTTGAGGATCGAGGGCGAGCCCGACGTCCCCGATTGGCGGCCATCGCCCAGGCAGGGCAACTCAGCGATTCCCGCCTTGATCAGATAATCGGGCGGCCGCATGTTGACCACTTCAGCAGCCCCCGGATAACCGATCGGCCCTGCACCGCGCATGCACAGAATGTCGCCCTCCTTGATCGCCAACACCGGATCGTCGATTCGCGCGTGATAGTCCTCAGGACCATCGAACAGGATGGCGCGGCCCTCAAAAGCCTCGGGGCTGGCCGGGTCAGACAAATATGAAGATCGAAAATAGTCGGAAATCACGCTGGTCTTCATGATCGCGCTGTCGAACAAATTGCCGGTCAGGACGAGGAAGCCGGCATCGCTGCGCAACGGATCGGCAATCGGGCGGATTACCTCGGGCAACAGCGTTTCGACACCCCGGCAATTGTCGCCGATCGTGCGGCCATTCACGGTGAGCGCACCTTCATCGATGAGGCCCGCTTCCATTAGTCGGGCGATCACGGCCGGGACCCCGCCGGCGTGATAATAATCCTCGCCCAGATATTCGCCGGCGGGTTGAAGATTCACGAGCAGCGGCACCCGGTGGCCGTGCGTCTGCCAGTCCGCGATATCGAGTTCGACGCCCATGTGCCGCGCAATAGCGGCGAGATGAATCGGCGCATTGGTCGACCCGCCAATCGCCGAATTGACGACGATCGCATTGATGAACGCTTGTCGAGTCATGATCTGCGAGGGGCGCAGATCCTCGCGCACCATCTCCACCGCGCGCTTGCCGGTGAGATAAGCCATTTGCTGGCGCTGGCGATATGGCGCCGGGATCGCTGCCGATCCGGGTAGCTGCATGCCCAGCACTTCGGCCAGGCTGTTCATCGTCGTCGCGGTGCCCATGGTGTTGCAATAGCCGGTCGAGGGTGCGGACGAGGCGACCAGATCAACAAAGCCGGGATAATCGATCTCGCCAGCTGCCATCATCTTGCGCGCCTTCCAAACGATCGTGCCCGAACCGGTACGCTCGCCGCGATGCCAGCCGTTAAGCATTGGGCCGACCGACAGCGCGATCGCGGGGATATCAACCGTTGCCGCCGCCATCAGCAGCGCGGGGGTGGTCTTGTCGCAGCCGATCGTCAGCACGACGCCGTCTAGCGGATAACCATACAGCGTTTCGACCAGACCCAGATAAGCCAGATTGCGGTCGAGCCCGGCGGTTGGGCGCTTGCCGGTTTCCTGGATCGGGTGGACGGGAAATTCGATCGCAATGCCGCCCGCCTCGCGAATGCCTTCGCGTATCCGCTCGGCCAAGACGATGTGGTGCCGGTTGCACGGCGACAGATCGCTGCCGGTCTGGGCAATGCCGATGATCGGCTTGTCGGACTGCAACTCCTCCCGCGTCAGACCATAGTTCAGGTAGCGCTCGAGATAGAGCGCGGTCATGTCGGGATTGGCGGGATTGTCGAACCACGCGCGCGAACGAAGCGAGCGGGCAGCGGGTGGCGAGCCTTGGTCTGTCATGTCGGTATATGGCTTCCTGATTTTGCGATGCACCTGCCCCCGTGGCCCGCGCCCGCCCGCGATGCCGTCGCGGTGGGGCGGGCCGGCGGCTTTGGCACTGGAGCAAATCGGGTGCGTGGATCGGAAGAATTCATCAGATGGCATCTCGGCAAGAACGGGGCGAAGGGATGATGATCAGCATTTTAGGCGGCCTCGGCGCAGGTGCGAATAGCGTCAGAACGTGAATGGTGCGACCTGCACGCATTGCCCGAGCAGAAATGCGTCGGCGACCAGTTGTAGCGGGCGGAGATCGACATCGCTGCACCCGGCCCTGATGAGATCGGCAAAATGCCGGTATATTCTCGGATATTCGGTATTGGGTCCGGATTGCCCGGCAACACCGCCGATCATCAACCGGCGACCGCCGTCATGCAGCGCCAGCGTGCCGCGATCGGTCTCCACAACGATGTCCCAACGTTGCGGGCCGGTCTGGAGAAAGTCGAACTCGACCTGCACCGGAATGTCATGCCCCAGCACCAGGTCGAGCGACGCCGCAATGGGTGCCGCGCGATTTGCCGGGACCTGCAACCGACTCGCCGTAACCCGCAACTCAGCCGGCAGGATCGCCGTCGCAATTGACAGCGCGTTGATCCCGGGATCGAACACGCCGAATCCGCCGGCCGCCAATATCCAGTCCTGCCCAGGGTGCCAGTGGCGAATATCCTCGCGCCAGTCGATCCTCACCGCGCGGATCGTGGCATCGGCAAGCCACGCCCGCGCCGCGTCGACGCCACCAGCTTCACGCGAGTGCCACGTCGTGAAGAGCGTCACACCCGCCGCCCGGGCGCGATCGGTGAGGGCCACCACCTCGGACACGGTCGCGCCGGGCGGCTTTTCGAGCATCACAGCCAGGCCGGCATCGATCGCCGCCGCCGCGATCTCGAAACGGCCCGCCGGCGGCGTACACAGCGACACGGCGTCAAGCGCGTGCCCGGCAGCGAGCATCGCGGTGATATCCGCATGGCCAGGAATATCGGGCAGCGACGCATGCCGGCTGGCGGTCGCGACCAGATCAAACGAAGCGTCGGCGGCAAGCGCGGGCAAATGCTGATCGCGGGCGATCTTGCCGATCCCGACCAATCCCAGCCGGATTCGCCGCACGCTATCAGTCCCCGCACTGCGCATCGGCGCTAACCGTTCCATTTTATCAGATATATATGTTTCGTATCGTTCATCGCCCTTGCTATCAACCACATCGTCAAGCAACGGCGAAAACTTGGCATAGCCTCAACGCAAGGAATGGGATGGGACGCAAGGCAATCAGGATGGCCCGACGATGAGCGCGGCGGCAGCTCCAGCCCGGCTGCATGCCGGGGCCAGTATCGGCCACGATTCCACGCAAGCGTTGCGTTGAGCTTGATCCGGACCATCTCCCGCGACAGGGTCGACCAACTCGGTGAGGGGTTGTTATGGTCGGCCCGCGACAAGGCTGTCTATTGGACCGATATCATCGGTCAACGACTGAACCGTCTTCGCCTCGCCGATGACCGGATCGACAGCTGGGCGATGCCCGAGATGATCGGCTGGGTAATCGAGCGGCGGGACGCCCCCGGTTTCATCGCGGGCTTCCAAAGCGGTATCGCGATGCTGACGCTTGATCCATTGACCGTTACGCCCCTCGCCGCGCCCGAGCCGGATATGACCGGCAACCGGCTGAACGACGCGGTTGCTGACGCTCATGGACGCCTTTGGCTGGGGACGATGCCGATCGGGTGCGACATCCCGAGCGGATCGCTCTACCGATTCGATCCGGACCACAGCGTGACCAAAATCGATACCGGCTATACCGTCACCAACGGCCCCGCGATCAGCGCCGACGGCCAGTGGCTCTATCATACCGACAGCCCGATCGGCCGGGTCTACCGCTTCCCGCTGGACCAGGACGGCACTGTCGGCCCGCGCGAAGATTTTATCATCTTTGACCCCGATTGGGGATCACCCGATGGCATGACGGTCGATGCCGTGGGCGGGCTATGGATCGCGCATTGGGGCGGCAGCTGCATTAGCCGCTTTACACCAGCAGGTCAGCGCGAGCGGTTAATCGCCCTGCCCGCGTCACAGATCACCAACATCGTCTTTGCCGGCGATGCGCTCGATCGCATGTTCGTGACGTCGGCGGCGGACGGCGTCGACGAGCCGCTTGGCGGGGCACTGTTCGAGGTCGCGCCTGGCGTGTGCGGGCTACCGGCCCAGCAGTTCGCGGGTTGATCGGTGAAAGCGCTACGCCCGGTCCGGCTGCGTCTCGATCAGCCAGGACACGACATCGGCATCAAACAGGGTCCAACTGCTCGCAGGCTGGACGAATGTGCCTTGGCCCGGCCGGGCGCTGGGCAGGCCCTTGGTGCCGAGCATCTTGACCGCCTCGCGAGTCACCGATCGGCTGACGCCCTGCGGCTTCGACAATTCTGCCTCGGTCGCGACGGTCTTGCCTGTATCGGCGCCCGTGACGATCAGCTTGCCGAGATGATCGAGCAGACCCCAGGTCGGATTGCAGCCAGGCGCGCTGCGGATTTCGATCGGATCGGTCGCCATGCAGCGGTCTCCCCGGCAATTGGTCAGGAATTTCTTGTAAAGAGGCGAGCCGGCACAGGCGCACCAGCGATGGCAGTCGATGACCGAACTAATCGGCGGGCACGATGATCGATGCGGCGTTTATCGCTGTCGACTGGGGAACGACCAATCGCCGAATCTACTCGATCGCGGAGGACGGCACCGTTCTGGCGAGCGAGCGCGACGGGCACGGCATATTGGCGATGAAGCGGGGCGACTATCCGGGCGAAATCGCCGCGATCCGGGCCCGCCACGGCGACCTGCCGGTTATCTGCGCGGGCATGGTCGGGTCGAATCGCGGCTGGGCCGAGCTTCCCTATCTACCCTGCCCTGCTGATCTTCCCGCCCTTGCCGCCGGGTTGACCTGGATTGAGCCGGGCCGCACCGCGATCGTCCCCGGCCTTTCCTTCATTACCGGACAGCGGGGCGACGTGATGCGTGGTGAAGAGGTGCAGTTGCTCGGTGCGGTCGCGGCCGGGTACACGCCGGCCGACGCGCTGCTCTGTCAGCCAGGCACCCATTGCAAATGGGCGCAGGTCGCGGGCGGCGCGGTGGTATCGATCCGGACCTGCCTGACGGGAGAGCTGTTCGCGCTGTTGCGGCAACACAGCCTGCTTGCCGACACCATCGCCGGGGATGTCGCCGATGGCCCGGCATTTCTCTCCGGCGTCACCGATGCAGCCAAGGGACAATTACTGAGCGACCTGTTTGCCATCCGCGCCAGTGCACTGCTTGACCTTCGCCCGGCAGCGGAGGCAGCGTCATATGCCAGCGGCCTGCTGATCGGCAACGACGTCCGAGAACAGTCGCTTCGTGCAGGTGCGCCTGTCTATGTGCTGGCGGACCCCGCGCTCGGCAGGCTTTATGCGGCTGCAATCAATGCGCGCGGCGCCAACCCGGTCCTGATCGACAGCCACCTGGCCTTCGCCGCCGGCATCACTGCAATTTGGAGGCTTGCCCATGACTGCCGATGATGTGCTCGCCGCCGCCATGACCCGCTGTCCACTCGTCGCCATTCTACGCGGGGTAAGGCCTGACGAAATCGTCGCCATCGCCGACGTCCTGGTTGCAGCCGGCTTCGCGATGATCGAGGTACCGCTCAACTCGCCCGATCCATTGGTCAGCATCGCCGAGATCGCCCATCGGTATCCGGCACCGATGCTAATCGGCGCCGGCACGGTCCTGACCGTGGCACAGGTGGCGGCAGTGCAGCAAGCCGGCGGACGCCTGATTGTTTCTCCCAATGTCGACACGCCCGTGATCGCCGCGAGCGTCGCCGCCGGGATGGTGTCGCTACCCGGCTATTTCACCCCAAGCGAAGCTTTCGCAGCGCTCGGTGCAGGTGCGACTGGCCTGAAGCTGTTCCCGGCGGAAGCCACCAGTCCCGCCGTACTGCGCGCCCAGCGTGCCGTCCTGCCAAAACTGACACCCATCTTCGTGGTCGGCGGGATCGGTCCCCAATCGATGGCCCCATGGACAGTCGCCGGCGCGCAGGGCTTCGGGTTAGGGTCAGCATTATACCAGCCAGGCATGTCCCCGGCCGACGTCGCAGCCCGCGCCAACGCCTTTGTCACATTAGCGGCGCAGATCAAGGATTGAGCCGCCGTCCGCGCGTTACTGCACTACCCTAATAGGCAGGACGCGACCCCCGTCGACGGTGCACCGGTCGATATCATCCCGTGTATCGCGCCGACACAGGCGTTGCAGCGACGGCTTATCGTCGTGACACTCATGAAGCTTTACCGGGACGACGAAGACCCATGAAGACCGCCAAGGTCAGATTGGTCATGGCTTGGATTCCGGCAGTGGCTGCCCGTCATGCCGATAGGCAGCGGCTTCGATCAGCACGAACGCGATCCGGCACGGCCGGTCGGTGGTGTTGCGCCAAAGATGGTTGGTGCCGCGCTGCACGATGATGCCGCCCTGCCGCACGACTATCATTTTAAAACGGGCGATCTCTATTGCGGGGAGACGCCGGGCCACGGCGTCGACATCAATGAGACGCTGGCAGCCAAATATCCCTACAAGCCAGCCAGTCTGCCAGTCGTAAGGCTGGAAGACGGCACAATGTGGAACTGGTGAGCACGGCTGCCAAAGTAGTTGTGGTCGGCGAGGGAATGCTGGAACTTTCTCGCCGAGGGGCTGAATGGACGCTTGGCTATGGCGGGGACACGCTGAACACCGCGGTCCACCTTGCCCGCTACGGCTTCGATACCGAATATTTCAGTGCCTTGGGCAACGATCCGTTCAGCGTGCAATTGCGCGCTGACTGGCAGCAGGCCGGGCTTGGCACGAATTTCGTGCTGACGGATCCGACCCGCCAAGCTGGACTCTATGCCATTACGACTGATCCTGCGGGTGAACGCAGCTTTACTTACTGGCGCGCAGACAGTGCAGCGAGGCAGATGTTTTCGTTACCGGAATCGCCGCACGTCGAAGCGATGGCCGGAGCGGCCGATCTGCTGGTGTTTTCGTTGGTCACGCTCGCGATACTGCCGCCCGAAGGACGCGAGAGACTGCTGGCCGTGTGTCGTGCCGTGCGTTCACATGGTGGCAAAGTCGCGTTTGATGGCAATTATCGCCCGCGGCTGTGGGCGAATCGCAAGCAAGCCGGCGGCGCCCGCGATGCGGCCATTAGCTGCGCCGATTTCGGACTTCCCACCTTCGAAGACGAAGCGATGCTTTGCGGCACAACCAATCCGGCGCGCGTTGCG
The DNA here is from genome assembly GCA_002281535.1 of Sphingomonas sp. 28-63-12. GTDB lineage: Bacteria > Pseudomonadota > Alphaproteobacteria > Sphingomonadales > Sphingomonadaceae > Sphingomonas. Next base: position 66,029 of record NCGD01000002.1, read on the forward strand.
GATGATTGGTATGCGCTGGGCTGCAAAGAAGTCATCGTCAAACTCGGCAGCGAGGGATGTTTGTTGCCTGACGGCCGAGCTCATCCGCCGGCAATGAAACTGGCGCCGAAGGATACCAGCGGCGCAGGCGATGCCTTCAACGCTGGCTATCTTGCCGCCCGGTTGAGCGGCGCGTCGCCCGAGGCCGCCGCACAAGCGGGCCACAAGCTGGCGGCATGGACGGTCATGCGGTCAGGCGCCATCCCGCAACGCGATTCGGATGCCCCATATTCCAGCTGAACATCGCACGCGCGTGGAACACGCCGCCCAAAACCATCTGTTGCATCCCGGTAAGGAGAAAATCAGTGGCACGCGACTTCAATTCCAATCGCCGCGACATCCTGGGAATGATGGCGGCCGGCATGGCCGGGTCCGCACTCGGCGCGATGGGACTGGTGCCTGCGGCAGCGCATGTCGCCGCCGACGGCGGGAGTGGTGACCGGCCAAACCTGATCCTGTTTCTCGTCGACGAATGCCGTGCTGACGCGCTTGGCACTTACGGTAACCCTGTGTGCAAGACGCCCAACTTCGATCTGCTCGCCGCTCAGGGCACCCGCTTTGCCGACTGCCACGTCCAGTTTCCGGTCTGCGGCGCATCGCGCTGCAGTATGCTCACCGGGCTACCAACCGCCGATACCGGCCATCGCAGCCTCTATTATTTCCTGCGCCGCGACGAACCCAACCTGTTCCGCTATCTGAAGGATGGCGGCTATGACACTTTATGGTTCGGCAAAAACGATGCGTTCGCGCCGGAAAGCTTCCCGCTCAGCCTCACCGAGTGGCACGATTTGGGATACACACGCTTTCCCGGTGGTTTTCAGATCGACCCTTCGGCGCCCAACACTATGCAGATCAAGGGCAAGATGGATCGGCGGGCGTTTAACGATTATAAACTGTTGCAGATGGCTATAAAGGTGCTTGAACGGCGCGAAAAAGATCGCCCTTTCTGCATCTTCCTGCCGCTGGTCGAACCGCACCCGCCCTATTTTGCACCAGACGGCTTCGATACGATGTATAATCCGGCCGATCTGCCGCCGCTCGCGCCGCCCGGCTTGCCCAGAAGGCCCTCACATCACGACGCGATCCGCAAAGCATATCATCTTGACCAGGTAACCGATCGTGACTTTCGGCAAATCAGGGCGACCTATTACGGCCAGGTGAGCTATGCAGATTGGCTGCTGGGCGAATTGATGGAGGCATTGGAACGCACTGGCCATGCCGCCGATACCGTCCTCATCGCCGCATCCGATCATGGCGATTATGCCGGCGACTATGGGCTTGTCGAGAAATGGCCAAGCGGCCTTGAGACCTGCCTGACCCATGTGCCACTGATTGCCCGAATGCCCGGTGGCGCCAAAGGGCATGTCGTGCGCGAAATGACTGAGCTATTCGATATCATGGCAACGTTTCTCGACCTCGGACAAGTCGAGGCCAAACACACGCATTTTGCCCGGAGCCTGGTCCCGCAGCTTGAGGGCCTTAGCGGAGATCCGACGCGCGCTGCCTTTACCGAGAGCGGCTACGACACGTTCGAGCCACAGGCGTTTGAGCCACCCCTCACCGGGCCGCCAACCATCTATACAGCCAAGCACGATATTCAAAACCAGCAGCCGCAAACGGTGACGCGCGCTGCAAGCATCGCTACGCCCGATTACAAGTTCATCGCGCGGCCCGGTGGCCAGTCGGAACTGTATGATCGGCATAAGGACCCGTTGGAACAGCGGAACCTGATCGATGACCTGCGGTATCAAAAGGTGAAATCCGCCCTGCAGGAGCGGCTAATGAACCGCTATATTTCAACCACCGGGGTTCCGCCGTGGGACCGGGACGGACGCGAGACGCCGGCTTTCGATCTGCTAAGCAACTTCGGCGACTCTCGTCAGGCCACCAAAGCGCTGCTCGATCGCTAAACGTCGCTAGATAACAGAACTCGAAATATCACGCATGTTGTCAGGACAAAACAATTCGTCACTATCACATAGCGAATGCACAATTTTGCGGTTGGTATGGGGGGCCTCCACCTGTCATCGGATTGGCCTCCGTCGCCTTTGAGATTTTGTCAGACCGACTTGAATCATGCTGCCGCGACCGATGCCGGCGGCAAGCCGCACCGTCGAGACGCGGGTCGAGATCGCCCACCCCTTCCTCTGGGTAGGTGCTCGCTCGGGGTCGGATGGGGACCAGCAGGATCCATCTTCACCGATCAGGAACCGCACGCATGGCCGAATTTACCGTCACGACCCGATCCGGCGACATCCGCTCAGTTGAGGCGCAAAGCGATCTGTCGGTGATGGAGGCGTTGCGAGACCAGGGATTTGACGAACTGCTCGCGCTCTGCGGTGGCTGCTGTTCGTGCGCGACCTGTCATGTGCATATCGACCCGGGCTCATTCAACGCCCTGCCAGCCATGACCGCCGACGAAAACGACCTGCTCGACAGCTCGTCGCATCGCGACACCTATTCACGCCTGTCGTGCCAGCTACGTATCTCGGATCTGCCGCCAGGCGTGATCGTGACGATCGCGCAGGAAGACTGATCCGGGACGCCACAAGGGAAAGCCATGACTCACTCAACGACGGAACTTGCCGGTCAATTCCTTTCAGTCAGCGATCTCTATGATGGCGGGCTGACTGATCCCTTCCCGCTCTATGCCGAACTTCGTGAAGCGACGCCGATCGCCCAAGGCGATATCCTGGCGCGATACGGCGCGCCGCAACAAGCGGACGCCACCCAATCCGGCAGGCCCATTGTCACCGTCTATCGCCATGCCGATGTCGCCGAGGTGCTGAAGAACCAGGTCAATTGGTCGAGTGCGCTGCTGATGGACGGGCTGGGGTCTTTTTTGGGTGACATCATGCTGACTGGCCTGGGTGGCGATGCGCATCGCAAGATGCGCGGGCTGCTCCAGCCATGGTTTTCACCGTCATCGCTCAAGAAATTCAACGACAGCGTCATCGTACCATTGGTCCGCGACCGGTTCGTGGCGCCGCTGCGCGCGCAGGGACGCATGGAGCTGGTCGGTGCCCTGGCGTTGCCTTACCCAATCCATGTCGTTTATGCGATGATGGGCTTCCCGAACGATGCCGCGATGATCGAGCGTTTTGCCGGCCAGGCGCTGACAATCCTTGCCAGCCTGACCGGAGACCCCGAAAAGCTCGTCCAGGCGCGTGCCGATGCGTTCGCCGCCGCCCAGGCGCTGTATGATGACATCAAGCCGATCATCGCAGCGCGGCGCGCCAGCGGCGGTGAAGGCGATGATCTCATCGCCTTTCTGCTGCACACCCAATTCGAGGGGCTGGCCCTGGACGATCACCAGATCGCCAATGTCGTGCGCATGCTGCTCCCCGCCGCCGCCGAGACCACCACCCGCACGCTGGCCAATCTGATGGTGGTCCTGTTCGACCATCCCGAAACGCTGGCGCGCGTTCGCGAAGACCGACATTTGGTGCCCAAAGCGATGAACGAATCGATGCGCTATGATCCGGTCGCGGGCTATCTGGCGCGCCAGGCGACACGCGACGTCACGCTTTCTGACGTTACGATCCCGGCTGGCACGGCGGCATCAGTCTCGATCTCGTCCGCCCATCGCGATCCCCGGGTGTTCGAGAACCCCGAAACCTTTGACATTGACCGTCAGGCCAAGGTCAATCTCGGCTTCGGTTACGGCATTCACCTCTGCCTGGGGATGCCGGTCGCCAAACTCGAGATCGAAGCCGCGGTCAACGCCTTGCTCGATCTCCCCAATCTTCGGCTCGATCCGGCCATGCCGCCACCGCATATCCGCGGGATCACGATGCGCGGCCCCGCTGCCGTTCACATCGCCTGGGACGGTTGAATCTCGCGCAGCAGCGCGGCCGAGGCGCGCCAATAGCAAAAAATGGCGGCGACCAGCACAACGCTGATCGCGAGGATGGCCTGCTGCAAGCCGGTTGCGGACGCCGTCATGCAGCGATCGGCCTGCATGGCATGGCCGCTGCATGCCAGCGTGTACCCGGGGCCATAAGCGGTGCGCGTGAAAGTATCGCTGAGCGCACCGACCACGACCGATCCCAACCCCAACCCGAACACCGTCTGGCCAAAGGCGTGCAGCGCCGCGGCCGAGGCGCGCATATCGGGTGGCACCAGCCGCTGCGTCACCGTCATGATCGCGGGCAGAAAGGCATAGAGGCACATGCTGGCAACAAAGAGCAGCGCCATCAGCCCGCGCCAATCCGCCTGAAGTACCGCTGCAATGATCAGCGGCAGCGCCAGGCACAACGCAATTGCCGGCGCCTTGCCGAACCAGCTCACTGAGCGCTGCCCGAGCCGGTCGGCTAGCAGACCGCCCGAGATCATCCCGATTGCCGTCGCCAGGCTGTAGGTGATCGCAAACACGCCGCCCGCCAGCTTCAGATCAAGCCCGTAGCGCCGCACCAGCAGCGGCACCAGAAACAGGCTGAGCGCATAGCCAACCATTGCCACCATCGCGCTTGCTGCGGTCAGATACAAAAACGCTGGCGATCGCCCGAGATGGCGCAGCACCGCTGCAAATGCCGGCGCTGCCATGCCCACCCCCAGCCCGCCGACATGCCCTTGGCGCAGGGGTTCGCGCAGCGTCAGCAGGACTGCGAGCGCTAGCACCAGGCCGGGCGCGCCCACCGCCACAAAGGCAATGCGCCAGCCATAGGCCTGCGCGAGATAGCCACCCGCAATTGCCGCCACCGCACCGCCGATCGGCGCGCCCAGCGTGATCAGCGAATAGGCCGTCGCCCGCCTGTCGGTGGCAAATTTATCGGCGAGCAGCGATACCAGCGGCGGGGTCAGGCCGGCCTCGCCAATGCCGACGCCCGCCCGGCATGCAATCAACTGCGCAAAACTGCCGGCGGCGCCACATAACGCGGTCATGACCGACCATATCCCCGTTGCCGCCGCGATCAGCGCGATCCGGCTGTGGCGATCGGCGATCCGAGCGATCGGGATCCCCATCACCGTGTAGAGCAAGGCAAAGGACAGCCCCCCCATCATGCCCAGCTGCAAATCGGTCAAACCCAGATCGCGTCTGATCGCCTCACCCAGGACCGACACAATCGTGCGATCTGCAAAATTCGCGGTGTAGATCAGCCCCATCAGGACGATGAACCACCACTGAGACCGGATTCGGCGATTGTCTGCCGGTTCAACCATCGCCGCTTTCCTCTGTTGATCACGCTGCGGCGGTGTCGCGCCGACCCCGGAGTCACCACCTGTCAAAAGAAAGGTGGGTCGGGTCTTTTGCTCCGTTACATCATTTGACGGAGGATTGTGATTTACATGGGCGACGGGGCAATCTGGTGGGCGGTGGCGCGGTCCGAAGAGGTGACGGCCAAACGGCCCCTCGCGATCGATATCGGCAACCAGCCGGTCGTGCTCTGGCGCGATGCCACCGGCAGCCCCCGCGCGCTGGAAGATCGCTGTCCGCACCGTCGCGCACCATTGTCGCTTGGCTGTATCAAGCCAGATGGGATGATCCAATGCGGCTATCATGGTTGGATTTACGACGGCGAAACCGGGCGCCTGAAGGAAATTCCGAATCTGAAGGATCAGCCGAAATTTCCGCCGGTCTATAGGGCCCTGGCCTTTGCAGTGACTGAAAGTGCCGGGTTTGTGCGGGTCTGCCTGGATGCGAAAGCTCCAGCACCGATTGCGGCCACCACCGTTTTGCCGATGTCAGACTCCGTGCATGTCGCGCTCGATCACACCCAATATGTCGCTGCGCTGTTCGACGATCCCGGCCTGGTCATGGCGATCCGCGGCGTCCGTTTCACCGCCTATCTCATGTCCGAATTGCGCGAAGAACGCGGCCGTCTCGTCATGGAGCGCAGCTGCCAATGGCGGGGGTTGCATTGGCCAGCCCCCTTCAGCCCGGAATTCCCGGCCACGTTGCTAACCGCAACTGATCCCGCCACCGGCGAAACCGAACTCACCCTGCGCGATGCCAATTTCAAGACGCACCTCCACGCCATGATCGCACCAGTACCATCGGCCCGCGGCGTGACGGCGGTGCGCTGGCGGGCAGATCGGCCAAAACGGCTGACGGTGCGCGATTCGATCGATGCCGGGGCGTTGCGCACATTGCGGCCATCGGCGTCGCTACATGGCGCTGATCTGCGCGCCGCCCTGCTCGCCAGTGATGCGGCCCACGCCGCCTGAAAGGATGCCGATCATGCTCGATTCCGATACCCGCCCCGACGCAACGGATGAAACGGCACCGCGCCCGTCGCTATCGCTGGCCAGCGCCAACCACTGGACGCCGCACGACATCATCATGCGCGACACCTGGTTCCCGCTTGCGCATAGTTTTGCGGTCGGTAAAAAGCCGGTGCGCCGGGCAGTCTATTCCTACCCCTATTTCCTCTGGCGCGAAGACAGCGTGGCCGTCGCTGCCGAATTCTATCCCAACGAGATCCAGACCCGGGACAAGAGCAGCTTCACCGATGCGGCAGGCCGCTATCCGGTCATCGAGCGTTATGGCTATGTCTGGGGCTGGTTTGGCAACCCGCGCGCCGCCGATGCCGCCCATCTGCCCAGCCTGCCCTTCCTGCCGCCCAGCGGTGGCCTGCCCAAATTCATGCTCGGCACCGTCCGCTTTGATTGTTCGGCACCGCTCAGCCTGGAAAATCTGATCGACCTGACGCACGCCGATTTTCTCCACGCCGATGTCGTTGGCGACGAGAAGATGGACAAGGAGGAAGTCGAGGTTTTCCACGATAGCGAAACCATCACGATGGTTCGTCATTGCACGAACAAATCGGTCGCGCCCGTGATGAAATTCTTCAGCGGCATCCGCGCCGATGTCCAGCAGGTCCGCCAGGTCATCCGAATTTATCTGCGCAGCCATGCCGCGATCGCCTATGGCCGCTTTTCGCCGGGTGACGATGTGCCGCTGTTTCACCCCTGCGTTCCCGAGACGCGCGACAGGACCCGGCTCGATTATGCCATGAACACCTCAAATGCAGGGTTTATGTTCAGCCGGGTCATGCCCAAGGCCAGCTATAAGGTGTCACAACAAGACAGCCGGATGACCTCGCAGCAGAGCCCGCGCTACATGCATGACACACCGCGCCGCGATCTGCATTCTCCGCTCGACAAGGCCGGGCAGACCTATCGGGTGCTGATGCAAAATCTCGCCAGCCGCCAGGCCGGGGGCGATTTCGCCTATCGCGACAATGTCAGCGCCGATTGCAGCGACATTATCGGGCTTCGCAAGGATCTCTTCAAATATTGATCGGGCAGGCGCCATGACCACCCAAACCAACGCCGTCGGCGGGGCACGCCGATGGTGGGCGGTGATGCCCATCCTCCGGGCACCGGCCATGATGGGGATTGGCCAGGCCATGGAGGCAACGGGGTTTGAAGGCTGCTTCTCCCTGCAGATTTACGGCCCGCCCTTCGTACCGATGGCCGCCGTGGCTGCGGTTACCAAGACATTGAAGGTCAGCACCGGCATTGCCATTGCGGGCACGCGCAGTCCGCTTGAAACTGCCTTTGCGGCCATGGATGTCGATACGATCAGTGAGGGGCGTTTCATCCTGGGGTTGGGCAGCAGCATCCACAGTTGCGTCACCGGCATGTATGGCGAGCCCAAACGCAAATTGCTGGCGCACTTGCGGGAAACGGTTAAAATCGTTCGCCACATCAATGCCAACGCCCACAAGGGGCTGAACCCCGTTGCCGGGGAATATTTTACTGCCGATTTCGCCGAGATGATGATCACCGCACCGCCGGTGCGCGACGTCATTCCGATCTGGATCGCGGCCTTGCAGGACAAGATGACGGCCCTGGCGCTTGAAATCGGCGATGGCCTGATGATCCATGCCCTGTGGTCCGCCGATTACACCCGGACAAAGGCACCGTTCATCGCCGCGACGCTGGCAAAATTCGGCCGCCTGCGCACCGATGTGGAGATCAATGCCTGGCCGTGGATTGCCGTCAACGATGACAAGCAGCGCGCGATTGACGACAGCCGCGCCACGGTCGCCGCCTATTCGGGCTACAAGGAATATGAGCCATTTTTTGACGCGATCGGCTTCGGCGATGAAGCCCGCGCCTGCCAGCTAGCTGGCGGCGTACATGGCGATGTCGCCAAGGTCGTCGCCAATGTCAGCGATTCAATGGTCGAGGCGCTGGTCGCCTGTGGCAGCATCGATCAGGTGCTCGACCGGATCGAACCCTATTGGCAGGTGGTCGATTCAATTTGCCCGATGACCCCCTATCGTGACCTGACCATGGCGCAGATCACCGCCTATAATGGCGGAATATATGCGATGGTTGCTGAGGCAAAGCGGCGTGCGGACTAGCTATGTCGCCAAGGTGCAACCCGCCACATAGCCCGTGACCATAGCTGGGCCAATATTGCATCCGTGCGCTGGCGATCGCCCGCGCCAGATCGAATTCGCATCGAGGCCGACGGCGTAGAGACCGCCGATCACCGCGTCCTTGCCGTCGAGCACGCGCATCCGGGCATCAATGCGCAGCCCGACCGTCGATGATCCGTCGCCGGGAAAGATTTTGACGGCATAGAATGGCGCGGTCGCACAGGAGCCGAAACAGGGGTTGATCGCGTGCACGGGATCACCCATTTCGCGGTCGATCGCGGTGGCACCCTTGGCAAAGCCAGTGTCGATCCCGCCCGGCGCATCGCGATTGACCTGCGCGACGCTCGTCGCCAGACCGGTCGCATCAATGCCGATTTTGGCGGCAAGCGCAGCAAGCGTTGGCGCCTCGACAATATAGCCGGCGGCAAGCAGCTTCTTGAGGCCACCACCGCCCGGGAAGACCATGCCCAAACCATAGGATTTCACGAACGATGCATCGGCGACCAGCCAGGCCGGCACGCTGGCAGTCTTGTGCATCGCCTCGGCAAACATTGGCGACGCTTCATTGCCGAAGCGTTCGCCACGCGCATTGACCGCAATACAGCCGGGCTTGGCCATGTCGATCAGATGAGCGTAGCGGGCAAGGCTGCCGTCTTCGCGCTTCAACGTGGAAACCACGGCCCAAACGCCGTTGCCACCATGATTGACCCCGTCAACAACGGCACCGTTGTCGAGCGCCAGATTCATCCCGTCGCCGGTGCTCCCGGCCTGCATGATCGAAACATGATCATCGGCAAACGGCATATAGGCCTTGCGCAATTGCGGGTTCATCGACCAGCCGCCGGTGGCGAGAACGACGCCCTTGCTGGCCAGCACCGTCTCGCCGCCCGGCAGAGTGACGCCGCTCACCCGGCCATGATCGATCTGCAGACCAGCGACCGAAACCGACTTGCGCAATTCGACACCGGCATCCAGCGCCGAGCGGATCAGGCGGGCCGCCAGCGCGTTGCCCATCGTCAGGCGCGTGCCGCGCGGATAGCCGCGCAGCCTGTCCGCGAGGAAGCGCAGCACCAGTTTGCCCATATATAATGTCGAGGTCAGCGACTTGCCGATCCCGGCAAGGTGCGGCAAATCGAACAGGTCGATCATGAACCCGCCCGGCGCGTTGAACTCGGTACGCGCCGGCGTCAGATCGGCAAATGCTTTGCCCAGTTTCTTGCCATCATATTCGCAGATCGCCAGCAGCCGCCCGGTATCGCGTGCGCCCGGGATATCGGGATACCAGTCCCAGCTCGGCGGCGCATTGACGAAGTTGACCTGTGTCTTCCCGGCGAGAAAGTCGATCATCGCCGGGCCATTGCCGAGATAGGCGTCGACCAATTCGGGACGCACCCCTTCCCCCACCGCATCGAGGATATATTGGCGCGCGACCGGCACGGGATCGACGATCCCGGCGGCCATGGCGTGGCGATTGCCCGGGATCCAGACACCGCCGCCCGACACTGCCGTCGTGCCGCCGAAATGATTCATTTTTTCAAGGACAAGGACCTTCAGTCCCTTATGCGCGGCAGTCACGGCGGCGGTCAGCCCTGCCCCACCCGATCCGATCACGATCACATCATAGCTCATCCGGCCATCACCGCCTGAAAGGCATCGACGACCTTGGTATCGAGATATTCGCGGCCGGCAACGATCAGGCCGCCCCGGATGACGAACAGATCGTGATATTGGTTGCGATAGACCCGGTCGCCAAAATGCATTTCAGACACGATCTCGGCGGCGACCCTGTCGCCCTCGGCGATCATCGAGATGATCGTCACGCTGCGCGATGTCGCCGCAGCGATCATCGACCCCACAGCGGCGCTAAACACCGCGCGGGTCATGTCGCCATAGCCGAGCACCCACCACGTCGCATCGCGCGCCTGCAGTGCATCGGCGGCGGCAGCATCGCCCGCGCCAACCGCTTCCATATAGCGTCGCACAATGGCTTTGTTGGCTTCGACATCCGGCATTGGTCTCTCCCTTGACCACAACGTCGCAAGCCAGGTGCCATTGCCCGCCTGTCCTCCGACAGGTTTGCAATCGGCAGCGTCGCCCGATCCCGTCGCGCGAAGAGGAGCGTGCCGCATGCTAGCCAACCCCGTTGAACGTCCCGCGCATGTCCCGGGCGATCTTGTCCGCCCCTATCCGATCCCTTTTGGCGGGATCATGGACGGCAGCCCGTTCGACGGCACGTTTCAGGCGCTGCGCAATGAGCCCGACATTTTCTATTCGATGGATGCCTATCCAGGCGGCCGCCCGACATGGATCCTGCGCCGGATCGCCGATATGCGCACCGTCTATCTCGACAATGAGCATTTTTCGACCAAGGACTTCGCCCCCTTCGCCCAACTCGTCGGCGAGACCTGGAGTTCGATGCCGGTCGAAACCGATCCGCCGATGCACGGCCTCTATCGCTCGTTCGTCAATCCGCTGTTTGCGCCCAAGGCGATGGCCGCGATGGAGGACAAGATCCGGCTTTACGCCCGCGACTATATCCTCAGCATCAAGACCAAGGGCCATTGCGAGTTCCTGAAGGACTTTGCATTCGAATTTCCGATCAAGGTGTTCCTTGAGATGATGGGGCTGCCGCTCGCCAAGACCGCCGAGTTCATGGCGTGGGAGATGGACCTGCTCCACAACAGCGATCTGAACGCCATCGCTGCGGCAACGCGGAACGTGGTAACGTATCTGCGCGGTGAGATCGCCGACCGTCGCGTCAATCCCACCGATGACATCATCACTTATGGCGTGCAGGGCAAGGTTGATGGCCGGCCGCTGACCGATGACGAGCTGGTCGGCTTCACCTTCAACCTGTTTATCGGCGGGCTCGATACAGTCTCCACCAACATGGCGTGGCAGTTCAAACATCTAGCGACCCACCCGGAAGACCAGGCATTTTTGCGAGCCAATCCAGGTGAAATTCCCAAGGCCATCGAGGAATTGATGCGCGCCTATGCCGCCGTTACCACCTATCGGACCTGCATCAAGCCGGTCACCATCAATGGTGTCGCGATGCTGCCGGGCGACAAAGTGGCGATGGCGACGCCGCTGGCGGGGCGCGATTCGGCCGAATTCGACGATCCCGACACCGTGCGCCTCGATCGCCGGCCGCGGCATGTCAGCTTCGGCTATGGAATCCATACCTGTGTGGGCATGCAACTTGCCAACCGTGAGATGCGGATTGCGATGGAGGAATTCCTCGCCGAGATTCCACCATTCCGGATCGACCCGACGGTGCCTGAGCGTACGTTGCTCGGCGGCATGATCCAACCCGAATCCGTGCCGCTCGTCTGGTGACACCCGCCCCGGCCACCGGCCGCTACAAATGGTATGTACTCGGCATCTTAACCTTGGCGCAGACCTGCCATTCGATCGATCGCGCGATCATCGGGCTGGTGCTTGAACCGGTCGGCAGCGAATTCGGCCTGTCGGACACGCAGCGCGGGATTATTGCGGGCTTTGCCTATGGCATCTTCTTTGCGCTTGCCGCGATCCCGTTTGGCATCGCGGTAGACCGCTTCAACCGGCGCAAGTTGATGACAATCGCCCTCACCCTGTGGAGCGGATGCACCGCACTGTGCGGCTTTGCGACGGGGTTTTGGAGCCTCCTCCTCGGGCGCGCCGCGGTCGGCATCACCGAGGCTGGCGGCACACCAATGGGCATGTCGTTGCTCAGCGACTATTTCGTCAAGGAGCAGCGTGCCACGGCACTCGGCATCTGGTATTTGAGCTCGGGCGTGGGGCTGAGCATCGCGTTTTTCGTTGGCGGCTGGGTGATTGCGGATCATGGCTGGCGCAGCGCCTTTTTCGCAGCCGGCATCCCCGGGCTGCTCCTCGCGCCTATATTGTATCTGACGCTGCGCGAACCGGTACGCGGCAATACGGACGCGGCGCCGACCACAATCGCGACAACCGGGCTGTGGCGACGCATCGGCGAACTCGCCGCAATACCCGGACTCACGCATTGCTTCATTGCAATCGTCCTGATCGCCACCGGCATTTACGGCATGAGCACCTGGATCACCTCTTTCCTGATCCGTACCCATGGGGTGCCGATCAAACAGGCGGGGCTGCTTGTCGCCATTACTTATGGGGTGCTGGGGTCGGTCGGCGGATTTGCTGCCGGATGGGGCGTCGACTGGCTCAATGCCCGACGCGGCGGCTTCGATGCAGCGCGGACGGCGGCGTTCGGGTCGGTCATCCCGTTGCTGACGGCGGCGAGCGGGATGGCGGCGATGATCGCCCCAAGCCTCAATCTTTGCCTGATCTTCCTGTTCGCCTGCGGCTTTTTCAGCGCATCTTATAATGGGCCGATCTATGCTGTGATCGTCACGCTTGCCGGGCCGGACCTGCGCGGGCTTGCCGTGTCGATCGTCCAGATGGGCGCCAATCTGATCGGCGTCGGTGCCGGCGCCTTTCTGATCGGAGCGATCAGCCAATATGTTGGCGGCACGCATGGCGTTGCCTGGGGGATCGGAATTGCCCTGCTTTTCACCTTGTGGGGCGGGCTGCACCTTTGGCTGGCGAGCCGGACGATCCGGCGGGCCGCTTCACCAGCGGCGGCGGCGCTGCACACCCCGGCGGCGATGGCGTAGCGCGGCTTCGCGTGCTTCGGGCGTGATCAGCGGCGTATCACAGGGCAGATGCGCGCGCAGGTCAGCGCACGGCACCGATGTAAGGATGGGCGCGGGCCCCGAAGTCGCCTCGGTCCAGCGTAGCATCACCAGCCCATCGCGCCAGCCGGCCGGATCGAGCCAATTGGGCACGCCGGGATCTTCCAGCGCGATCACCGCGCGAAACTTGCCATCGCTGTCGATCTGCGCCTGCCCCCCATTGACGCTCGACTGGTGATTGAGCCAATCAACCGCGTTCCACAGCGGATCGGAAAGCTGGACATTCCAGTAGCGGACCGTTTCGGGCAGCGCAGTTTCCAGGATCAGCAGCTGGCCGGGTTCGATCCGGAACAGCCCCTGATAATAATGCTGGCCCGTCACGCCGCCGCGTCCCGCCCAATCATCATGTTCGAAAGCGTTTAATAATTGCTTGGCGCGCTGGCCGGCCATGAACTTGAGCGCGAGGCCAGCAAAGCGTTCCGGGTGGCTGAGCAGCCGCTGCAGACGTTTCGCAGTTTCTGCCGGCGTAATCCTGGCGCTCGCGACGGGACGGTCGATCCGCTCGATCGTCAGCCGGGCATCATCACCGGCGCCCCAATCATAGCTTGCTTGGCGTACCGCCAGGGTCTTGGCGGCCGGATCTAGTGCACGCCAGTCGCCCGTCCACGCCGGCGGGCGCGTACTGCTCAACAGCAGATCGATGCTACCGTCCGGCCCCAGATTGAGCGTATCGAAATCGACGAGCGCAAGCGACGGGCCGAGATCGTCCATCGCGCCCAGGCCGCCCGCTGCGATATCCATCAACAGGAACAGGCCATCGCCCCGATTGCCGGTGATGCGATACTGGCCGCTGCCGTCGACGGCAGCATGATAATAGATAAAATCCGGATTGACGCCCACGGCATTGTGCGCGGTGTTGACGGCGGGCACGAAATCGGGTCGGTCGGGATCGGCAAAGGCCGTCATATAGCCCGATGAGAGGCTTAAAAAAATGAGCCTGTGCGCCGCCGCCGCCAGATCGGGATCGTCGGGTTTTTCAAGCATCGCCGTCAGGCCGCCCAGCCGCCGGAACCCCTCGGCATAGTCATCCCAGCCCATCAGATATGATCCGCATAAGCGGCAATATAATCGGCATAGACGCTGCGCACGCGATCTTCGGTGAGCCCGAAATCGCCAAGTTCATAGCGGTGGGCGCCGTGTTTGCCGGCCGGGTTGTCGACAAGCCAGCGGTGCATCGCCGCTTCGCCCGTCGTCGTCCACTCGATACCGGCAAAATCATAGATGCGCCGTGCCATGGCGACGGGGTCGGCAACCAGCGCGCGATAGCCGATATCCAAGATCGGCAATGCAGGTCGCGCCTGGCGCGCCGCCATCGAGGCGACCTGCCCGTCATTCCACAGGTGCAATAATTCCTCGCCCAGCGCGGCGCGATCCTGCTGCGCGAATGCGACACTGCGGATCACCTCGATCAACCGGGAAATCGACGCGAGCACCGTGACCGGATCGCGATGGGGCTGCACGAACATCGCGTCGGGATAGGCCGATAGCAGTTCGGGCAGATGATAGGCATGTTCCTGCACCTTTAACACCCAGCGCGCGCGCGGATTGCGCCATGCCAGATGCTGAAGCCACATTTTATGGACTCGGTAGCCAAAGCTCGTGTCGGCGCTGCGATACCATTGGTAAAAGGCGGGCACCGAAAACATCATCGCCGGATTAATGCCCTGAAACGCGCTTTCGAGGATCATGCCACATTCTTGCGGGATGCGTGCGCCGATCGGATGGGCTTTTTTTACATCGGCCCATTTGCCGCTGAAATTGGCATCGACATACCCATCAAAGGCGTCTGCCCGGGCGTCGGTATCAAAGGTTGCCGCTTCGGGGGGCGGCGACGGAATCGCCACTTCCCAGGACAGCGGCGTTCGGATCAACGGATCGGCCCCGATCAACGCGTGGAGCATCGATGTCCCGCATCGTGGCAAACCCAGAATAAACACCGGGCGATCGATCACGACATCGGCAATTTCGGGATGGGCTTTCCGGTCGGCGACAATCGCCGCAAGCCTGCCCAAATTGCCCTGAAACTGGGCCATTGCCTGGGCCCGGCCTTCGGTGGTCAGCCCCTGCACATCGGCAAGTGAAGCCAGAGCGACTTCCAATCCGGGGACTACCCCAGCCCGCATGTCGCCGGTCAAACCGGCATCGTCGATCAATTTGGTCGCAATGGTCATCGTCGATCGCATCCTTCATCCCTAAGCGGCAAGGCTAGGGGGCAGGCGCCCCCCCTCACCCCCCGCCCGATAGGTGCCGATTGCAGCGCACTGGTCTGTCAGGAGACAGCAAAAAAGGAGCAGCTAATGGCAGTCGATTTCACGGCGATTTTTGGCCTGGAGGGCAAGGTCGCCATCGTCACTGGGGCGGCGCAGGGCATGGGCGAGGCATTCTCGCGCAACTTTGCCGCAGCCGGCTGTTCGGTGGTTCTTGCCGACGTCAATCGCGCGCAGGCCGAAATAGTCGCCCGCGACATTGGTGGGGCCGCCGTCGCGGTCGAATGCAACATGGCTGAAGAAGCGCAAGTGATCGCCTTGGTCGAAGGTACTCGATCCCGCTTTGGGCGGATCGATATCCTCGTCAATTGCGCCGGCGTGCAGGACCGCAATTTTATCGAGGACATGACGGTCGATTATTGGGACCGTGTACAGGCGATCAACCTGCGTGGTCCGATGATTGCGACCCGCGAAGTGGTGAAGATCATGCGGGCAGACGCCACGCGCGGGGCCATCGTCAACATCGCGTCAAACAGCGCCAAACACGCAATGGCCCCAAGTCTGATCGCCTATGCCGCCTCAAAGGCAGGCGTTGTCGCCCTCACCCGCGGGACTGCGATGGAAGTTGCCAAGGATGGCATCCGCGTCAACGCCGTCCTGCCGGGCAATACCACCACTCCCGGGCAGTTCACCGCAACCGGCCCCGGATTTTCTGCGGATGTAATCGCCAAATTCATGCCCCCCATCGGGCGGGCGGGAACGCCGCAGGATATCGCTAATGCGGTGTTGTTCCTCGCCTCCAATGCTTCGGCGTTCATCACGGGCGAAACCCTGGTCATCGACGGCGGCCAACTGACGTGCTGAGCGACAGCTATGACTATATCATCGTGGGGGCAGGATCGTCGGGCTGCGCGGTGGCCAATCGGCTGTCGGCAAACCCGGCATACCGCGTCTTGGTCATCGAAAGCGGCCCCGACGACACCAGCCCGCTGATCAAGATGCCGCGCGGCATCGGCAAGCTGTTGGCGCCGGGGAATCCGCACGTCTGGGATTATATGGTGTCGCCCGGCGGCAACCAGCCCGAAGAAGTCTGGCTGAAGGGACGTACTGTCGGCGGTTCGAGTTCAGTCAACGGCATGGTCTATATGCGCGGGGCGCCGGCCGATTATGACGGGTGGGAAGCGCTTGGCTGCACCGGCTGGGGCTGGGACGAAATCGGGCCAAAATTCGTCGCGCTTGAGGATCATCAGCTAGGGGCAGGCAAGGATCGCGGCGCTGGCGGCCCGTTGAAGGTGACCGTCCATCCGCGCGGCAATCCGCTTTGCGCGGCAATGATCGAAGCCGCCAAACAATTGGGCGTGGCCGAAGTGGCTGACGTCAACGGCGCCACCGCCACCGCCGATGGCGGAATCGGTTTCCAGACCAACAGCATCGCCGGCGGGCAACGCTTCAGCGCCGCTCGCGCCTTTCTGACGCCGGTGCGCCACCGTCCAAATCTGACGGTGTTGCCCCAGACGGACGTGCTGCGGATCCTGTTTGACCGAACTCGCGCCTCGGGCGTGGTCGTCCGCGACAAATCGGGCGAACGCACCATTGCCGCCGCGCGCGAAATTATCGTGTCGGCAGGTGCCATCCAGTCCCCCAAATTGCTGCAATTGAGCGGCATCGGCCCTGCCGGCCTGCTCTCCGCTCATGGCATTCCGATCATCGCAGATCGCCCCAATGTCGGCAAGAATCTGCGGGAACATCGCTATCTCTCCACGCAATATCGGGTGAAGGGCAACAGTCTGAATAGCCGCTTCTTGGGGCTTGGATTGCTTCAGTCGGTCCTCGACTATTTCATTCGCCACAAGGGCCCCCTCACCCATAGCGCGCATGAAGTCGGCGGGTTCGTGAAGACCCGGCCCGGCCTCGACCGGCCCGATGCCCAGATCGGCTTTGGGCTTTATTCGGTGCATGCCGATGAAGGCGGCGTTGTCGTCGATAAAAACCCCGGCATCACTATCCTCGGCTATTTTACGCGCCCGGAAAGCCAGGGCGAGATCCGCATCCGCTCAGCCGCGCCCGACGACAAGCCGATCATTGAGGCCAACCATTTTTCCGCCGAAATCGATCGCGTCGCCGCCGTGTCGTTGTTCCGCTGGTTGCGCGCGCTCGGCCAGACGCCAGCGCTGGCCGAATGGATCATCGAAGAGACTGCGCCCGGGCCATCGATCGAGAGCGATGCCGATATCCTCGACAATGCGCTCAGCCTAGGCGGCACGTCCTATCATGTCAGCGGCACCTGCCGGATGGGCAGCGATCCGGAATCGGTGGTCGATCCGCAGCTGCGCGTGCGCGGCGTGCAAGGACTGCGCGTTGTCGATACATCGATCATGCCGACGCTCGTGTCGGGAAACACCAACGCACCCGCGATGGTCATCGGCATGCGCGCCGCCGATTTCATTCTTGCCGACGCAACCAAGGCTTTAGCTGCATGACCACCCCGTTCACCCATCTCGACAAACTCTATATCGATGGCGGCTGGGTGCCCGCGAGCGGCGGCTTTGACGATGTCATCAACCCCGCCACCGAAGTGTCAATCGGCCGGGCGCCGGTGGGCGGGAAGGCGGAGGCCGAACATGCCATCGCCGCTGCCCGCCAGGCATTCGACCATGGGCCATGGCCGCGCATGAACATGGCCGAGCGCGCCGATGTGATGCGCAAGATGCACGCCGCCCTGATCGCCAGAAAAGCGGAGATCGCATCGCTGATCATGGCCGAAGTCGGCTGCGCGGCCGGGGTCACGCACATGATGCAGGTCGCCATGCCGATCGACCATTTACTCGATGCGATCAACCAGTGCACCGGCGATGCCACACGCTATCTGCCCATCACCGCGACTCCAAACATGATGGACCCAAGCGCCCCAAAAACGCTGGGCGGCACCACCGTCGTTCGCGAACCCGTCGGCGTCGTCGCGGGGATCACCGGGTATAATTTCCCGTTTCTGCTCAACCTGGCCAAAATCACGCCGGCTTTGCTTGCCGGCAATACGCTGGTGCTCAAACCGGCACCGCAGACGCCGTTCTCGGCATTGCTGTTCGGCCTGGTTGCCGACGAGATCGGCTTGCCAAGGGGGGTGCTGAATATCATCACCGGTGGCCCCGATGTCGGCGGTTTGCTGTCAAGCCATCCACAGGTCGATCTGGTGACCTTCACCGGATCCGAGGGCGTCGGCGCCATGATCATGGCGCAGGCCGCCCCCACGCTGAAACGGGTCCACCTCGAACTTGGGGGAAAATCGCCCTATATCGTTCGTCACGATGCCGATGTCCTGCTGGCGGCGCAGCGAGCCGTCGGCTTCCTCACTGTTAATGCCGGCCAGGGCTGTGCGATCCCGACCCGGCTGATCGTCCACAACGCCATCCGGCCGCAATTCGTTGCTGCCGCCGTGGCGGTTGCCGCCCATTTCAGGATCGGCAATGCCGTCGATCCCGGCGTGCTGATGGGCCCGTTGATCAGCGCTGCCCAGCGCGCCAAAGTCGAAACGCTGATCCAGACGGCGCGCGATGAAGGGGCGACGCTGGTCCATGGCGGCGGGCGGCCTGCCGGCCTGACCAAGGGATGGTTTACCGACGTCACCTTGTTCGACAATGTCGATAATGCGTCTACCCTCGCCCAGGAGGAAGTCTTTGGCCCGGTCGGCGCGATTATAGGCTTTGACGACGATGACGAGGCGATCGCGATTGCCAATGCCTCGCGTTATGGCCTCGCCGGTGCAATCGATTCGGCAGATGCCGCGACGGCCTGGGCAATCGCGCACCGCCTGCGCACCGGTAGCGTCGCAATCAATGGCGGCACCGGCACCATGGCGTTTGCACCGATCGGCGGCTACAAACGATCGGGCATTGGGCGCGAATATGGCCCCGACTGGCTGCGCGAATTTCAGGAAGAAAAGTCGCTCTTCTATCCCCTGGGCCGTTAGGCGGCGGGCATCAGCATCGCGTCGCGAAGCGCGATCACCCGCGCCTGATCGATCCCGGCAACCGCCAGATAGCCAGCCATACCGCCCCATTCTTCGCCAATAACGGCGAATGCCGCTTCAAGAAACACCGGGTGGACGCCCATCAATGTCTCGATCACCTCGTCGTTCGGGACAAAGCCGAAATGGGCATTGAAGCTATGGGCAAGCGATTCACCCATCGGCCGGTTCTTCGAAAATACATCCGAACGAAGATAGTCCTGCATGATATCGACCTGGGCCACACCCAGCGCGCGCATCAACACGGCCAGCAGCACACCGGTCCGGTCCTTGCCGGCGGTACAATGCACCAGCATCGGGGTTTCGCGCTTGATCAGCGCGTCGACGAAATCGGCCAGTTGCGGCAATAAGGCACCCGGCATCGCGGCGTAGTTGTGCCGCATCGCGGCAAGCGCGCCGTCGCGGGTCGGGTTTTCGCGGAGAAGTGCCCAGCCATCATTGCTGCCCGCCCGCAAATCGGTGTTCATATCCAGGTCGAGCACCCGCACGTCAGCGGTCAGCCAGCGATGCGGATCGCGGTCGCGCTCGACGGCCGATCGCAGGTCGCACACCAACCGAATCGGCAGCCCCCGGAGTTCGGCGCCATGGACATCATCGAAACTGCCCGGCCCTTCGGATCGATAGACCAGGCCCTTGCGGATCAGCCGTCCGTTGTCACCAGGGATGCCGCCGATGTCGCGAAAATTGAGGTGGAGGAGGGTTGTTGTCATGGTCGTTCCAAATGGCCTGCGCGCATCGGTGGCTGGACCTGCCCGACGAAAGGTTGTGCCGGGCTAGGCCGGGCTACATCAGCAGCATGGGCGGAGCACGCAAGGCAATTTGGGCACAGCTACCCCCGCTTCCGGCGGCCAACCTGGCGGAGCTCGTCCGCGGCTATGAAAATGCTGGCCTGGCCGGCATCTGGTCGCCACAGCTGTTCGGATCGCCATTCTCCACGCTTGCCGCCGCCGCGATGGTCAGCGACAAATTGCAGCTCGGGACGGGGATCGCGCTCGCCTTTACCCGCAGCCCGCTTGAAACGGCGTGCGATGCGCTTGATCTTGATATCATCTCCAATGGCCGCTGCGTCCTTGGTCTAGGGTCGAGCGCGGAGAGCCAGATTACCGGCTCATTCGGATCGACCTATGGCAAACCGCTGGCGCACATGCGCGAGGTCGTCGCGATCATCCGCGCGGTCGTCGAACACGGACATAGTGGAACGCTGACGACGCTGGGTGGCGATTATCACACGCTCGATCTTCGGCGCTTCCGCACGCTGGCCGCGCCGGTTCGCGACGCCATCCCGATCTATTTGCCGGCGGTGTTCGGCAAAGCGTGCGCGCAGGCAGGAGAGATCGTTGACGGTCTGCTCGGTCACCCGCTCTGGAACGATCACTGGATTCGCAATTGCGTCCCCGTCCATCTCAAGACGGGACTCGACAGATCCGGCAGGGACCGGCAGGCGCTGGCGCTCAACCTCATGGTCTTCACCGTGATCAACGCGGACAAGGCCGAAGGGATCGAGGACGCCCGCGCCACCATCGCCTATTACAGCCAGTCCGCGCAATATCTGCCCTATTTCGATGCAATCGGGTTCGGCACCGAGGCGCGTGCCATCCAGGCGGCGTTCGCCGCCAATGATTTCATCGCGATGGCAGTCGCTTGCAGCGACGCGATGGTCGAAAGCATCGCACTCGTCGGCCCGGCTGATATGGTTCGCGCCCGGATGGCGCAGCGCAGCGCGACGGCCGATGCCATCACCCCGGTCATCCCGCATTTCGGCTTAAGTCACGACAAGACAGCATTTTATACAAATGCCATCGCCGATAATTTTTACGGCTGAAGGAGAAAAAGAATGAATCGACTCCAGGGCAAGGTCGCGATCATCACGGGCGGCGGTGGCGGAATCGGTGGTGCAGTGGCTCGCCGGTTCGCCGCCGAAGGCGCGCAGGTCGCCGTTGCCGATATCTTCATCGATACCGCACGCGCAGTCGCCGACGCGATCGGCGACGCCGCCATTGCGCTCGAATTCGATGCCAGCGACGAAGCCTCGATCAAGGCGATGATCGCCGCAACCGTGGCCAAATTCGGCCGGCTCGACGTTCTTCACAACAACGCGGCGATGACCGATCCTCTGCTCTCGCCACAGGATACGACCGCACCCGACATTCCGCTCAGCGTCTGGAATCTGGTTCAAACGGTCAACGTCACGGGCTATATGCTGGGCTGCAAATATGCCGTGCCGGCCATGATTGCCGGCGGCGGCGGATCGATCATCAACACCGCATCAGGATCGGGCAGCGCGGGCGATCTGGCGCGCATCGCCTATGGCTCTTCCAAGGGCGCGATCATCGCGATGACCAAATATGTCGCCACCCAGCACGGCCACCAGAACATCCGCTGTAATTCGGTCTCGCCCGGCGTGGTGATGACTCCGGCGCTTGAGGCCACCGTTCCAGGCCTGAAGGAAATCATCAAGCGCCATATCCTGACACCCGAATTCGGCGTGCCCGAGGATATCGCCGCGCTCGTCGCCTTCCTCGCCTCCGACGAATCCCGCTATATCACCGGGCAAGACATCGCGATCAACGGCGGCAGCTTGTCGCATCAGCCGCATTATGCCGATTTGGGTCAGGCAATGGGGTTGTTCGACTGAGGATCAATCCAGCCGGGCATAGGCCGATCGATCGAATGGCGCGAATGGCGCCCCGATTGCCGCCTTCTGCACCCAGGCCGGGTCCATCAACAACGCCCGGCCGAGCGCGACGAGATCGAATTCGCCACGCTCGAACCGGCGCATCACCGCGTCCAGATTGTCGATCGCTTCGGTCGGCTCGGCAAAGCTCGCCGCAAGCTCCGTTGAAAAGCCAATGCCGCCCACCGTCATTGTCGGTTTGCCGGTCAGGTCCCGGACCCATCCCGCCAGCCCCCGGTCCGATCCGGCAAAGGCGGGCGTCGAGAATATCCGGGTACTGACGTCGAAAATATCGACGCCGGCGGCGGATAACGGGGCCAGGATTGCCGCAAGCGCCGCCGGGGAGTCTGCCAGCCGGGCGTCATAATCCTGCAATTTCCATTGCGAAAAGCGCTGGATGATCGGAAAATCGGGCCCGACAGCGGCGCGGATCGCTGCGATCAGGGCGACGGCAAAGTGCGTGCGGCGCAGCGCGTCGCCGCCCCACTGATCATCGCGGCGGTTGGTATCGTGCCACAAAAAGGCGTCGATCAGATAGCCGTGACCACCATGCAGCGCGACGCCGTCAAACCCAGCTGCCTTGGCATTGATCGCGCTGCGCACAAATGCAGCGATGATGTCGGCGATGTCGCTCTCGGTCATCATCATCGGGTCCATCGACGGCGCGGCGGGATGGGGCGGCGTCCCGGCTTTGCGCAACGCGCCCATGTGCCACAGCTGCGGCACGATCTTGCCCCCCGCCGCATGCACCCCCGCCACCACCTGGCACCAACCCGCCAGCGCGGCGCCGCCATGCAGCGCCGGGATGTTTTCCTCGCCCATTGTGCCATGACCGATCGCTGATGGATGATCGACGCCGACCCCTTCGGTGATGATCAGCCCGACATTGGCCATGGCGCGCCGCTGGTAATAGCCCGCGACATTGGCGCCGGGCACCCCACCGGGTGAAAAATTGCGCGTCATCGGCGACATCGCAAAATGGTTGCGCAGGCTGAGCGAGCCGAGCGTGACCGGCGCCAGCAACGCCGAAATGTCGGTGGTCAACGCTCTTCCTCGACAGGCGTCAGATTCGCCATGAAGGCGAAAAAATCGGGACCGAGCACGGGCACGTCCATCCCAAGCCGCGCGGCCAGATAGGTGCTCATCAGATTGGCGTTGAGCGACACATTATCCGCCGCGATATTGCCGAGCGCCACCTGCCGATCGAACGCGCCGACCGCGACCAGCGCCATTCGCAGCGCCGCCAGAATATCATAATAGGCAAGATTCTCGGCCTTACGCCCGACGGCTGCTTCCCACAGCGCAATCGTCTCATCGCGCGTCGGCAGCCCCGGCAGGCGCTTGATCCCGAAGCGCGTGCTAAACAGGTCGTCGAAATACAGCCACCATGCCAGATCGAGCTCGGCCGGTCCCAGCGCCGCCAGTTCCCAATCGATAAGCGCCACAACGTTGCCGTCGTCATCCCACATCACATTGGAAGGGGTGGGATCGCCCCATAATATATTGACCGGTGCATCGGCCGGCGCATGATCGACGACATAGGCCATCGCTGCATCGACAATCGGCATCGATCGCCCGCGCCCTGCCGCGCGGTGCCAATCGGCAATTTGGGCAAGATATTGCGGTAGCCCCGGCGCGCCCATCGCGGGCTTGGCCATGAACCCGAAATCGTCGCGCCAGTCGATATGCGCCATCTTCGCCCAGGTCTGAATGGCGTTGCGAAAGGTCTGGCCGCGCTTTTCGGGCGTAAAATCGGCCAGCCACCCTTCGACATTATAGACCGGGCGTTGCGTTGCGGCATGACCATCGACCTTGCCCATCACCAGAAACGGCGCCCCAAGCAGTGCTGGATCGGTCTCGATCCCGATCCATGCCGGGACCGGTACATCGCCGCGCCGGTGGAGCGCTGCCATCATTCCAGCCTGGAGTTCAAGGCTGCTGCCATAGACGACTTCGTTGTTGCTAGACTGGCGGCGCACGACAAGCGTGCGTTGCTGGGGCCCTTGCGCGCATTGATACCACACATCGATAAAGGCGATTTCGGCTGAAAAGCCCGACCCGAGCTGGACCTCAACGGGGGAAACTTCGATATCGCGCCATCCCAGCGGCTGCGCAGCAAGCCAGCCGCGCAGCTTCTCGGCCGTTTCGGTCATGCCCCTGCCCGCAACGCCAGTGCGCGCTTCAATTCGGTGGTCAGTGGCCCCATGTCGAATGGCGACGCACCGTGCAGCAGGATTTCGTCGGCGCCCGCATCAAGATAGGCCATCAGCTGATCAGCGCATGCCGCCGCTGTCCCCATCGCCGCCCCTTCGCGCATCCAGTGATCGGGCAGGATCCGGCTTACTTCGACCAGTTCCTGTCGGGTATAGGCCTGATCGGCCGGCTTGCCGTTCAGCTTGGCAATCATCGGATGCGCCCGGAGCTTGTCGAGCACGGTGCGATCCCACCCGTTAATGTCGACGATCAGCTCGCCAAAGGTCGGCAGTTCGAAATAGGTCACGGCACGGCCGCGCACGACCGCATCTTCCTCGTCCTTGGGCAAATCCGGCGCCACAATGATGTTGTGATGGATGCGTACGGACATCGGATCGCGACCCGCCTGTTCGGCGGCATCGCGCACAATCTTGGTTGAGGCAGCAACACCTGCGGGGGAGAAGAACGGGTGCAGCAGCACGCCATCGCAATGCGTGCCGCCAAAGGCCAATGCCTTGGGCCCCATTGCGGTAAAGATAATCGGCGGCGGCGGCCCCTGATAGCGGTCGGTCAGCGTCAGTGACGGGAAATTGCCCAATATCCCTTCATATTTCACGGTTTCGCCGGCCCAGAGCCGCCGCATGATCGAGATATAATCGGCAAGCCGCGGAAAAGTGATCGGCGGCGAACCCAGCATCGCGAGATAGGCCGGCACGGCGCGGGCAAACATGATGCTCGATCGGTCGCGCGACATCGCCTGCATCAGGTTTGCCACGCTCGCGGTGACGATCGGGTGGCGCATCGTCGCATAATAAGTGCCGCAAATGCGGATCTTCGACGTCGCTTCGCTGACGGCGCCGGACATGACGGCCGGCTCCTTGACGGCATAGCGTTCGGAAATCCACACGCGACCAAGGCCGATCCGCTCCGCTTCCTGTGCTTCGTCGATTCCTCGGCGCGGATCGCTCACGCGACCGGGCAGGATATAGGTGCCGAACTTGTCAAACAGCGCTTTCGCGCCATGTTCGTCGGGCGTAGCCATTAGGTGTATCCTCATTTCCGGTTTGGATCAGTTATGGCGCGGTATGCGCCTTGCTCGCCTGCCATCGGACAGGAGAGTCAGCGGCTGTCTCAGGGCCAATTTCACCCCGATGACCGATCATGATGCCCTTCAAGCGCTCAAAGCGCGCTATTGCCGCTTGCTCGACACCAAGGACTGGGCCGGCTTTGCCGATCTCTTCACAGAAGACGCCGTGCTTGATGTCACCGCCGATACAGGCCAGCCGCCTTTTTGCGGCCGTGGCGCCTTGATCGCTGCAATCCAGCACGCCGTCGCCCACGCCCGCACCGCGCATCACGTGCATAGCCCCGAAATCACCGTTGAGGGTGATCGGGCAACCGCGATCTGGGCGATGCAGGACCGTGTCATCTGGGACAGCGGCCAATCGCCGATCCCGCCCCATACCGGCATCACCGGCTATGGTCATTATCACGAAACCTATCGGCGCGCCGATAGCGACAACTGGCGAATCGCTTCACTCACGCTGACACGGCTGCTGGTGGAAATGGACGATTAAGCCGGCACCAGCTTCAACGCGGATTGCGGGCACCCCTCTGCCCCTTCGGTGGCCAATGCCTCCAGACCTGCCGGCACCAGATCGTCATCGACATACACCACGCCCTTGGCGTCGAGCTTGTACATAGCCGGGCAGATATCGTGGCAAATCCCATAACCGCAACATGCGGCCTTATCGATCACCACACGCAATCGGCCTGCGGTCGCACTGTCAGACATATCTCTCTCCTTGGCCTAATTGAAAATACATATTGAACAGTTCTTGGTCAATGTGTATATATCGAGCGGACGACGATATAGAAGCGTTGCGGAGGAGAGTAGCATGCTTGATAAGCCCCGCCTTACATTGCGCGACGGCACGACGATGGATGACCTCATCAACGTCGAGAAGCACGAAGTGTCGCTGCGCGTGATGAACGATCCCGAGTTGCACCGCATCGAACTCGAACGGATTTTTGCCAAGACCTGGCTGCTGCTCGGCCACGACACCGAAATTCCAAAGGCTGGCGATTTCATCGTCCGCGACATGGCCGAGGATCAGGTAATCGTCTCGCGCGACCGTAGCGGCGACGTCAATGTCGTCCTCAACGTCTGCCCGCATCGCGGCATGAAGGTATGCACGGCCGAAGCCGGCAATGCCGCGGCCCACCGCTGCAATTATCATGGTTGGGCATTCAAGCCGAACGGCGATTTCATCGGTGCGCCGGTGGAAAAGGAAAAAATGTATGGCGACATGCTGCCCAAGGCAGAGCTCGGCCTGCGCAAGGCACGGGTCGCACTTTATGGCGGGCTGATCTTTGCGACCTGGAACATCGATGGCCCGTCGTTCGACGAATTTCTCGGCGAGTCCAAATTCTATTTCGACCAGCTGTTTTGCCGCACTGACAATGGCCTTGAGCTGCTTGGCCCGCCGCAGCGGTTCATGATCAATGCCAATTGGAAAATCGGGTCCGAGCAATCGGCATCCGATGGCTTCCACACGCTGACGCTACATCGCTCGCTGATGGAAGGCGGCATCATGGGCGGCACTGCCGAATCCATCTACGACATGGCCCCGGGCATGTACGGTGTCGATGTCTCGTGCGAGGAAGGCCATTCGCTTCGCTGTCTCGAAGCCGCGCAGACGTTCAAGATGTTCTCTGACATCAGCTTTGAAGGCAAGACGGTCGACGAGCGGCTGCACATGCTGATGCCGCCGGGGATCACCCCCGAGCTCATCCCGCAACTGCACAAAAACCTCTCGCCCGATCAGGTCGAGATGCTCGCGACGATCCCGCCCCAGGTTGGCGGCATGTTCCCCAATATCCTGGTGCTATTCATCTTCGCCCCGCGCACCGATGGCGGCGCATCGGGCGTGCTGGCACTCCACGCCTATATTCCGCGCGGCCCCGATCATTTCGAGTTCGTGAACTATATCTTCGCGGAAAAGGACGCGCCCGAGCAGGTCAAGCGCGACATGCTACAAAACGCCATCCAGCAATCGGGCACGTCGGGCACGATCGAACAGGATGACAGCGACACCTGGCCGCAAATCCACCGCAACACTCGCGGCGCGATCGGGCGGCAGTCGACCCTGAAATATCAGGCGCTGACCGGGCACAGCAGGCCGGACGGGTGGACTGGTGGTGGCCTGACCTATCCCGGTTTCACCAAAGACGACACGCAGTGGAACTGGTGGCTGAACTATCGCCGCCTGATGAACATTCCGGCTTGAAGGGACTGACGATGACCGACCGTTCAACCGCCGCTGTCGACAAATCCGCGATCATGCGCGGGCTTGTCTCGAAAACCCGGGTGCCGTTGGGTTCGGCAATCTACAACCGCCTGCTCGAGACGCTCTATGACGAAGCCGCCGCGCTTGATGAGCGGCGCTTTGACGATTGGGTCGCGATGCTGGCCGAGGACCTGCTCTATACAGCCCCGATCCGCCTGACGCGCACCGGCCCGAACAAGGATCGCGACGTGATGCGGACGATGGGGCATTTCGATGACGATTATAACTCGATCCTGATGCGCACCGGCCGGCTGAGCAAAAGCGCTTGGGCAGAAGACCCCCCGTCACGCACCCGCCGATTTATCACCAATGTCCGCGTCGGCGAGACCGAAGCGGCGGACGAATATGAAGTCGTCAGCTATCTTAACGTCGAGCGCAGCCGCTTTGACAGTCCGCATAACGAACGCACCACCTGCGAACGCCGCGATGTCTGGCGGTTGGTCGATGACCAATATAAATTGTCGCGGCGCGAGATCCGTCGATCAGTCGACGCTCTCGATGTCCAACTTCGCGATCTTCCTGTGATCTGAATGGCACAGCCCGCATCCCTTCATGTCGTCGTCATTGGCGCGGGCCTGGCCGGCTATGGCGTGCTGCGCGAGCTGCGCCGGCTGGCACCCGACGCGCGGCTGACGCTGATCGCCGCCGATGATGGGCATTTCTATTCGAAGCCGGCGCTGTCGACCGCATTAGCCAAAGGCAAAACGGCCAAATCATTGGTCACGATTCCGGCCGCCAAGATGGCAGCCAGCCTCAACCTCGACATCCGCAGCGGGCGCATTGTCGAGGCGATCATTGCCGATCAGCAGGTCATTCTGACCACGGGCGGCCCTTTGGCCTATGACAAGTTGGTGATCGCGATGGGCGCCCACCCAATCCGGGCCGCGATCGACGGCGACGGCGCGCTGCGCGCCGTGTCGGTTAATCATCTCGATCATTATGCCGATTTTCGCCAACGCCTGCCCGCCGGCGGCCGCGTCCTCATCATCGGGGCGGGGCTGGTCGGCACCGAATTCGCCAATGATCTTGCCAGCAGCGGCTATGCGCCGATCGTGGTCGATATGCTGGGCGCGCCGCTCGCCCAGCTTGTCCCACCCGAAGCGGGCGACGCCATCCGGGCAGCCCTGTCTGCCAAGGGTGTCGCCTGGCATTTCGGCCGCCGGGTCGGGGCGATCCACCGCAATGGCGCCGCCAGCCGCGCGGTGCTGGACGACGGCACCGTCATCGATTGCGACGCCGTCCTGTCTGCCGTCGGGCTCAGGCCCAATACAGCGCTGGCGCGTGATGCCGGCCTTACCGTTGCAGACGCCATCATCGTCGATTCAACCGGCCGGACCAGCGATCCGCATATTTTTGCGATAGGCGATTGCGCGCAATATCCGTCGGGTGTTGCCGCTTACGTTACCCCGATCATGGCAGCCGCGCGAGCGATCGCGCCAAGCGTGCTCGGCACACCGACCGCAATCGATTTTCCGCCCTTGTCGGTCCAGGTAAAGACGACGCTGTGCCCGATGGTGCTGCTCCCCGTGCGCGCCGGCACGCCCGGCGCCTGGGCAACGGTCGAATCCGACGAGACAGGCGCCAAATATCTGTTTCGCAATTCGGATGGCACCATGCTGGGCTATGTACTGACCCATGACAAATGCGCGAGCCGCGTCGATCTTGATCGCGAAATCGCTGCGCAAGCCGCATATAAGGAAGCCGCATGACGGGTCTGCTCGCCAACAAGATCGCTATTGTCACCGGCGGCGCCAAGGGGCTCGGCAATGGCATCTCGCGCGCCCTGGCACGCGAGGGCGCAACCCTGCTGATCAGCGGCCGCGACGGGGCCGCGGCGGAAAAGATCGCTGCCGAGATTACCGCCGAATTTGGCACCGAGGCGATCGGCATGGCTGCCGATATGGGCGTGAAGGCCGATGTCCTCGCGATGATCGAACGCGCCGTCACGGCATTTGGTGGCCTCGACATTCTGGTCAACAATGCCTCGCAGCTCTCCGCCGGCGTCCTGCTTGAGGACAAGACCGATGCGATGCTGCAACGCACGCTCGATATCGGCATCTGGGGCAATTGGTGGGGCATGCAGGCTGCGTTTGCGCATATGAAAGCGCGCGGCGGCGGGTCGATCGTCAACTTCAGCTCGATCGACGCGCAAACCGGCGCCTGGCTGCACAGCGACTACAATATCAACAAACTGGGCATTATCGGGCTGACGCGCAGTGCGGCGGTCGAATGGGGCCGGTTCAACATCCGGGTCAACGCGATCGCCCCCACCGGGCTCGGCCAGGTATTCGCGCAGCTGGTCAAGGACGTACCGGGCTTTCTTGAAAACGTGGTCGCCACCAATCCGCTCAAGCGTGCCGGTGATCCGGAAAAGGACATTGGCCCGGTCGTGGTCTTCCTTGCCTCCGAAATGTCGCGGTTCATCACCGGCGAACTGATCAATGTCGATGGCGGCCAGAACCTGCCCGGCTATGTCAGCATTCCCCACAACCTCGCCGAATTGGAGGCACAAGGCTGATGGATATGGCGACCACCCCCGTTTCGGCGCCGGCGGAACCCCTGTCGCCCAGCGTCATCAAGATCCTTGAAGGCGCGATCCGCGCCATCGGCGCGCGCGGCGCGCGACGCCTGTCGATGAGCGACGTGATCGAGGCCAGCGGCGTCTCGCGGGGCACGCTGTACAAGTATTTCTCGGACAAGAATGATGTGCTGTCCGCCGTCAGCGAGTTTGTATCGGTCAATTTCGAGAACGGCGTGCGCGAAGCGGCGGCCGCCCATCGCGACCCGATCGAACGCTTTCGCGCGGTCATGCTTTTTTATTCGGCGTACACCCAGGATCAGGCGCCGGCGCGTGTGCTCGAATTCGAGCCGGCCTTTCATCTCGAATTCTTCCGGACGCATTTCACGCGCCACAAGATGGCGGTCGGCGATGCGCTCGCGCAAACCTTTGATCATCTCGACGGTCTCTGCCGGGTTGCGCTCGACCGCGATGTCGTCGTCGAATCGCTGGTGCGGATGCAGTTGAGCACGCTCATCGTCCCCGCTGATCCGCGCTGGACGGGGCAATGGGACGCGGCCGCCGAAGATATCACATCATGGATAATGACGCTGGCGGGTATCGTCCCGCCTGAACAGGAGACGTAAGATGGCAGCCGCAGCAACTCTGGCGCATCGGGCCGGCGATTTCACAACCTTTGGCGACGCGACGCCGTTTATCGCCAAGGTCAAGGAACTTGTGCCACTGTTTGCGGCCAACGCGGCCGAGGGCGAAAAGCTTCGCGCTCCGACAGCGGCTGTCGATAAGGCCCTGCGCGACAATGGCCTGCTCACATTGCTGCTGCCGAAGCGGCTTGGTGGTGCTGGGCTTTCCTTTAGCGATTATTCGAAATTCCAGATTGAGGCGGCGAAGGGCGATCCCTCGATCTCATGGGTCATTCAGATCCTGAACGGTTGCACCTGGGTCGCCAGCCTCGCTTCGGACGCGCTGCAGGATGAACTCTTCAAAAACGGCGCTGTGCCGATTTGCAGCGCCTATAACCCACCCGGCAAAGCCAGGAAGGTCGATGGCGGCTGGATCATCAACGGCGCCTGGCCCTATTCTTCCGGGTCGCGCCAGGCGCAGTGGATTCAGGCCGGCGTCGTGCTTGAAGGCTATGACGGCCCGGTCGTCCCCGGCATCTACATGGTTTATATCCCGATGAGCGAGATCGAGATCAAGAACACCTGGTTCATGACGGGTATGCAGGGCACCGGATCGGACACAAGCATCGCCCGTGACGTGTTTGTTCCCGATCATATGATGGTGATGATGGACAAGCCCTATGGCCATATCGAAGACGGCAAGCGCAACATCGGCGCCCCTTCGGACAATCTGACCGTCGTCCCCGTCGTCCGCACCACCGGCATCGCGCAATTGATCGGCATGGCCGAAGCGATGCAGGCCATTGTCGAATCCGAAATGACGATCAAGCCCGTGCTAACAACATTTTACGCCAAGCGAGTCGACTCGGGCGCGCATGTCCACGAAATCGGCCGGATCGCAGCGCAGATCGACGCGGCCAAGGTGATCCTGTTCGATGCGCTGGCAACGCTTGATGATGTGGCTTTGACCGGGCGCGACTTCACCATTGCCGAACGGGCCCGCAACAAGGCAGCGTGCGGCCAGGTGATCGATCTGGTTCACAAGTCGGTCGAGGAACTCATGTTCATGGCGGGGTCGTCGGCCTTTGCCCTCGACAAGCCGATCAGCCGCTTCTGGCGCGATTGCCACGTCGCGATGCGCCATGTGCAGAACATTCCGATGCTGGGCTATGAAATCTACGGGCGCGACCGGTTGGGCGTGCCGAACATCTCGCCGCCGGGCGCCTATTGACCCGAAAAGCCGAGGCGGATGGCCTGTTGCAGGTCCTCCGCCTCATCGACATCGAGCGACAGGCCCTGGCGATCCCGGACGATGACAGCGCCCGGCGCCTGCTCGCAATGGCGTTGAAAGCTGCCCGGCCCGAAGCACAGCGTGAAGGGATTGCCCGAACCAAGTGCCAGCGCATTGGTGCCAATTGCGGCCCGATCGGGGGCAATCGCTGACTGCCCCGCGCCGAGCCGCAGGAAATGATCGACATCGGCGACCGTCAGCAGCGGCAAGTCGGCATGAATGATCAGCTGCGGCACCTGCCCGGCGGCGTGCCGCGCCCGTTCAAGCTCGGCATTGAGCCCACCCCCCTTGTCGGCGATCCATTCCAGCCCGGCCATCAGCATTGGCCCCTCAGACAGGACGATGATCCGCGTCACCGCCGCGCAGGCCTGCAGGGTCTGGACGACGTGGTAAAACAGGTTTTCGACCAGTTCCTCGCGCCCGATTGCGGACAGATGCGCTGCCAGCCGGGTCTTGCGCCTACCGACGGCCTTGATCGGCACGATCGCCGTCCAGCCGGTCATTGCCGCAGCGTGGCAGCGAAATCGAGGGCCGACTGCGCCACCCGCGCCCGATCGGCCAGCGTCGTCATCAGCGTCCCGGTGCGGGCATGCGGCAGGTCAGGCGCGTCGTCGTCACCGTCGATTAACAGGCCGTCGATCAGCCCGTCATAATGCGCCGCGATGCTGGCATTGGTGACAGGAATTGCCAGTTCCAGCATCAATTTGGCGGTCGGCCCTTTTACTGCGGTGCCACCAACCAAAGGCGACACCGCGACGACGGGTGCTTTGGTAGCCCGCAAGGCCTCGACGATGCCGGGGATCGCTAGGATGGGATCGACGCTGAGCCAAGGGTTTGATGGCGCGATCAGGATCACATCGGCGTCGGCAAGCGCCGCGATCACCCCGGCAGCCGGGCGCGCCGCCGCCGCCCCCAAAAAGCTGATATGGTGCACGACCGGCGCGCAACGGCGCTCCACGAAATAGGTCTGAAATGCCAGGCGGCCAATATCGGTGTCGATCATCGTCGATACCCGGTCGTCGCTCATCGGCAGCATCCGCACGCCGATGCCCCAGGCACGGGCAAATCTCGCGGTTGTTTCAGACAGGCCGCCCCCGGCCAGCCGCATGACGTGCAACGCCAGATCACCATCGCCAAGGTTGAACCAGTCGGGCCCGCCGAGCGACTTGAGCGCGGCCATGAATGCCCAGCTCTCATTTTCACGGCCCCAGCCCTGCGCGGCATTGGCCTTGCCCGACAATGTGTAAAGCAGAGTATCAATGTCAGGCGAAATCGGCAGCCCGAGATGCTCGAAATCATCACCGGTATTCACGATCGCCGTGATGGATGGCGGCGGTATGATCTGGGCCAGGCCCAGCACCAGCTTGGCACCCCCGACGCCACCGGTCAGCACGGTCACCCTCACTGAAACAAATCCTCGGATAGCGGCCGGATCAGCGACGACGCAGGCGCCATTGGCGCATCGAGCGTCATTCCCCGGATGATCACCGCCGGAATTCCCTCGCTCCCCTCGCCCATCGCCAGACCAGCCGCGCTGGCGATCAGATCGGCCAGCGCAATCTGCGTCACTTCCATCGGCCGGCCGTTGCGATCCAGATTGCCGCGCCGGTCGATCAACGCGGGCAGTCCCGCTGCACCAATGGCGATATTGACCACACCATAGCGCCACGGCCGCCCGAAGCTATCGGATATGACGACGGCCGGCGCAGACACCCCCAGCGCTGTCCGCAGCCGCGCTGCGCTGTGATCAGGGTCGCGCGGCAGCAGCAGCACCCGATCGGCGTCACCGTCGCCGATATTCGATTGGTCGATGCCGGCATTGGCCATCACGCAGCCGCAATGGTGGCGGGTGATGAGCACATGCGGCACGGCCCGAACCACTGCCGTCGATTCGCGCAACACCAGGGCAACCAGGCGCGGATCCTTGCGCGTCACGGCCGCAAGCGCCAGCGCCGCTGCATCCGGCGTCACCGTTGCGAGATCGACAAACAGGTTGTCGGCTTTCGACACGATTTTTTGCGTGATCACCAGGATGTCACCGGCCTCGAAATCACGGCGCAGCATTGCCGCCAGATCGGCGCCCGGCCGGACTTCGGGCAATCCGTCAAGCGGGATGATCGTGATCATGAACAGGCGGCCTCAGTCGACGGGATCGATCAGCGTTCCAGTGATTTTGATTCCGGCGCCATCGACCTTGTATGTCTTGTTGAGGAAAATGAGAACAGAGGTCAGCGCTTCGGCGGCCGCGCTGTTGATCAGCGCGCCGCCATGTAGCCCACGCAATCCGGCCGCCTCGGCCAGCGCGATGCCGATGCCGCGCGCCACCTTGTCATCGCCGAACACCAGCACATCGCAATCAACGTACTGATCGGTCGCCAGCTTGTGCGCAGCCACATTGTGAAACCCCGAAATCACGGTAACTCCGTCACCCAGCAACGCCTTGGCAGCCATCGCCGCGCTGCCTTCGGGCGGCAACTGCACCCGCATCACCTTGGGCGGCACCAACGGCACGGTGGTATCGATCACGATCTTGCCAGCCACCTGCGAGGCAATATCGGCGATCGTCGCGGCCTGGGCGGCAAACGGAACGGTGACGACGACGATATCGGCCAGCGCCGCTGCCGCCGCATTCGGCATTCCCGCGCGCGAACCGATAATGACGTTCAGACCCGCCTTTTGCCATCGCCCGGCCAGCGCACCGCCAAGCTTGCCGCTGCCGCCAATCACCGCAATCGTCTTGCCTTCAAGCATGGGTCGTCATCCTCAACATATCGGCATAAATTGGCGAATGGCTGGTAAAGCCGCCATCGACCGGGATTGCTGCGCCCGTGATGAATCGTGCTTCGTCCGACAGCAGCCACGCGACAGCGCGCGCAACATCCTCGGCACGGCCTAGCGCCGGGGTCAAATGATGCTCCAGCATCAGTGCCTGAACCGCTGCGGGGAGGTTGGCATCAAGCGTCGCGGTCATGACAAGCCCGATCTGAACGAGATTGCAGCGCAGACCCTGCTTGCCATATTGGGTGGCAATATAGCGAACCAAACTTTCCAAACCGGCCTTTGACGCGCCATAAGCCGGGTGATCGAAATCGCCCTGACGCGCCTTGCCCGATCCTGAAAACACAATTGCGCCTCCGCCGCTCGCCAGCAGATGTGGAATGCAATGCTTGGCCAGCACCGCGTTGCCACGCAGATTGATCGCCAGGGTTGCATCCCAGGTGGCGAGATCGAGATCCGCGACCAGGCCGTCCTTGGCCATCGCCGCCGGCTCGGTCATCGCCGCATTGCCATGGACGAGATCGAGCTTCCCGAAGTGCGCCACGGCCAGGCTCACCGCAGTTGCAATCGAGTCCTCATTGGTGACGTCGCACGCCAGCGCGATGGATTCAGCGCCGGTGGCGTTAATCGCGTCACGTACTGCTTCGAGTTCGTCGAGCCGCAACCCGGCCAGCGCCACTTTCGCGCCGCGATGCGCCAGCAACTGCGCGGTGGCTTGGCCGATGCCGGTGCCGGCACCCGTCACCAGGGCGACATGGCCGACGAGACTGAAACGATCCTCCACGATATTCTCCAAGGTCATGCAAAGGCGGGAATGTCGACACGCCCGTAAAGTGTCGTGCGCTGCCGCGCCGGCCGTCCGATCCGGCGCGCCACATCGTGCATCATCGCGACGTCGAAACTTTGGCCATGCTGCCCGCCGGCCGCGCGGGTGATGGATTCATCCATCAACACGCCACCAAGATCGTTCGCCCCGGCGCGTAATGCCTGCGCAGCGCCATCGGCGCCAAGCTTTACCCAGCTGGCCTGGATATTGTCGATGAGGCCATGCAGCACGAGGCGCGCTACGCTGTGCATCAGGATCGTCTCCCGATAACTGGGGCCCGAACGGGCCGCGCCCTGGCGCCAGATCGGCGCTTCCATATGCACAAACGGCAATGGCACAAATTCGGTAAAGCCGCCGGTATCCGCCTGCAGATCGCGCACCGACAGAAGATGCCGGGCCCAGTGGCGATAGCCATCGACATGACCGAACATGATTGTCGCCGTTGACCGCAGGCCAACCGCATGCGCCGTCCGCATCACGTCTAGCCAGGCCGCCGCGCCGATCTTGTCGGGGCAGATAATCGCGCGAATCTCTTCATCCAGGATCTCAGCAGCCGTCCCCGGCAGGGTCGACAGGCCTGCATCGCTGAGCTGGGTAAGGAAGGCAGTCAGAGACAAGCCGAGAGTCTGCGCGCCATGCGTGACCTCCAGCGGCGAGAAGGCATGAATATGAATATCGGGGGCGCCGGCTTTGACTGCAGCGAGGATATGCAGATAGGTGTTGCCGTCATATTTCGGATGGATGCCGCCCTGCAGGCAGACCTCGGTTGCGCCCCGCGCCGCAGCCTCGGCCGCGCGTTGGCCGACCATATCGTTATCAAGCGTATAGGCCGGGCCGCGCAGATCGCGGGTGCTGCCCTTGGAAAAGGCGCAGAAGCCGCATTTGTAGAGGCAAATATTAGTATAATTGATATTGCGGTTGATAACATAAGTGACGTCGCCACCCGCGACATCGGCCCGCAGGCAATCGGCATGCGCCATGACCGCATCGGCATCAGCACCATCGGCTTCGAACAGCCGGACGATCTGGCTTTCGTTGAGCCGAACCCCCTTATCGACGGCGGTCAGAATTGCGGCGATTTCGCGCGTGACCGGTGTCGACGATGGCGACGGCAGCGCGGGCGTGGCGATCCCCATGCCCGGGCGCCAATGCTCAACTACCGGCAATCCGCGAGCGTCGACCATGTGGCGGACCCTGGTCTGCAGGCCATGATCGAGCCATATCTCCGGCGCCCTGGCGAAGCGCGGCCCGATCGCCAGCCGTTCGCGCAGCACTCGCCCGGCCCGCACCGTTGCCGTAGCAAGCGAGTCGAGATGCGGCCAGGGCGCTTCGGGATTGACGTGATCAGGCGTCACCGGCGACACCCCGCCCCAATCATTCACGCCGGCCCGGATCAGCGCCCCGAGCGCGTTGAGCTGGAGGTTCGGCGGCGCCTGAATCGACATTGCCGCGCCCAAAACCAGCCGTGCCGCCGCAATCGTCCAGAGATGCTCGTCAAGCGGCAGCTCGGGATGGGCCGCCATCTTGGTATCATGCTTGGGCCGAAAATTCTGGATGATGACTTCTTGAATATGGCCATGGCGCGCATGCAGATCTCGGATGACGACCAGCGCCTCAATCCGCTCGCGCCGGGTTTCGCCAATGCCGATCAGCAAGCCTGTCGTGAAGGGAATTCGGGCCCGGCCGGCAGCTTCGATCGCGGCAATCCGCGCAGCGGGAAGCTTGTCGGGCGATCCAAAATGCGGGCCGCCCGGCGCCGAAAGACGATCAGCGGCGGTCTCCAGCATCAACCCCATTGATGCCGACACCGGCCGCAATGCGGCATAATCGGCATCGTCCATCAGCCCGGGATTGAGGTGCGGCAATAGCCCGGTTTCGGCCAGCACCATCGCCGCCGCTTCCTGCAGATAGGCCAATGTTGTCGCATGCCCCATCGCGGCAAGCTCGGCCGCGGCGGCAGGAAAGCGCAATTCGGGCTTGTCCCCCAGCGTGAAGAGGGCCTCCCGGCATCCCGCCACCTTGCCCGCCTCGGCAATCGCGCGGACCCGGTCGAGGCTGAGATAAGCAGCGTCGACCCGCTTGGGCGTCTTGGCGAAGGTGCAATAATGGCAGACATCGCGACACAACTCGGTGAGCGGGATGAAAACCTTTCGCGAATAGGTCACCAGTGGCCCATGCGCCGCCAGCGTCATCGCCTCGGCTGTCGCCAGCATGTCGGCAAGCGGGCGTGTTTCAAGGCACGCCCAGATCTCGGCGGCGGCAGTCATGGGGGCGAAGGACAGCAGCCTTTTCATGATCCGATAGGTCACGCCTCAACCGGCTTTGACAACCTGCCCGGCGATAGGCTTATCGTGCCGACAGCTGACGATCGAACATGACCGCTGCCATGGCCAGGCTTTCGTCACGGTCGGCTGCAAGCATGACACCTCCCTCGATTGCATGGTCAAGTGCGTCGCCGAACTGCGCCAGATAGGCGTCGCGGCCGCCGGGATAAAGCGTCGCCAGAATCGCCGCATCAAACATCACCGTCGATCCAAACAGCACCGCAAAACCGTCTCCCGGCTGACCAATTCCGGAATATGTCGCGATCGGCACATCGACCCAGGGGGTGCGGATACCGCCGATTGCGTTGCCGCCACTGTCGAGTTCAAGCACCTCGTTGATCGCCAGCTTTGGTGTCGCCGGCGGTGGAGTCCCAGTGCGCACCCAGCGATCAAGCGCGTCAAGTGCAGCCTGCAGCACATAATGATGCTGCGGTGCCGCGTTGATCGATTTTGGCATTGTCTGACCGAACAAGGTATCCAGCGGCGCAAAGATCGAGGCGAGCTGGGTTGCGGTTGCCCGTCCAGTGTCGATCGCGCCGCCGCGCAGGGTATAGGTGTCGGCATGGGCCGTGCCGGCGACTTCCCAGGTTCGGATCCGGCCGGTGTCGCGCTGGCGCGCCGGCCGATAGCCGACCACGGGCATCATCAAATCGGTCTCGGTGATAAACATCAGTACAGGGACACGAGCATCCTCGCGGATCGGCACCGGATCGATCGCCCTGCCAGCGCCAAGCGCCTGGACGCTGATCAGATACGCCCCATCAAGTGGTGCCGCACCCCGAAAACGCGAATGGAGCAAGAATCCGTCGAAAATTGGCGCAACCGGGTCGATCGCATTGACATAGGTGGTCAGGAAGCCCGCAGATTGCGACTCCCCGATCGCCAGCACGCGGTGCGGGATCAGCCCACCCAATAGCATCGGCACGGCGCGGCCTGCCTGGCTGAAAATATCATAAGCCCAGGCGTCGCCTGGATGATGCAAGCTTTTGTAGCGCTCGGGATCGGCCGCCTTGAGCGGGAGCGCCCCCGGCAGGCCGCTCGCCCCCAGCTCGACCCCCGCCTGCTGGGCCGAGACGCCGACATAGGCATAGCCCCCACGCACAATCTCCCGGTGCAGATAATTCCAGTCGGCCGGCGCATCGGTCCCACCGCTGACATTGAGCCATTCGACAAGGACCGTGCCGTTGAAATCAGCGCCAGCCGCCGGACGAATGATGACCAGCCGGGTGACGAACGCAGCTGGCTTGCCTTGGGCCACGGCCTCACCGCGCAGGAAATATTCCGCCGCAATATAATTGTCGGGCAGCGCGGCAAAATCGACCAATGCCAAAAACGGCATCCCTGCGACCGCACCGAGTGTCGTCATCGCTGATTCCAGCGCGCCACCGCCGTCGCAACATCACTGGCGCTTGGTTCGCGAACGATGCTGGCATCGGGCGCAAATTTTGGTGCCGGCGCGGCCTGGCTGACGCCGTCCCGCGTTACAAAGCTGGTCCGGTGGCGGTTATGGGGGTGATCGGGGGCTTCGGCCAAGGTCAACACCGGCGACACACAGGCGTCGGTTTCGGCAAACAGCGCCGCCCAGGCATCGCGCGTCCGGGTTTTGAAGGTCGTTTCGAATTCCGCGCGCATCGCCGGCCAGGTCGCCCGATCGTTCTGGCGAAAAAGTTGGGGATCCAGGCCGAGTCCCTGAAGACAGGCCGCAAAAAATTGCGGTTCGAGACAGCCGACAGCAACATGGCGGCCATCTGCGCATGCATAGCAGCGATAAAACGGCGCACCGCCATCAAGCAGATTGGCCTCGCGTTGATCCTGCCAGCTACCGGTGGCATGATAGGAATGGAACATCGACAGCAGCGTCGCCGCGCCTTCGGTCATCGCGACATCGACGATCTGACCCCGGCCGGTCGTGCGCGCGGCGAGCAATGCCGCCAGCACCCCGGCGACCAGAAACATCGCCCCGCCGCCATAGTCGCCGACCAGGTTGAGCGGTACTGTCGGCGGTTCATCGGGCTTGCCAATGGCGTGGAGGGCACCGGTAATCGCGATATAATTGATATCATGCCCGGCACGCAGCGCCAGCGGCCCGCTTTGCCCCCAACCGGTCATCCGGGCAAAGATCAGCTTTGGATTGCGCGCCAGGCCGATATCGGGGCCGATGCCAAGCCGCTCCATCACACCGGGGCGGAAGCCCTCGACCACCGCGTCGGCCCTGGCGATCAAGTCGAGCACCTGCGCGCGGTCATCAGGATTTTTCAAATCGACATGCACGACCGAACGGCTGCGGTGCAGCACTGATCCGCCGACATCATCCCATGCCGTAACTGCGCCAGCCGGCCGTGCCAGTCGCACGATATCCGCGCCCATATCCGCAAGGATCATGGCCGCGAGCGGCACTGGCCCGATCGCGTCGAATTCGACGATGCGGATGCCGCTGAGCGGCCCGCCCGAACTTTCGATCATGGTCAGATTGCCGTCCGATCTGCACCCTTGAGATCGAGGATGGCGCGCGCTTCGGCAGGTGTCGCCACCGCCAGACCCAGCCCTTCGATGATCTGTCGCGCCAGACCGACCTGTTCGGCGTTGCTCTGCGCGAGCCTGCCCGGCCCCGCCCACAGCGAATCCTCCAGCCCGACACGGACATTGCCGCCCATCGATGCCGCCATGGCGACAATCGACATTTGCCGCGCACCGGCCCCCAGCACCGACCATTCATATTGGTCGCCAAACAGGCGATCGGCCGTGCGTTTCATATGCATCACATCGTCGGGATGACTGCCGATGCCCCCTAAAATCCCGAAGCAGGTCTGGATGAACAGGGGTGCCCGGACGAGGCCACGATCGAGGAAATAGGCAAGGTTGTAGAGATGGCTGGTGTCATAGCATTCGAATTCGAACCGCGTACCTAGCGGCGACAACAGGTTCAGCAGACCTTCGATATCTGCATAGGTGTTCTTGAAAACCAGGTCTCGCGATGCCTCGAGCGTCCGGCGCTCCCAGTCAAATTTGAAATCCTTGTAGCGATCAAGCATCGGGAACAGCCCAAACCCCATCGTTCCCATATTGAGCGATGCCACTTCGGGCTCGAAGGTTGTGGCTGGGCGCAGCCGCTCGGCAAGCGTCATCGACGGATGGCCACCGGTCGTCAGGTTGATCACCGCGTCCGAGCGTTGCTTGATCACCTTGAGAAATGGCTCGAACAAATCGGGGTTCTGGTCGGGCTGGCCAGTTTCAGGATTGCGGGCGTGGAGATGAATGATGGCGGCGCCAGCCTCCGCCGCAGCGATCGCCGATTCAGCAATTTCCGCGGCAGTTACCGGCAGATAGGGCGACATTGAGGGTGTGTGGATCGCGCCCGTGACCGCACAGCTGATGATTACTTTGCCTTTTGCCATGCGCCATTCTCCACCAGGCTAAGACGGGCGCCATCTTTCTTTGGATAGGGTCAGGCCAGGATGCCAAGCTGGCGCGCGCGCATCACCGCCTGCGGACGACGGCGCACCCCGAGCTTGTCGTAAATCTGCTGCATATACCATTTGACCGTGCCCTCGGTCAGGCCGAGCCGGTCGCCAATCTCCCGGTTGCGCAAACCGCCCCCCACCATCTGCAGAATTTCGATTTCCCGCCCGACCAGCTTGCTGCTGAGACCAAAATCCTCCTCGGTTTCAATGTCCGGCGTGCCGTTGAATTCGGCCACCAGCCGGGCAGCGAACCGGTCGGGCACGCTATCGAGCGACGGCCCATGATCATAGGCATCGACCAACAGCGATCCGATCGCTTCACCTTCGTCATGGAAGATGCGGTTCCACCCCATCGGCGCTGCCAGCGTCACCGCCTCGCGCACTGCACGCCGCGCTTCGGACCGGTCGCCGGCCAGCACCGCGATCTCGGCAATCAGGAGCTCGAACAGAATCGCCGAGCGCGTCGCCCCGTTGCGCCGGACAAATTCGCTCCAGCGCTTCGCAACCTTGCGCGCGCGCACCAGCCGGTGGTTCTGCATTTCGAGCCGCAACCAGGCAACCGCAATGCTCTCATTGCGACGCGTTGGGTTCATCGTCGGCACCGGTTCGTCGGTCACGTTGAGATCGCCGGCTTCAAAAGCGGCCTGGGCCGCCTTGATCTGTCCGCTCTTGAGCAACAGCCGGACCTGTTCCGACACGACAAAGGCCCGCAAGCGGTCCAGGCCACATTCAATCGCCACGATATGTGCCTCGGCAAGTCCGGCAAGCGCCCCCTTCAGATCGCCATCGGCATTGAGCAGGCGCGCCTTTATCAGGTGCCCAGCTGCCAATTGATCGACAAAGCCCCATTGGCGCACCGTCGCCAGATAGCCGTCGACCAGTACGCGCGCTTCCTCCAGATTGCCCTCATTATAGAGCAGCTCGGCGAGCGGCAGCGCGGGCAAGGCAGCTAGCCCGGACCCCTCGCCCTGGATTGACTGGGCCAGCGCCAGCGCTTCGCGCAGCATATCGCGCGCGGTTTCGGTCTTGCCTTGCACCATCAAGGTTGGCGCAACCGACGATTTCAGGGCGATCGAGGCAAAATCGGAGCCCGGGCGGCCGAGCGCCTTGCGGGTCTCCGCCTCCATCCGCAGCATGTCGTGGAAATGATAAAGCTCGCGCCGCGCCGTCATCAACTGCGCGAGCAAGGTGCAGCTGAGATAGGGTTCATCGTCACCAAATTCCCCGAGCAGCACATTGGCTCGATGCTCAACGGTCACCATATCGTCCATGGCCGCATCGAGCATGATGCGCCGATGCTCGATCAATCGACCGAAGCGCTTGCAGTCATACTCGTCGAACGCGCCGCGCTCCTTAAGCGTGGCGACGCAAGATTCGGCAGCATCGATCATATTGGCGGCCGACTGAAACGCCAGCCGCCGTATCCGGCGCCAGGCCAGCGCCAGCAGCAAGGAGGGCCGCACCGACAAGACGTGCCAGGGCATGTCGGACGCGAGCTCGTCGATCCGGTAAAGATAGCCGGTATAGGTGAGCGGCTCCGCCAAGGCATCGAGCTGATCGGCCAGGAAAACCACATCCTTGGCTTTTTCGGCATGATCGACGGCAAGGCAAGGCTCGCCTGTCACAGCATAATGCAGGCTCGCGCGGCGATGGAGCTCGCACGCCCGGGCCGGCATGATATCGGCCATCCGCCGCAGGACCATTTCGCGGAAAAGAGGATGATAGCGATAGCTGCCGCGCTCCTGATCCGTCGGGGCGAGAAACAGCCCCATATCGGCGACATCCTCAAGAGTCTTTCGGCTGGTCTCATGCCCCGTCACAGCGGCACACGCCGATGGCGTTAAATCTTGGAGCACCGCCGTATCCGCGATGAAATTGCGGATATCGAGTGGTTGCGGCAGCATGACCTCCTCGGCGAAATACTCCTCGAATTCGCGGCGCAACCCGCTCGGCCGCGTCGGGCTGTCAAGCGTTTGGCTCCAATCAGTATGATCGAGCGAACAGGCCATGACGATCCCAGCCGGCCACCCCAATGTATCGGCAACAAGCTGTTCGACCACGGCAAGATCAACGACCTTACGCACGTTGACCGCCAGAAATTCGGCTGCTTCGGCCACAGAAAACGCCAAATCACGGGCATCGACCTCCAGCAGCATGCCAAGCGAGCGCAACCGCCCCATGCGGATCGCCGAGCGCCCGCGCGTGGCGATGATGGTCGTCAGCGAATCGCGCCCACTGGCGATCATCTGCTCGATGAACAGGTGCACGTCATCAGGCAGAAACTGCGCATCATCCAGAATGAGCACCAGCCGCCCGGACTGCCCGCCGGCAAGCGCGGCAAGCAGGGCTTTGGCGCTCGGATGATTTGCGACATCGGGCCACACCAACCCCGCATCGGCTGCAGCGGCACTCAGCGATACGACGAAATCGTCGATGCTGGTGATACCCGCCCGGGCAGCAAGCCACAATACGGTGCGCCCCTGCGCCACGATCGCGTCGCGCCACAGCAGCATGGCACAGGTCTTGCCATATCCCGCTGGCGCGCAGATCATCGTCACCCGGCTTTTATCAACTCGGCCGGCAAGATCGGCCAAACGCTTTCGCGAGATCAGCGCCAACGGCGCGCGGGGCGGCGCGATTGCTGTTGAGACAACAG
The DNA here is from genome assembly GCA_002281535.1 of Sphingomonas sp. 28-63-12. GTDB lineage: Bacteria > Pseudomonadota > Alphaproteobacteria > Sphingomonadales > Sphingomonadaceae > Sphingomonas. The sequence goes on from NCGD01000002.1 coordinate 110,041, forward strand.
CCATAACCACATCCTCTCTTCCAACTTCCCACGCGATACGTGTCGCGCGATGTCTTGCGGGAATGGACCTGATAATCTGCCTTAGCAACCACTCATTCCTATCGGTCGATAGGTTCTGAAATCACCTCGATGACTAGCCGATCGTGGAGCCGAAGACGGCCAGCGCGCAGGAGTGGCACATTGGATTTCGATCTCAGCGAAGAAGATCGCGCTTTTCGCGACATGGTGCGGCGCTGGGTGGACAACGAAACGCCAAAGAGCTGGGCGCGCGAGCTTGAACGCGACGAACATCATTATCCACATGCGCTGTGGGACAAGTTCAGCAAAGCCGGGTTTCATGGCATCGGCATTGCCGAAGAATATGGCGGCCAGGGCGGCGACGTGCTGACCCAGATGCTGCTCGCGCGCGAACTGGCGCGCGCGCTGGGTGGTCTCGCCTGGATTTGGGGGATCACGTCCTTTGCCGGTTCAAAATCGATCGGCCTGTACGGCACAGCGGACCAAAAAGCGGCGTTTCTGCCGCGTATCGCCGCGGGCGATCTGAAGGCGGCAATCGCCTTTACTGAACCGGCCGGCGGCACCGATCTGCTCGGCGCGATGGCGACGACAGCAAGACGCGGCGATGGTGGCTGGATCATCAATGGCGAGAAAATATGGAGCTCGTCGGCGCATGTCGCCGACTATCTTTTGCTCATCGCCCGCAGTGATCCGACCGCCGAGAAGAAGCATCAGGGGCTCACGCTGTTCTGGCTGCCAACCAGCTCGCCGGGGTTAACGATCACCCCGCTCGCCAAGCTTGGCATGCGATCAATGGGGTCGTGCGCCATTCATCTCGACAATGTGTTCGTGCCCGACACTCTCGTACTGGGGGAACCGCACAAGGCCTGGTACACCCTGCTGCCGACCCTCAACAACGAGCGGGTAATGGTCGGCGCATTTTGCCTGGGAGTGATCGACGGCGTGCTTGAGGACGCAGTCGACTACGCCAAACAGCGCAAGGCCTTTGGCAAACCGATCGGCCAGTTTCAGGCGATTCAGCATTTCATTGCCGACATCGCGACAATGCAGCTGACGACCGAATTGATGCTTCATTATTGCGCGTCGAAGCTCGCCAGCGGCGCGTCGGCCGGCAACGAAGCCAATATGCTGAAGCTGATGGCGTCCGAAAACGCCAATGCCGCCGCCGATCTTGGCATCCAGATTCTGGGCGGCATGGGCTATTCGGCAGAAACCGACATGCAGCGGTACTGGCGCGATTCCCGCCTGTGGCGGATCGGGCCGATCACCAACGAAATGGTCAGGAACGGCATTGCCGAAAGCCTCGGCCTCCCCCGCTCCTTCTAAGGACTCTTGCCATGCAGATTCTCACCCTCGCCTCCCCCGATGGCCTCGACGCTGTGTCGCTCGCCACGGTTGAAAAGCCCGAACCAAAACCGGGCGAGGTGCGCGTGGCGATCAAGGCGGCGGCGCTTAACCACCGGGAATTATGGATTCTCAAGGGCCAATATCCGGGGATGACCTTCCCGACGACCCTGGGCGCGGATGGCGCAGGAACCGTCGATGCGGTTGGCACTGGCGTCGATCCCGCGATGATCGGCATGGATGTTGTGCTCTATCCGGCGTTCAACTGGGGCGATGATCCGGCGCTCTACGCGCCCGATTTTGCGCTGCTCGGCATGCCTGGCCCCGGCACCATCGGCGAGGCGATCTGCGTTGCCGCTGATGCCGTCGTCGCCAAGCCGGCACATCTCGATTTCGTTAACGCAGCAGCGGTGCCGCTCGCCGCGCTGACCGCCTGGCGCGGCCTGACCACCAAAGGGGCGATCAAGGCGGGCGACCGGCTGCTCGTCACCGGGGCCGGCGGCGGGGTCGCGACCTTTGCCATCTTGCTTGGCCTGGCGATGGGCGCAACGGTCTATGTCACCAGCGGGTCGGACGCCACGATTGCCCGCGCGGTAGCGCTCGGCGCGACGGCGGGGTTCAACTACACCAATGATGGTTGGAACAAGGCCCTGGCCAAAGCCAGCGGCGGGATCGATCTGGTGTTCGACGGGGCGCCAGCCGGTGGCTATGCAGGCTATGGTCGCGCCCTCGCCATGGGCGCGCGGGTGGTGATCTATGGCTCCACCGGGGGCATGAGTTTTCCCGTCAACGCGCCCGAACTGTTCCTTAAAAACGTCACGCTCAAAGGCACCAACATGGGCAATCCGCAGGAATTTCGCGACATGATCGCATTCGTCGACGCCAAAAAACTGATGCCGGTGATCGACCGCAGCTTCCCGCTCGCCGAGGCCAAGGATGCGCTCGCCTATCTCGAAACCGGGCATAGCTTCGGCAAGATCGTGATCACCATATGAACGCGTCGCTCTTCGATCTCACCGGCAAATACGCGCTGGTGACCGGTGGTGCCCAGGGCCTTGGGCGGATGATCGCCGCCGGCCTGCTCAACGCGGGTGCCACGGTGACGATCACGACCCGCAACGCCGACACCGCTGCCGAAGCCGCCGCCGACCTGTCCAGCCTTGGCCCCTGCACGGCGCTGGTCGCCGACCTGTCCACACCCGAACAGGCTGAGACTCTGGCCGCGCAATATTGCGCGCGCGGCCATGGCCTCGATATCCTTGTCAACAATGCCGGTAAGACCTGGGGCGGGCCGATTGACAGCTTTCCCGACCGCGCCTGGCCGAGCGTGATGGCGGTAAATGTCCAGATGCCGTTCAAGTTGACCCAGCTGTTCCTGCCCGAACTAACGGCCAGCGGGACGGACGACGATCCGTCGCGGGTAATCAATATTGGTTCGGTAGCCGGCAAGCGCATCGAGCCACTTCAGGCCTATAGCTATACGGCGAGCAAGGCCGCGATCCACATGTTGAGCCGCCAGATGGCGGCCGACCTGGCGGATCGCAACATCACCGTGAATGCCGTTCTTCCGGGTTTCTTCCCGACCAAGATGACTGCCCATTTGCGCGACGAGAATGACAAGCCGCAGGGCGCGATCAACGATCATATCCCGCTGCGCCGGCTGGGGCGTCCGGACGATATCGCTGGCCTGGTGGTCTTCCTGGCATCGCGCGCCGGCGCTTATGTAACAGGCGCGGAGATTCCGGTCGATGGCGGCATCACCGGCTGCCGCTAAACCGGCCAAGGCACCCGCCGACGAACCCCAAACCGACCTGAGCCGGCGTCAACATTCACGTCCCCATGCCAGCTCAAGCCGCTGGACGTGCAGGATGTTGCCAACGAAAAAGGGCACGTCGGTGCCATCCTTCACCCGGAAATCGGGGATCGCGGCCAGCCATTGCTCGATGGCGATCTGAAGCTCGCGCCGCGCGAGGTGCATCCCAAGACATTTGTGAATGCCGCCACCCAGCGCAATGATGCTCGGTTTGCGATCGAAGCGGATTTCATCGGGTTGATCATAGGCAAGCGGGTCGCGACCGACGAGCCCGGTCGCAACGGAGACATAGTCCCCCGGCATGAACTGCACGCCGTGAAACATGATCGGCTTGGCGCATATCCGAAAGCTCGTCACCGGTGCAAAGGCGCGGAGCAATTCTTCCACGGCGACAATGATCAACTTCGGGTCATCACGCAATTGTTGTTGATGCCCTGGATTGCGCGCAAGAAACTGGAACATCAGCCCCAAAAGCGACGTCACCGTATCGAGACCACCGAGGTAGAGATTGAAACAATGGCCGAGCACTTCGTCGTCGGTCCATTTACGTCCGTCAAAATCGAAATCGAAGATGCGCGTTATATAGTCATCCTGTGGCACCCGACGGCGGCTTTCGATCTCTTCCAGGAGATAATTTTTCACGGCACGGGTGGCGTTGCCGCGCACAGCAAGGTCGTCCGTGTGGAGCATGTCGCGTTCCCAGCGCAAAAACTCGCGCATCCGCGCCTGGGGCAAACCAAGCAAATCCAGGACAATGTTGACCGGGTAGCTTTCGGAAAAATCCGCGATGAAATCGCACGAACCGCGATCCTTGAACTGATCAATCAGCCCGCGCGCACGTTCCCGGATCTGGTCGGTCAGGCCCATCATTTTGGCGGGTGTAAAATGCTCGTTGAGCGCCTTGCGATAATGCGCATGTTCAGGCGGGTCGGCTTCGGTTGGGATCACCAGCCAGTTTTCACCAATCCCTTGCGACCATTGCCCCATACCGCGCTTTTCGAAATTCTCGGTATCCTGCAGCAATGTGCGGACATCCTCGGCACGCTTCAGCATCCAGCCCGGGCGCTTGCCCGGAAATATGTTGGTCACATAGGACACCCGCGGATAGTCCGCGTGGATCGCGGGGATCATGGACTCATACGGGCTTTCGGTGCTCGCCACGCGGTCAAACAGCGGACAAGTCCGGACGAGGTCAGGCGGGACGTGCGCTGCTATCGTGCCTGATGCTTGCATCACGCCTTCTCCTTCATGAATGTAGCCGATCCGCCATCAACAACGAAAGCTTCGCGCTTCAGCACCCGCGCGCGAAAGCGCACGCTGCCTGCCTCGTCCCAGATGTCGGTGAGCACCTCGTCACCGGGCAGGACGGGTGCGGTGAAGCGCATCTTGATTGCCGTCAATCGTGCGGCGTCACCGTCGCCGCATGCCTGTATTAGCGCCCGGGCGACCAGCCCCATCGTCGCGAGGCCGTGCAATATCGGTCGATCAAAGCCTGCCTGCTCGGCGATGTCGGGCAAAACATGCAACGGGTTACGGTCCCCGGTCAGCCGATATAGTAACGCCTGATTGCGCGCGGTCGGCAATGCCACCGATCGATCGGGAAGGCGGGTGGGCATTGGCGCTAGTCCGATGCCGAGCGGGATGTTCTCGCCGCCAAAGCCACCGGCGCCGCGCAATAGCCATAGCTCCTCCATCTCCGCCACCAAGGCCTGGGTCGTGGGATCATAAAGGTGCCGGATACAGTGCAACAACGCCGCCCTGCCCGCCCCCTTGTCGGACAGCGGCCCGATCCAGGTCTTGCCGATCAGGTCGCCCTGCGCGGGCAAGGGCCGATGGAGTTTGAGCGACTGTTCGCCGTGCAGAATTTGTGCCCAGTCAAGCCCCAGATCGGGCTCCATCAGCCAGAAACCTGGCGTCCCGAGCGTTAGCGCCATGGTGGGCAGCGCGACCAGCCCCGCTTCATAGACAAAGCGCGTCTCGTCGCTACTGCCCAACGCCGCCCCGACCCCCAAAGCATAGCGGATGGTGTCGCGCACGTCCCAGCGGCTGCGCACATCGGGCACCGCGTAGCCGCGCAGGCGTTCAGGCCAGCTTGCGGTCATCCAGCCCCAGACTTCGCCCAATGATTTCCTTCATGATCTCGCTCGTCCCGCCGAAAATGCGCGTGATCCGCGCGTCGGTGTACATCCGGGCGATCCGATATTCGGCCATATATCCTGCACCGCCGTGCAGTTGGACACAGGCATCCATAACGCGGCCTTCGAGTTCGGTGGCCAGCAGCTTCGCAGCGGCGCCGTCCTCGGCGCTCAACGCCTTGTCATTATAGAGCAGCACGAGCTGATCGACATAAGTCTGCATTGAATCCAACTCGGCGCGAAGCTGCGCCATCACAAATCGCGTGTTCTGGAACGCCCCGATCGGCTTGCCAAAGGCCCGGCGCTGTTTGACATAATCGAGCGTCAGATCGAACGCAGTTTGCGCGCATGCCATCGATCCCACGGCCGCCACCAGCCGCTCCCCGGCAAGAAATTTCGAAAGGTAGCGGAACCCGGCGGTCGCCTGGCCGAGTACGTTGTCCTTGGGCACCTTCACATCGTTGAAGAACAGCTCGGACGTATCCTGCGCTTCCATCCCCATTTTCTTCAGCCGTTGGCCGCGGTCAAACCCCGGCATCCCGGCCTCGACAACAAACAGGCCAAGGCCGTGTTTGGACGCCGGATCGGTGCGCGCGGCAACGACGACAAGGTCGGCGAGCTGACCGTTCGAGATATAGGTCTTCGACCCGTTCAACAGCCAATGGTCGCCATTGTCCTCGGCTTTGGCCTTCATCCCGGCGAGATCACTGCCCGCGCCCGGTTCGGTCATCGCAACGGCAAGGATGTGCCGACCCGCGATGACACCCGGCAACCAGCGTTGCTTCTGCTCATCGCTCCCGAGATCGGCGAGATAGGGTGCGACGATGTTGCTGTGGAGATTGATGTAAAACCCCAGCTCACCATGGCGCATATTCTCTTCGATGATGATCTGTTCAAAGCGGAAATCAGCAATACCGAGGCCACCATAGGCCTCATCCGCCCAGGTGCAGAGCAACCCCTGATCGCCCGCTTTGGTATAGATGTCACGATCGACAAATCCCTGGTCGCGCCAGCGTTCGGCATGCGGCGCGACTTCAGCAAGCATGAACTTGCGGACCGACTCCCGAAACTGGTCGTGATCGCTGTCAAAGATCAGGCGGCGCACGCAACTGCCTCCGCCGATGCCGGGTAGAATCCTTCGTCCTTGGCAACCTTGGCGCGCAACCAGGGCGATGGCAGGAAGCGCGGGCCATATTTCTGGGCCAGCAGATCAGCCTGTTGCACGAAGGTCCGCACGCCGATGGTGTCGATATATGACAGCGTGCCGCCGGTCCAGGCGGGGAAACCCCAACCATAAACCGCGCCGAGATCCGCGTCTTCGGGCGTTTCTAGAACGCCTTCTTCAAGGCAGCGCGCAGTCTCCATTGCCTGGGCGAACAGATAGCGGCGCTTGAGTTCTTCGACGTCATAGTCCGCCGCGATCGGGAAATGCTCGGCAAGCCCCGTCCAAAGCCGCTTCTTGCCGCCTTCGGGATAGTCGTAAAAGCCCCCGCCGCCCTTGCGCCCCGATCGACCAATCTCATCGCGCATCCTGCGAAGCACCGGCACGCCAGCCGGCAAAATATAGGCAGGACCATCCTGCGCGATTGCCTGATCGACGATCTTGAGCGGCAGATCGAATGTCAGTTCATCGAGCAGCGCCAAGGGGCCGACCGGCATGCCGACCGCCTTTGCCGCATTCTCGATCACGGCAGGCGGCACGCCTTCGGTAAGCATCGCCGCGCCTTCGTGGATCAGCGTTTGGAATACCCGGCTGGTGTAAAAGCCGCGGCTGTCGTTGACGACAATCGGTGTTTTGCGCAGCAGCGCAATAAAATCGAGGCTCTTGGCCAGAGTCTCGGCGCTGGTCGATTTGCCCATGATCACTTCGACCAGCCCCATCCGCTCAACGGGCGAAAAGAAGTGCAAGCCGATGAACTGGTCTGGCCGCACCGAGGCTTGGGCAAGCGCGGTAATCGGCAGGGTCGAGGTATTGGTCGCGTAGATCGCCGTCGCAGGCAGGACGGCTTCGGCCTTACGGGTCGTTTCGGCCTTGATGTCGACGTCTTCGAACACCGCCTCGACAACCAGGTCGCAGCCAGTCAAGTGCGCAAAATCATCGGTCGGGGTGATGCGCGCCAGCACGGCCGCCACCATGTCCGGCGTTGTCGCGCCCTTGTCGAGCGATTTGCCGAGCACCTTGACCGCATAGGCCTTGCCTTTTTCGGCCGAAGGCACGTCGCGATCGATCAGGATCACCTCAATCCCCGCCTGCGCGGCGACCAAGGCGATGCCAGCGCCCATCATGCCGGCGCCGATGACCCCGATCTTCGTGAAATGCGCTTTGGCCACGCCGGCGGGCCGCCGCGCACCGCGTTCGGCGGCATTCTTGCTGAGAAACGTGGTGCGGATGATGTTGCGTGCGACCGGGTCGGTGAGCAGCTTGGCGAAATATTTCGATTCGACCGACAGCGCCTTATCGAAGGGCAGTTGCACGCCTTCGAATATCACCGACAGGATGGCGGGCGCCGCGGGCTGGTTATAGCCGGCCTTGCCGGCGACGCTGCCGGCCGCAAAGCTGAACAGCATCGACATTTCGGGGACGATCATCCCGCGGGCCTCGGGCATCGCGAAGCCCTTGACGTCCCAGGGTTTGACGGAAGTTGGGCCGGTCGCCAGCCAGGCGCGCGCCTGATCGATCAGCGAATCGGCGGCGGCAATTTCGTCGACAATGCCCAGCGTGAGCGCCTCGGCTGGCTTCACGGCGCGGCCCGACAGCAGCAGATCGATCGCGACCTTCACGCCGGCAATCCGGATCAGCCGCTGCGTACCGCCCGAACCCGGCAGCAAGCCGACATTGACTTCGGGAAGGCCGACCACGGCCTTTGGATCATCGACAAGGATCCGGTGATGGCACGCAAGCGCAAGCTCGAACCCGCCGCCCAGGGCCAGGCCGTTGATCACCGCAACCCATGGCTTGCCCGATTGCTCGATCGCGCGGTGCATCGCGCTTGCCCGCTGACTGAACGCAAAGGCCTGCGCCCGGGTCAATCTGCCATAGCCCTCGACCAGCTGTTTGAGGTCTGCGCCCGCCATGAAGGCCTTTTTGGCAGAGGTCAGGATAACGCCCTTGACCGCGTCATCGCCGGCCAGGGCCGCGATCGCGGATTCCATTTCGGCAATGAACGCGTCGGAGACGAGGTTCATCGACTCATCGGCATTGTCCATGACAAGCGTGGCAAACCCATCGCTGGCGGTTTCGATTTTCAGATGTCGCATGGTTTTCAGCCCGATCAGAGTCGTTCGATGATGGTGGCGCTGCCAAGGCCATTGGCGGCGCATAAGGTGACCAGTCCGGTAGACAGATCGCGGCGCTCGAGTTCGTCGAGCAGCGTGCCGAGGATCATGGCACCCGTCGCGCCGAGCGGATGGCCCATCGCGATCGCGCCGCCGCACACATTGATGCGGTCATGGTCGATTTTCAGCGCCCGCATGTATCGCAGCACCACGCTGGCAAAAGCCTCATTCAATTCGAACAAATCGATATCACCAACGGTCATGCCGGCGATCTTGAGCGCCTTTTCGGATACCGATACCGGCGCCGTCAGCATGATGGTCGGCTCCGAGCCGATCGAGGCGTAGGATCGGATCCGCGCGCGGGGCTTGATGCCTGAGCGCTCGCCAAAATTCTTCGACCCCACCAGCACGATGCCCGATCCATCGACGATGCCCGAGCTGTTGCCGCCGTGATGGACATAATCAATCTCTTCGATTTCGGGATATTTCGCCTTGGCGACCGCGGCGAAGCCGCCCGCGCCCATCCCGGCAAAGGCCGGCTTCAAATTCGCCAGGCTCTCCACGGTCGTTTGCGGCCGCATATGTTCGTCGCGATCAAGGATGACCTCGCCCATGGCGTCCTTGACCGGCACGATTGCCCCGGCAAAGCGTCCCTCATCCCAGCTTTGCGCGGCGCGGCGCTGGCTCTCGGCGGCAAAACTGTCGACATCGGTGCGCGTGAAGCCGTCAAGCGTTGCGATCATGTCGGCGCCAATCCCCTGGGGGGCATAGTGATTGTTGAAGGCGACACGCGGATCAGATGTCCAAGCGCCGCTGTCATAGCCCATGATCGTGCGGCTCATCGATTCAACACCACCGCCGATCCCGGCATCGATCATGCCGGCCATGACCTGGGCGGAAACAAGATTGACGGCATCGAGCGCGGAGGCACAAAAGCGATGGACCTGCTGACCACCGACGGTTTCAGCATAACCGGCATTCAGCACCGCAGCGCGCGCCAGCACGCCGCCCTGTTCGCCCACGGGCTGCGCCGCCCCGATGATAACATCATCGAGCAGTCCGGTGTCGAGATCGTTGCGGTCACGCACAGCTTGCAACAGCTGCGTGACCAGCTCTACCGACGGGATCTCATGCAGCGCGCCATCTGGCCGCCCCTTGCCGCGCGGGGTGCGCACGTGATCGTAAATAAGGGCTTCGGCCATGCAAGGGTCCTGTACAAACAGACGGGGAAGGCCTCCCCTCGGCCGGCATCGCCCCCTCAACACCTATCCATAGAAAGGCGCGCACAGAGCATCACCGGGCATGGAGAAGGCGGAGAGCGAGCCGCTCGCTTAACGCCTAAGTCAGGCAAGGGGTTGATCACGCGATGGCAAAGACGGGGGAAGATCCAGCAAAAATGCGGGTCAGCGCCACCACCCTGGGTGACCTTTTGCTGGTGGCCTGGGACCGCGATCCTGAAAAGCTGGCGGTCGTTTTTCCCGAAAACAGCGTCTCCTTTGATGCGCTTGTCACCCGCGTCCTGCAGCGGGCACGCGGATTCGTCGCGCTGGGGGTTCGTCCCGGCGACCATGTCGGGATTTTGTTGCCGTCGGGAATCAGCTTTACCGAAACATTGTTTGCGCTCGCCATGTGCGGCGCTGTCAGCGTCCTGTTGAACGCCCGCTACCGCGCGCCCGAACTTGCCTATGTCGCCGAAAATGCCGATCTGACCGCCATCGTTACCAGCGACGAGATTGCCGGCCATACCGATTTCGTCGCCCGGCTGACCGAAGCCTTTCCCGACATCGCCACCAGCGACTCCCGTCAAAAGCTGTCGATCACCGCAGCGCCGAAGTTGCGGCACCTGATATTGTTCGGCAAATCGTGTGCGCCGGGCTTTATCGATGAAGCCCAATTGGCCCGTGCAGCGGAGAGCCAGGACGACAGCGCGGTCCACAAGGCCCGGCTTGGCGTCCGGCTGCGCGACACCTGCATGATACTCTACACCTCGGGGACGTCGGCAAACCCCAAGGGCTGTCTGCTGAGCCATGAAGCAATCGTCCGCGAGGCGATCAATCTCGGCCGCAACCGTTGGACTTTCGACTCGGCCGACCGTATTTGGTCGCCGATGCCGCTGTTCCATATCGCGGCCTTGTTGGCGATGCTGGCAGCGATCGACGCCGGCGCTACTTTTTATGGCCAGTCGCATTTCGACGCCGGCACCAGCCTGAAACAGATCGAACAGGACCGACCGACGATGCTGTTCCTGCCCTTCGTCACTTTCTATCAGGCAATGATCGCGCATCCCGATTTCGAGGCGACCGATATGGGTTCGGTCCGGCTGATGAACAGCTGCTTTGCGATGATGCCCGCCAGCGTTTCGGACGCGTTTCGGCGCAAGGTGCCGGGCGCGCTGCAATGCGGTACCTTTGGCATGACCGAGGCGAGCGGCATCGCCACCACCGGCGGCTATGGAATGGACCCGGCGCTCGGCCTGACCCAGCTTGGATTTCCGCTGGCGGGAATTGATCTGCGCATCATCGACATCGACACTGGCGCGACGGTTGAGGCCGGCATGCGGGGCGAAGTCCTGATCAAGGGCTATAGCCTGTTCGATGGCTATTATCGCGATGCCGAACGGACCGCGCAGGCGCTCGACGAGGATGGCTGGTTCCACAGCGGCGATATCGGTTCGCTCGACCCCAACGGCCATCTGATGTTCCATGGCAGGTTCAAGGATATGCTCAAGGTTGGCGGCGAAAATGTCGCCGCCGCCGAAGTCGAAGCCGTGCTTGCCAAGCATCCCGGGGTTCGCCTGGCGCAAGTCGTCGGCATCCCGGACGAGCGACTCGCCGAAGTCCCCGCAGCCTTCATCGAACGCGCCGGTGGTCAGGCGGCGACCGAGGCCGAGTTGATCGACTTTGCGCGGACCCAGATCGCGTCGTTCAAGGTCCCGCGCCATATCCGCTTCGTCGACGAATGGCCGATGGGTGCGTCCAAAATTCAGAAGTTCAAATTGCGGCAGGCGCTGGTCGATGAACTGGGCTTGGACGGCCATGGAGCGGGAAGTTGATGCGGATCGTTGTTACCGGGGCCGCCAGCGGCATTGGCCGCGCCGTCGCCGAGCAGCTCTTTGCCGGCCGGCTGATCGCGGGAGACCATCGCGTGCTGCTCGTTGATCGTGACGCCGCCGGGCTGGACGCTGTCGCGCGCGCGCTCGGGCCTCACGCCGCAGTGCTCGTTGCCGATGTGCTGGCCGATACGATCGGCGACCAGATCGTCGATGCGGCGCGCGTGCACATGGGCGGAATCGACGGCGTTGCCAGCAATGCCGGGATTATCGGCAGCGGCAGTCTGAATGCCATGACGATCGCCGATTATGATCGAATCTTCGGGATCAACACGCGAGCGAACTGGCTGATCGCCCAGGCGGTCTTCCCCCTGCTCAAGGAAAACGGCGGCAGCTTCGTCGCCACCGCATCGATGTCAGCGCATCAGCCCACCCCTGGCCTGTCGGCTTATTCGGCGAGCAAGGCGGCGCTATTGATGCTGGTACGGCAATTATCGGTCGAATGGGGACCGGAGGGCGTCCGCTGCAACAGCGTGTCACCGGGGCCGACCATGACCCCGATGACGGCTGGCGGCTATGCCGATGCTGATCGCAAAGCGCAGCGCGAAGCTTCAATCCCGTTGCGCAAACTCGGCTCAGCCGTCGATATCGCCAACGCGATACTGTTTTTGCTGAGCGATTATGCCATACATATCAATGGTATAGATGTTCTCGTCGATGGCGGGATGAGCAACAATCTGATGGGCGTATCGGGCGCCGGCACTGGCCAGACGCCGCAGCACTAAGTTTACAACGGAGAGCAGATCATGCGCATCGCGCGAATTTCAAAGAACGGAACCGTCGGCGTCGCCCTTCAGCAGGGCAGCGAGGTCCGGGCTGTGTTCGGCAATGCCGCGCTGAGCGATGTCGATAGCCTTATCGCCACGGGCACGCTGGCCGATGCAGCAGCGCAGATCGCCAAGGGCGAAATCATCGACATGGCGGCAATCGCCTATCTGCCGCCGCTCGTCCGCCCGCCCAAGATCATTTGCCTTGGCCTCAATTATCGCGATCATGCCGAGGAATCGGGCCTCGGCATCCCCGACTTCCCGGTATTGTTCGGCCGCTTTGCGTCGAGCCTGATCGGCCATCAGGCACCGATCATCCTGCCCAAGGTGTCGAGCGATCTCGACTATGAAGCCGAAATGGTCGCGGTCGTCGGCGTCGGCGGCAAGAACATCGCCGAAAGCGACGCGCTCAACCACATCATCGGCTATTCGATCTTCAACGACGCCTCGATCCGCGATTACCAGCTGCGCACCCCGCAATGGACCGCCGGCAAGAATTTCGACAACACCGGGGCGTTCGGTCCATGGCTGGTCACTACCGACGAGGTGCCGGCTGGCGGCGCGGGGCTGAAGATCGAATGTCGCCTCAACGGCGCTGTGATGCAGAGCTCGAACACATCGAACCTGATCTTCGACGTCGCAAAAACAGTCCATCTGCTCTCGACGTTCATGACGCTGGAAGCCGGCGATGTCCTCGTCATGGGTACGCCGGGCGGGGTCGGGCTGGCGCGCAAGCCGCCGGTCTGGATGAAAGCCGGCGACATTTGCGAGGTCGAAATCGAGGGCCTTGGCCTGTTGAGCAACCCCATCGTCGCTGAATAGGAACAGGCTATGCCGCAGAAACGCGCCGGCGCCTTGGGCGTCCATTCGATCGATCAATTCGTCCTGCAAGTCCCCGACATTGCCGAAGCGCGTCATTATTATGAGGCGTTCGGCCTTGACGTGCATCAGGATGGCGAGGCCCTGGCGCTGCATACTCGCGGCCATCCGCATCGCTGGGGCACGATCGTGCCCGGGCCGGTCAAGCAGCTCCAGTCGCTGATTTTCGCCATTTATGCCGAGGATGAAGCGGCGATGGCGGCGCATCTCGATTCGATTGGCGTTGCGCGGATCGCCGGCCCCGGCGACGGTATCTGGATTGCGGGGTTCGACGGCCTGCCGATCAACATCCGGGTCGCCGGTAAGTGCTCGCCCGATGCCAAGACCCGCTTCGAGACGCATTCGGCGCCATCGGGAAGTTCAGGTGCGATCTTCAATTCGGCCGCTCCCAAGGTCCACCCGCGCCACATGTCGCACGTCGCGCTGTATACAACCGACGTGATCGCCGCGACGTCATGGTATGAAACCACGCTCGGGCTGCGTTTGTCCGACGGCAGCGGCCCGGTTGTCGCCTTTCTCCACGGCCCGCACGGCAGCGATCATCATTTGCTCGCCCTCGTCGGATCAACCCATCGCGGACTGCACCATATCAGCTGGGATGTCCCTTCTTTTCAAGATGTTGGCCTTGGCTCCGCACAAATGATGCGAAGTGGATACAAAGAAGGCTGGGGAGTTGGGCGCCATGTGCTTGGCGGGAATTATTTCTACTATGCCCGCGATCCCTGGGGCAGCTATTGCGAATATTCGGCTGATATCGACTATATTCCAGCCGACTGCGTCTGGCCATCGGCCCAGCATGCCCCCGAGGACAGCTTCTACCTGTGGGGCCCCGATGTACCGCCCGAACTCGTCGCGAATCTCGAACCAGGAGGCCCATCGGCATGACGACATTTTTATTGATGCATGGCGGCGGCATGGGCGGCTGGACCTGGAAATTCGTGCGTGAAGGCCTTGAGGCCAAAGGCCACCGCGTGCTGACGCCCACCTTTACCGGCTTTGGTGAACGCAACCACCTGATCAGCCGGGATGCAGGCAATGCGATGCACGTCACCGACATCGTCAATGTCCTCCATTATGAGGATCTGCACGACGTCGTCCTGGTCGCGCATAGCTATGCCGGCGTCGTCGCCCCTGGCATCGTCGCACAGGCGGGTGAGCGAATTGCGCGGGTGATTTATCTCGATGCGATCGTGCCGCATGCCGGCGAACGGATTGTCTCGATGATGGGGTTCGCGAGTGAGGCCGATATGATCGGGCTCGACGCGCTGCTCGAGGCGGGCGAAGGTCCGATCGGTTCGGGTGTCCATGAACAGCAGCGCGCCATGGCAAAGGATCATCCACACCTAATGAGTGCCGAGCGACAGGCTTGGCTCCTCGCCAATCTTACCGATCAGCCGATGCGCGCCACCTGCTGCGCGATTACCGTCGGCGCCGAAAGCATCTCCAAGCCGGTCGATTATGTCGCCGCCGCACAGACGATCATGACGATGATGCACCCCCGCGCCGCGGCACTTGGCTGGACGATGCATCATCATGAGGGCGACCACGCCTTCCTGGTCGGCGACCCGGAAGGCACCGTTGACCTGATCCTGAAGATCGCTGCCTGATGGACATCGGGGACCTGTTTTCGGTGCGGGGCCGCGTCGCCCTGGTAACAGGCGGCAGCGCCGGCATTGGCCGGATGATTGCCACCGGGCTCGCCGCTGCCGGGGCGAAAGTCTACATTTGCGCGCGCTCCGCCGACAAAATAGAGGCGGCGGCCGGAGCAATCCAGGGCGAGGTGATCGGCCTGACCAGCGACCTGTCATCGGTGGCCGGCGTCGAGGATTTGGCCGCCGAGATTGCCGCCCGGGAAGGCGCCCTGCACATTCTGGTCAACAATGCCGGCACACTCACGGACCATCCCCTTGACGAGTTCACTGAGGCGGCGTGGGACGATGTGATCGACCTCAACCTCAAAGCGCCCTTTTTCCTGATGCAAAAGCTTCTCCCGCTGCTTCGCGCCGGTGCAACGGCGGAACGGCCAGCAAGCGTGATCAACATCGGTTCGGTCGGGGCGCTCAAGATTGGCCCGCGCGAGGTTTATAGTTATCAGGCATCGAAGGGCGCCATCCACTGGTTGACCAAGTCGATCGCCAAGAAACTTGGGCCGGAAAACATCACCGTCAACGCCATCGCGCCGGGCTTTTTCGAAAGTGATATGACCGTGATCACGTCGGACGAAATGCGCAGCATGGTGATCGGCATGGTTCCGCGTCGCCGTACAGGCACGCCGGAGGATGTCGCCGGAGCGGCAATCTATCTGGCGTCTCGCGCCGGTGCCTATGTGACGGGATCAGTGATTCCGGTCGAAGGCGGGCTCGCGATCTGACCCTATATTCCGATAGGTTGTTTGCAGCCGCTGTTGCGGCATCGCTTCGCGCATGGATTTCACACTTTCCGAAGAACAAACCGCGTTCCGCGATATGGTGCGACGCTGGGTCAATAAGGAAGCGCCCAAGGACTGGATGCGCGCGCTTGAGGCCGATGAAGAAAATTATCCCTACGCGCTGTGGGATAAGCTGAAAGAGCAAGGCTTTTTCGGGATCGGCATCCCCGAAGAATGGGGCGGCCTGGGTGGCGATGTCGTTATGCAGATGATCTTTGCGCGCGAGTTTTCGCGGACAGCCGGTGGATTGCTCTGGGTGTGGGGGCTGACCTCATTCGGTGGCGCGAAAACGATCAGCGCCGTCGGTTCGCCCGCCCAGAAAGAACGCTGGCTGCGGCCAATGGCGGCTGGCGATTTGCGCGTGTCGCTAAGCATGACCGAACCCGATGGCGGCACCGACGTGCTCGGCGCGATGAAAACCTTCGCAACCAAGGTCGATGGCGGCTGGATGCTCAACGGGGCAAAAATGTGGACGACCGCAGCGAGGGCAGCCGACCGCCTGCTGGTGCTCGCCCGCACCGACCGAAACGCGCCCAAAAAGCATCAGGGGCTGACGATGTTCTTCGTCGATGCCAAGTCCCCCGGCATTACCGCCACCTTGCTGCCCAAACTCGGCATGCGCGCAATGGGGTCGTGCTCGGTCGCCTATGACAATGTGTTCGTGCCGGACAGCGACGTGCTGGGTGAGCCCGGCAATGCCTGGTATGCGATGCTGCCAACGCTGAACAACGAGCGGATCATGGTCGGCGCGCAGTGTCTCGGCGCGATGGACGGCATCCTCGAAGACGCGCTCGACTATATGAAGACTCGCAAGGCCTTTGGCGGCATCATCGGGCGGTTCCAGGCGCTCCAGCATTATGTCGCTGATATCGCCACATGGCAGCAGACGACCGAATTACTGCTCTATTATGTCGCGCAGTTGCAGGCCAACAATCAGCCATGCGGCGTGCAGGCCAATATGCTGAAAATGGTCGCTACCGAAAATGCCGTGAAGGCGGCCGATCTCGGCATCCAGATCCTGGGGGGCATGGGCTATTCGGCAGAGACCGATATGCAGCGCTATTGGCGCGACCACCGTATCCTGCGGATGACTCCGATTTCGAATGAGATGGTACGCAACAGCATTGCCGAAAGCCTCGGCCTGCCGAGGTCCTACTGACATGGACGACCTTCCGCCTCCACCCGATGTTGCCGGCACCACGCTCGACGGGACCGACACTTACGTCATCTCCGCCGCCCAGAACGCCACCCTTTGTCGATCGACAGGTGTCGAGCCCAACGCCGATGGCAGCGCACACCCGATATATTACTATATCGCTACGCAAGTCGCGATGGGCAAATCTGTGGCCGGCATCTGCGCGACGTGCGACTTCGACATTGCCGATGGTCCGATGATGGGCAGTTCGGGCGTGGTGTTTTCGGGCCGGCTCAACGTCGAGACACCGTACACGGTGCGCGGGGAAATTACTGGCCTTGTGCGCAAGCGCAGCCGCAAATTGGGGGTGATGGACGTGCTCGATTACCGGCTCCGCCTGATCGATCCGGCAGGTGTGCAGGTGCTCGAGACGGCCAATATTTGGGTGCTGCCACGCAAGGAACTCGCATGACCATCGCTGTGGGCGACGCCCTGCCCCCCTTCGTCATCGACAGCGTCAGCGCCGCTGCGATGCAAGACTGGGCGGTTTTCCTGACCGATCCCAATCCGATCCATCTCGACGTTGACGCCGTCAAGGCAATGGGCCTGGGCGACCGGCTGATCAACCAGGGGCCCGCCAATGTCGCTTACATCGCCAATATGGTGATTGCCGCGTTCCCCGGCGCGCGGATCGACAGCATGAACAACCGCTTTGTCGACAATGCCTATGCGGGCGATCGCCTGGTCGCGAGCGGTACCATCACCGCCATTGCTGGCAATCTCGTCACCTGCGAGACTTTGCTCATCGCCGACGACACGCGCACCGTGATCACTGGCTCTGTAACCCTCAATTTAGCTTAAAGGAGACATATCATGCCATCAGGTCCATTTGCCCATGTCTGCATGCTCGTTCACGACCTCGACAAGTCAATCGAGGACTGGACGAAAATTCTGCGCATTCTCGATCCGAAATCGCTCGAACGCCGCATCGTAAAATATGACGATTATAGCGCTGGCGCCGATGCCGGCATGAAATGGGCAACGTTCGTCAACGACGAATCGACCGAAATTCAGTTCATCCAGCCCGGCAAGGGAACGCCGCTGGGTGACCGGCTCGAGAAAATGGGCGAGCATGTCCATCATCTCTGCTTCACCACCGATGATGTTCCGGCGGCGATGGAAAAGCTAAAGGCCGAGGGCCTGCAGCTGCCGGGCGGTGGTGTGACTTATAACGACGAGGACATGCCTTGGCAGAAATGGAGCTGGGTTGGCCCGAAGAGCGCCCACGGCGTAATGATCGAAGTCGCCTCGCCCTATGAGACCCATGACGACGGTAAATGGTATCACGCACCCGGCAAGTTCGCCTATAAAGGCGAAGCGATCGCGGCCGAGTAAAGCGGCGGGGACGGACAGTCATGGATAATGCGACTGTCCGTTTCGACGGTGATGGCCTTAGCCTGTGCGCCGATGCGTTTGGCGACCCTGACGCGCCACCAGTGCTGTTCTTCCACGGCGGCGGGCAAAGCCGGCGGGCGTGGCGCGGGTCGGCACGTCGGGTCGCTGCAGCCGGCTATTATGGCCTCACCTTCGATTTGCGCGGGCATGGCGACAGCGACTGGGCGGGCGACGGCGATTATGATGTGCGCGCGTATGGCCGCGATGTCACCGGGCTGCTGGATGCCTTTACTCGCCCAGTCGTCTTGGTCGGCGCTTCGCGCGGCGGACAAGCGTCATTGATCGGCGCATCGCAATGCCCTGCCGCTGTGAGCATGATCATGCTTGCCGATGTCGTGCCGCGATTGCGGGATGATGGCGTCGACGATGTCCGCAGGTTCTTTGCACGCAGTGTGCGTGGCTTTGCAACGCTGCGGGAAGCAGCCGATGCGCTGGCCACCCTCAACCATCAAGGTCCTGCCGATCCTGCCGGGCTTGCGCGGGCGATGCGGCAAGATGCGGCGGGCAACTATTTTTGGCGATGGGATCCGCGCACCGTCGATCCGCGCTTTCTCAATCCCCCGTCGGAGGCCGAAGCCGTCGCGGCGGCGGCGGCCTTGGTGCGATGCCCGGTCATCTTGGTCCGCGCCGAACTCAGCAATGTCGTCACCGACGAAGGCGTTACCGATTTTCAGTCGATCACCCCGCAGCTGCAGGTGATCGAAGCCAAGGGCGTCGGGCATATGTTTACCGGAGATCGCAACGACGCCTTTGCCGACATGCTGCTCAGCTACTTACCGGTACCGGCATGACCGGCAAGACGGCCTTCGTCGTCGGCGGCAGCGGCGGACTGGGCTCGGCGATCTGCCGCGCACTCGCGCGCGATTGGGCACATGTCACGATCGGCTATGCCCAAAATCGTGCCAGGGCCAATGCGCTGGCAACCGAAATTGGCCACGCCAGCGCAGTGCATTGCGACCTGGCCGACGCCGTGCAGCTGCAGGCCGCGATCAACAGCGTCGACGCTATCGGCACGATGGTATTTGCCGCCGGCGTGGCGATCGGCCAGCCCTTTGTCATCAAGATCGGCGAGGATCAGTGGCGCGAAGTGATCGAGACCGAGATCATTGGCCTGACGCGCGTCATTGCCGCCACTTTGCCCCTGTTTCGGCAGCAGGGCGGCGGCAATTTCGTGATCATCGTCTCGGTCGCCAACACCGCCTATCCGCCCGGCGATGCGCTATCGGCAGTGCCGAAGGCGGCGCTCGAATCGCTCGGGCGCGCGATCGCCAAGGAGGAAGGCCGGTATAATATTCGCGCCAACATGGTGGCGCCGGGTATTATCGATGCGGGGCTTGGGTCGAGCTTCCTCAACGACCTGTACACCCCCGATATCTGGGAAAGGCAGCGCAAGCGAATTGCGCTGCAGCGGTTCGGGACGGGTGCAGAGATTGCCGAAGCAGCAGCTTTCCTAGCGTCCGACAGGTCGCGCTACATCACTGGTCAGACATTGATTGTCGATGGAGGATTCAGTTTATGACCGATGACCATCTCGCCCGTGCCACAGCATTCCTGGATGAATTGCATATCGAGGGGACGCCCGATTTCGCCAAGATGGGCGCCTATTTTACCGAGACCGGAACCTATCAGCCCTTAGTCCCGGCGATCGCCAAAATCACCGGCCCTGCCGCGATCGCGGCTGCGCTTGAGCATCAATATCGCACATATTATGAATGCCGCTGCGAGATCCATGCGGCGGCGGCGGCCGGCCGCTTTGTCCTGATGGAGCGCACCGATCACGTGACTTTGGTAAAGGGTGATACGCTGGTCAAATCACGCGTCGCCGCCGTTTTCGAATTTGCCGATGACGGCCGCATCGCCAGCTGGCGCGAATATTGGGATACCGGCGACGTGATGGCGCAAATGGGGATTAATGCCAGCGAACTCGCAGCGGCGATGTGACCGCAGTGCTGACCGTCCACCACCTCAACGATTCGCGGTCGCAGAAAATCGTCTGGCTGCTCGAGGAACTCGAGCTGCCCTTTGAAATCGTCCATTATCGCCGCGACCCCGTCACATTGATGGGGCCGTCGGCGCTGAAGGCACTTCATCCGTTGGGCAAATCGCCAGTCCTAGACGAGAATGGCCATTTGCTGTGCGAATCGGGTGCGATCGTCGATTATGTGCTGGCGCGTTACGGCAAGGGCAGGCTCGCACCGGATCCGGCTGGGCCCGACCATCAGCGGTTCGTCGAATGCCTCTATTCTGCCGTGTCGGCCGCGACCAACCCGATTATGATCAAAGTCTATGCCCGGGCCTTCGGCCTGTCAGGCGGTCCGATGGACCAGTCCGCCGACGCCGAATTGGCCCGCGTGCTGCACTATATCGAAGACGGCCTGGGGGCGGGCCCATGGTTGCTCGGCGCGCAGTTCACGGCTGCCGACATTCAGCTGAGCTTCATTCCGGAACTTGCGCGCACCCTCGGGTCGATCGCGGGCTATCCTGGCCTCGAATCCTGGCTCGACCGGCTCTATACGCGCCCCGGCTTTAAGCGATCGATTCTGCGCGGTGGCACGTATCAATTTGCCGGCGCGGCAGGGATCGTCGCCTAAACCGCGATAGCGACTGTCCTCGCGGGGCGATGGCGATCCGGCTAAGAGCAGGCGCCCTAAACGTCGTCACTGCGTGCCAAGCGAACCAATCCAACGATCGATCGCCTGCCATCCGAGGATCCGGCTTGACGCGAAGTTATGGCAATGCGCGCTGTCCGCCAGCACGACGACGTCGACATTCGTGCTCGACGTAAAATAGCTTGCTTCGGCGCGCGGATCGGGACTGGTATCGACGACACCGTGAAGGATCAGCACCGGGCAGACGATCGAAGCTGCTGCAGCATGCACGATGCCAGGTGTAAGCGCATCGCGCCCCAGGCAGGCCGGCGACAGCCCACGCTGCGCCTCATCGGCTTCGATCAGGCCGATTGGCACATCGGCGAGGAAACAGAGCGGCCGCAGCGGCGCACGCGGGCTGGGCAGATAGCCATGGGCCGGCAGGGCGGCCATCATCTCAGCACTCGTCGTGCCGCCGAGAAACATCGGTGCATTTGCCCATCCAAGTACCGCCAGCCGATCAAAGGTCTTGTGCGTCGCCTGGATGGTAATCGCAACCATTGCCCCCATCGAATGGCCGATACCCGTGAGGGTAAACGTGCCGCCAAGGTCGTTGACAACCTGCCGCACCGCTGCGTCGCAGGCGGCGGCGATCGTGGCGCGAGAAATCTTGCTCTCGGGGTCGGGTGCAGTGCTCTCACCCATCCCCAGCACGTCGATCGTCAGCAATGCTTTCCCGGTGCCCGTGACATACTCGGCATAGCTATAGCCGGGATAGTCCCTGAATTCAGGGTGCCAATATTTGCGCGAATAGCCGCCGCCATGGATGGCCACGACCAGTTCCGACCAAACCGCATCGGGCAGAAACAGGCTTGCTGCAATCTCAACCCGCTCGCCAATCGAGACGGTATCGCTCACATCAATTCGAAGCGACCGCGGCCGCATCACGCAGCCCAGACGAGCGGCAGTTCCTTGCACTGGATGATATTGCCCAGCCATAGCGGGACAGGCTTATCGGGATCGAGCGTGAATTCGGGCAATTCGGCGAGCAGTAGCTCGGTCGCGATGATAAGTTCACGTCGGGCCAGATGCATGCCGAGGCAGCGATGCGACGAGCTACCCATGGCGAGATGCGCCGGCTTGCGATCGAAATCGATCGTATCGGGTGCCGGCCAGGCGTCAGGATCGCGCGCTGAAATCGCGGTCGACATGGCGATGCGGTCGCCAGCCTTCATTGCGACACCGCAAAATTTGGTGTCGCGCGTTACGGTGCGATAGGTGGTGACCGCAGCATAAGCGCGCATCATTTCCTCGATCGCCAGGGTCAGTTTTGACGGATCGGCGCGCAGTTCGGCTTGCTGATCAGGGTGCCGCGCGAGATGCCAGATATGGAGGCCAAGATTGGCCGTGACTGTATCGAGGCCCCCAACGAACAGGTTCCACGCATAACCGAACACCATGTCGTTCGACCAGGGCTCCCCGTCGAGCTCATAGCTCAGCGCATAGGTCAGCAGGTCATCGGTCGGCGCATGACGTCGCTGTTCGATCGCAGCGAGCAAATACGCCTTTGCCTCATGGGTCGCCTTGATCCGCAACGCCATGTCGGTGCTGTGAAGCAGGTCCTGCTCCCAGGCCAGAAACTGCGCCGTTTGCGCCTGTGGCAGGCCAAACAGATCAAGGAAGATCGACACGGGGAACGACACCGCAAACGCCGAGACGAATTCGCAATGGCCGCGATCCTTAAAGGCGGCGATCAGTTCCATCGCCCGGGCGCGCACCACATCGTCAAGCGCAAACATCTTTTGCGGCGCGAACACCGGATTCAGCACCTTGCGGACCTTTTTGTGTGTGTCGCCGGTGAGTTCGGTTGGTACCAGGTTCCACGTCTCACCAATCATCGCGGAAAAGCCGCTAAAACCCTTCTTGGTGAACAGTTCGTCATCGGCGTAGATCTGTTTCAGATCCTCAACGCGCCGTACCACCCAGCCGCCGGTCGCATCGGGATAGATATCGGGACACCAATAGACCGGGGGCTTGGTGTGATGTTCGGGCGTTATCCTGGTTTCGAAGACATTCTCGAACACCACGCGCCGCTCGGCGATCGGACAGTCCATGACGAGGGCATCGGGGACATGTGCAGGCGTTACCATAAAATTCGCTTTCAGACGTTGGGCATGATCTCAGCGGCGACCCAGCGCAGCCGGTCCTGATAATCGTCGTAGCCACGCAGGCCCGGCGGCAGCGGCACGATGGTCTCGGTAATTCCCAGGCTCTTCAGCCAGCCGATTTGATCGATGATCTTTTGCGCATCGCGGGTTCCTGGTGCGCGCGGATCATCCAGCACCTCATGATGCGCGCCCACATTTAACATTTCCAAAGCGAAAAACACCTCGATTGGTCGGCCGTCATATTCGGGGTGGGATTTGATGGTATCGATCGATTCAGGGAATTTTTCGGGCGGGGTGCGAAATGGTGACCAGCCGTCACCGAAGCGCGCGACGCGCCGGAGCACGGCCGGAGCGTCGCCGCCCATCCAGATCGGCAGCTTGGGATGCTGCACCGGCTTGGGGGCGAACCCGACATTCTTGAAGCTGACATATTGACCGTCAAATTCAGGCGCCTCCTGGGTCCACAAGGCGATCATGGCGGCGATATATTCGTCAGCCATCTTGCCGCGTTCATGGAACGGCACACGAAGAGTTTCATATTCCGCTTCCAGCCAACCGACGCCGAACATCGCCTCCGCCCGGCCGCCGCTCAGCCAGTCGAGCGTCGACCAGGCCTTTGCCTGCACAATCGGATTTTGCAGCGGCACGATCGACACAGACGAGGACAATTTCATCCGCTTCGTGTGTCCAGCGATGAAGCCCAGCGCGACTGTCGTGTGGAAATAATGATCCCCCGACAGCGCAATATGCTCGGTTGGGATGACGAAATGCTCCCCCAACATGCATTTGTTGAAACCGAGGCTGTCGACAAAGCGCATTGCCTTGCCGACAGCCGCGCCGTCGAGCGCATATTCCCAAGGCTGCACCATCGCAGCCACGTGCATCGAATTGGGGACGCCGACGTTGAGTTTCATGTTATTTGTACGGATCGACAGGCTGCAGCGCCGGCATCACTTCGAGGTCGATGAGCATCGAGAGCACGTCGGAGATCGAATAAATATGGACGATCTTGTCGCCTTCGAAGCGCAGCCACGAGAACCACAACACGTTCAGCTCATTCCCGGTCGGCTGCACACCCATATAGGGGCCGCCGGTATGCTTGCCGTGATGATGGCACAGCACGCAGATTTCATCGTCGCCACGACCCCAGGCCTTTAGCGTGCGATAAATGCTGGGCGGAAACGTCTTGTACAGGCCCTGCGGCGAGGTCTTCCAGACATGATAGGTGCCGAGATCGGGCCGGTTGGGATTGTCATAGGTCATCTTCTCGGTATCGAAAAATGTGTCCATCCCGTCCCAGTCACCCCGGTTAATCACCTCGTGCAGGTTCATCCACTGGGTAACCATGAAGGCTTGGCGCTCTGTCAGACCAGCCAGAATCTCGGCACGCTTTTCAGCGGGGAGAACGAAATCGGATTCGGTAAACGGTGCGAGGCCACCCATATAAACTCCTGTGGTTCGATGTGTCCGGTACATCATGGCATCCATGACTTCCGGCTGCTCTCCATCCGTTTTCGACATCGCTCGCTTTGCCTCACCTACCCTTGGGAGGGCCATGGGACGCGCGATTCATCGATGCTGAGCGCTCAAGCCGAAGGAGCACATGATGGAAAACAAGACAGCAATCGTCACCGGAGCGTCATCGGGCATCGGTGAGGCGATCGCCCGGGGGCTGAGCGCCAGGGGGGCACGCCTGATCCTGACGGCCAGGCGCGGTGAGCGGCTCGAGAAACTGGCCGAAGAATTGGGCGGTGAGATCGCGATCCACGTCGCCGACATTGCCGATCCCGCCACCCCCGGGGCACTCCTGGCGCTGGCGCGGGCACGTTTTGGCCAGGCCGACATGCTGATCAACAACGCTGGCATCCTGCGTGTCGGGACGGTCGAGAGCTTCGATCTTGACGCGCTCGAGCCGATGATTGCGACAAATTACACCGCTGTCGTTCGCTGCTCGATTCTGTTCGCGCGCGATATGCAGTCGCGCAGGCAGGGATCAATCGTGAATATCTCCAGCATCGGCGCGCATCTGACGGCTGCAGGCAGCGGTATTTATGGCGGACTCAAACGCGCCCTGGAGACCTTTACCGACACGTTGCGGATCGAGCTTGCGGCTTCGGGCATCCGAGTTGGACTCGTCGCGCCCGGCACCACCGGCACCGAAATTTTTGACGATATGAAGCGCAAGGGTGCGACGGGATGGGACGAATATACGCCACCGCTAATGCCAGAAGATGTCGCCCGCGCCGTTATCTATCTGCTCGATCAGCCACCGCGCGCGAATGTTGCGCGCGTGCACGTCTATGCGAGCGGCGAAAGCTTCTGAAACGACAAGAGGCGGGATCGCTCCCGCCTTTTGCCGATCATTGAGGTAACATCAGAACTTGAAGCTGATCGTGCCGCCATAGGTGCGTGGGGCACCCTGGAACTGGTTCGTCGAGCCAATCCCGGTATAGCTGTTGAACACGTTAGTGAACCAAGGCTGGTTGGTCAGGTTACGCCCCCAGATCGCGAATTCGATCTGCGGCTTGGCCAGCGCAAAGCTGATCCGGCCGTTGAGCAGGCCATAGGCGCGAATGACCGATGCTGCGTTGCCGGCATTGACTGCAGCAATTTGCGCCGGTGTCGCTCCCAATGCGGGGCTATTCACATCGAATGCGCGCGAGGAAACATAGGCATAATCGCCATGGATAGCGAGAGTACCTGCATTCATCTTGAACTCCTGGGTCGCACCCGCGCTCCAGGTCCATTTCGGCGCTTGCGTGACAGGTTCCACCGACCGATCGACGCCGGCTTCGGTGCGGCTTCCAGACGCGTATTTGGCGTCGAGATAGGCCACGCTGCCGGTCATCTCCATGCCCCGCCAGGGCTGTGCCGTGCCTTCAAATTCGACGCCAGCGGTGTTCACCTTGCCCGAATTCGACACGAACTGGGTGAGCGACTGCGCACCGGCTGCGTTGGTGAAGACAGCGTTGACGATCCGCTGCACATTTGCCTGGCGTGCGCCGAAGACCGCGATGTTTGTCCGCAGGTGGCGATCGAAGAAATCAACCTTGATCCCAACTTCAGCATCCTTGACCCGTTCAGGTTCGAATGAACTCGAAAACCCCTGTGGCACCGGACGTGAGTTGAACCCACCCGACATCGAGGCACCGCTTGTCTTGGCATAGACAAACACGCTGGGGCTGATCTTATAGTCGACGCCCAGCGTCCATGCCGGATAGCTAAAGTTGCGCGATTCCGCATTCACGCACGGTGCAACACTCGCTTTTTTGCCGATGTTCGCGCCGACATTGCAAACCGGGTCGGCAGCGCGCCAGTCGGTGATCCCCATCCGGTTGATACTGCGATTGTCCCAGGTGTAGCGAATCCCACCCGTAACCCGGAATTCATCGGTGATCCGATAATTGACCTGTGCAAACATGCCCTTTGATTCAGAGGCATAGGTCGCAAGGCTGCGGGCATAAGCTGCAATCGGCGTGTTGTAGAAAATTGCCGAATCAGACCGCTCACTGCCGGTTTCGCGGAAATAATAGAGGCCACCGATCCAGTCGAGCCGGCCGGCCGTGCCAGCAAGCTGCAATTCCTGGCTGAACTGCTCATTGATATATTCGGTGACGAATGCACCACCGCCGGTTGGCGTACCGGTCAGGTCCAGGCTGTTATTGGCCCGCGAATTCCGATAGCCCGAAATGGACTTCAGCCGGGCGCCGCCCATATCCCAAGTAAACGTGCCGGTTACTGACTTGCCAACCGTCAGATTGTGCAAATTGTCGATTTCGGGGTTACCCGTTGTCGGCCGGCCATACGTGGCCAACCAGTTGTTGCCCGAAGCACCCGCCGGGGTGAAGTACGGATTGACATAAGATTGCAGGTTCGGATTGGCACCGGGCTGCAGGAAATTGGCGAACAGTGCCGCCGGGACGCTGAACGTTGCCGACAACGGGATCGGCGCATTGGCTGGAATCGCCCCGGACTGCACGCCCGCCGAGATATTCGTAAAGCTTTGCAGCGGACCGGATGGGTTGATCGCGGATACGGCGTTCGGGTTACCGCTGTCGCGATAGTCGTTGAAATCCCCCGAAATCGTTGCCGTGATCGGCAGGTTGGAAGGCGACCATTTCAGCGTCAAGCGACCAAAATAATCGCCCGAGACATTGCCCTGCCCTTTGCCCGAGGTGAGATTGGGGTAAAAATTGTCGCGAGCGTTATAGCGCAGCGCAACACGCGCCGCGACATCACTGCTCAGCGGCACGTTGTAAACGCCTTCGACCATCCGCTGGTTGTAGTTGCCATAACCAAGCTTCAAACTGCCTTCATAGCGATCGGTCGGCTGGTTGCTCGTCAGGTTAAGGGCGCCACCGGTGGTGTTGCGACCGAACAGCGTGCCCTGCGGACCGCGCAGCACCTCGGCGCTGGCCGCATCGAGAAACCCGAGATTGCCGACGATTGGCCGCGCCACATAGACGCCGTCGATATAGATACCGACCGACGCATCGGACAGCGAGTTCGGGCTGTTCTGCGCCTGACCACGAATGGCGAGATAAACGATCGACGCAGGGCCAGTACCGCCCGTACCGATACTCAGGCTCGGCGTCGTGCGGGCAAGATCAGTGACGACCAGGATTTGCTTGGTCTCGAGCGCGACCGAATCGAGCGCGGTCACAGCGACCGGGATCGTCTGCAGGTTTTCCGAGGTACGGCGCGCAGTCACGACAATATCGGCAATGCCCTCGCGCTCGCTCGGTGTTGCGGTTACCGCAGCAGCCTGTGCGGCTTGAGCGTGCACCGCCTGGGACCATAGACCTGTTGAGCCGACAATCGCGACGCTCAACATCAAATTGGCTTTCAGTGTTTTTTTCATTTTGGCATCCTCCCTGAATACGCCTTGATCCAAGGGCATAAATCCACCCGCAAAGGCGATCAGACCGTCGTTCAAGACTTTAATATACGGTTGCTGTGGTCAGCGTCCGCACGGCACTCTCTCTTCCGGCAGGCTCAAACCCCAGGACCTGGCGCTGACTGCTCTTGTCGTATTGACGTTGCGGAATGCGCGGGGCGTGCTCCCCTATCTTTTGACAGGCCGCTTCACTTTTCGGTCGACCCTAGGTGGCAGCGTTGCAGGATTGTCACAGGAGCCTTGTCGTGAATCTTCAGGAAATTTCGGATCGCATGGAAATTCAGGACCTGATGGTCGCCTATTGCTACGCGATAGACCATCGCGACTATGAGGCGCTTGACCAGGTATTCACTGCCGATGCCGTCATCGACTATTCAGAGATGGTTGGGGTGAAGGGCGATTTGCCGACAATCAAGGCATTTTTAAGCGAAAGCCTGGGGCAGATCAGCGCCTGTCAGCATATTATCTCGACCAGCCAGATTAAGATCGACGGAGACCGCGCATCCGGGCGAACCATTTGCACCAACCCGATGGTCGTCCGCGAAGGGCAGCATTTCTTGATGTTCGGCCTTTGGTATCGTGACGAATTCGTCCGCACTGACCAAGGCTGGCGCATCTCGTCACGCTATGAAGAAAATAGCTGGCGATTCAACGTGCCCGAAGCGCTCACCATGCCATCGCCGCCCGAACGCCATCCGGTTTAGCGTTGATTTCAAGCGGATCGATTTCACCGTAGCCCGCGGTGCAATCAGGGGCGCTGGCCCCCCGCAATCGCGGGAGTCCAGCCGATTCGCTGCGTTTCCGCAGACGGTTTGGATAACCCGACCTTTCCTTTAACTGGTTTTTGCTTTTGCCTTGGCCTGCGCCGCCGCAATGCCTTGATAGACGGCCGTGACATTGCCGGCACCTGCATAGGTCAGCAGGAAGCGAGGAATTTGGGCAAGCTGCTCATCGGTGAACTCACCGTTGGTGATTGCGCCGCCCATCTGGATTTCAATCAGGTCGGCCCGGCCCAGCATTGCCGTCGCACCAAGGACCATCAATCTTTTGTCGCGGATCGACAGCGTGTCGTCGCCCCAGACTTCGGCGAATTGATAGCCGACAATATCGCTGACGAAGGGTGACTCGCGATGCGGCACCATCATCTCACGCGATCCCGGCCCATAGACCCGGTCGACAACCGCCAATCCCTTTTCCCACTGCGCGTCGTCGACCATCTTTTTTGCTCCTAGATTATCCATCGAGACCGACCACTTCACGCCCGGTGTCGCGCGTCAGCTTGGCCAACGGCAGGTCAACGCCCAGCGTCGCCCCCAGATCGATCGCCGCGGCGAGATCCTTGTCGAGCTGGCCCAGCACATAGAGCCGTAATTTGCCCTCGCCCGCATCCGTCAGCGGATCAAGCGGACGGCCCATCATCATCATCGGCCCACCGACGGCATCGGCGCTGTCCTCGATCACGCGCGTCAGCTGGTGCACATCGATTCCGGCCGCCCTGCAGAGCTTCGCCGCTTCATAGCCGGCGCGCGCGCTGCCATAAACAACAATGTTGCGGGCAATCTTGGCCGCCATCCCGGCCCCGGGACCACCCATCACCGAGACGGATCGCGCGAACGCATCGAGCACCGGCATCACCGCCGCGAGCGGTTTTTCGTCGCCGCCGACGAGGCAAATCAAGCCGTTCTCGGCGGCCTTGGGCCCGCCGGTCACGCCACTATCGATCAAGCCGACACCCGCTGCATCGGTCAGCACCCGGATGCGGCCAAGGTCGGTCAGCGAAACCGTCGACAGCACAACGATGTTCATGCCCGGCCGCGCCTGCGTCAACACGCCATCATCGCCCGACAGCACCTCGATCACCTGATCGGCGCTCAACACGGCAATCAGGATGGTATCGGCTAGCCGCCCGACCGCTGCATTGGACCCGGTCACTTGACCGATTGTCGGCCAGCGCTCGACAATATCAGGCATCAGATCATTGACTGCCGTCAGCATCCCGGCGCGCGCAAGGCACGTTGCCACGCCGCCGCCTATCGCTCCCAATCCGATCACGCCTGCCGTTGCCATGCCAATTCCTTCCAAGAAAATTACGTTAGACGGGGATAGGCTGGCACTGCTGCCGCCATCTGCGCGAGGATCGCCGGGGACATCCAGACATGTTCGACAAGGTGGCCGATCGCGCTGCGTTCGTCAGTATAGCAATAGCGTACGTCGTCACCAACCGCACCGCCGAACACGATCTTGTGCCGGGCGGTATCGATCGAGGCAAGGTGCTGATCCCAATGGGCCAGCGGGCCCTCAATCCGAAAGGCGACATGATGGAAGACGATCGCCAGATCGGCCCCGGCGGGGAGCGAGTCGCTGAACAGCGGCGCGCTGCTGCCCTGGGGTTCGATTAATTCGATCTCGACGCCACCAACCCGTGCCAGCGCAATCTTTAGCGTGGGCGCCTCTGCGTCTCCACCACTGGCCGCCCCGGTCGAGAACACCCAAAATCCCGGCGCACCGTAATCACGCTCGATGAGTGCCGTCGCCGCTGCCAGGTCGTTGGTCACATAGGCAATTTGCGCATGGCGGGCATGGGGACGGGCGAACATGACCGTGGCTGTGCGGCACCATCCGCTGCCCCACTCCTATCCGATGGCGGGGCAAGGGCCGTCACACCGTGCCGACTATGCCTCAATACATATTCCTGAATGAACGATGATGAGGATTGCCGACGATGGCGCTGCCCGAATCCCACCCCTATCCCCAGCGGACCGAGCCCCTTCCGTGGACCCGCGACGAGGTGACACCCGGCTGGCTTGGGCGCACGATGGCCAACCGCTATCCCGGCCTTGAAGTGACGAGCATGAAGGTCAACCAGCTGTTCGACAGCCACACGACCAAGATGCGGATCACGGTCGACTATAATGATGCCGGCAAGGCTTACGGACTGCCGACGAATCTCTGCCTGAAATCGAACTGGTCGGGAATGTTCGCTGACGTCGACATCTGCGAGATCGAGGCGCGATTCTACCATTTCATCACACCGCATCTGAAGGTCCCGACGGCCACCTGCTATTATGCCGATTGGGACGATGGCGACAAACATCATGGCCTGATCGTGCTTGAAGATCTGGTCGATCGCGGCGGTATTTTTGCGCATTCGACCGATCATCCCGGAGCCGACGGCGTGGAGAGCGCGCTGACCAATCTCGCGCAACTGCACGGCAGTCTTTGGGACAGTCCGATCCTCGATGCCAATTCATGGCTGCAGACATCAATGCGGACCCCGGTCGATCACGATCAGGTCCGGATCATGTGGCAGTGGATCGAGGAAAATCTCAAGGACCCGAATTTCCGGGCCATCGCGCCGAAACATTATCTCGATGACCCGCGCCGTGTGGAGCGCGCGTACGACAAACTGGTCGCTTACGAGCGCGCGTTTGATGCGCCCTATTGCATCATCCTGGGCGATTGCCATCAGGGGAACACCTATGTGCTGCCCTCGGGCGAGCGGTTGTGGCTCGACTGGCAATTGGGACGCAAGGGGCGCCCGTGGCGCGATTTGACCTATTTCATGGTGGGGTCGCTGACCATTGACGAACGCCGCGCCCACCAGAAGGATCTGCTCGCCCATTATCGCAACCAGCTGATTGCCACCGGCGCCCAGCATGTGCCCGGGCTTGACGAGATCTGGGAACAATATCGTCGCTGGGTGATGTACGGCATCCAGGCCTGGACAGCGAATATGGACAGCTGGGGCCAGAACGGGCTGCCAATGAACGAACGCTTCTTTACCGCCGGCGAGGATCTGGAAACATGGGCACTGCTCGGCTGCTAAGCGGTAAGGTCGCGATTGTCACCGGCGGCTGTTCGGGCCTGGGGCTGGCGGTCGTCGAGGCGCTGAGTGCACACGGCGCCCGCATCGCGATCCTCGATCTCGCGCCGGCGCCCGATCATCTGGCCCGAAATCCGGCGGTGACTGTCCATGCCATCGACATCACCGACGATGATCAGGTTGCAGCCGCGATCCGCGCTACGATCGAGCGCGACGGCAGAATCGATATCTGCATCAATTGCGCCGGGATCATTGCGGGCGGGGCCGTGATCGGTCCAGACGGCCCGTTGCCGATCGCACTGTTCCGCCGCGTGATTGACGTCAACCTGAACGGCACCTTCTTAGTGCTCAGCCGCGCGGCGGTTGAAATGGCGCGAAACCCGCTCGATGCGGCCAATCCCGAACGCGGCGTGATCATTAACGTCGCATCGATCCGCGCCTTCGACGGGGGCGCCGGCGGAACTGCCTATGCAGCGAGCAAGGGCGGTGTCGCTGCGATGACACTCGCCCTCGCCCGCGATCTGGCGCCGCAAGCCATCCGCGTCGTCACGATCGCCCCCGGTATCATCGACACCCCGATGATCAGGGATCTGCCCGCCACGACCCGCGACACGCTGATCGAGAAGCAGCTCTTCCCGGCCCGCTTCGGCGGCGCCACCGAATTTGCCAGCCTGGTCATCCACGTCCTCAGCAACCGTTTCATGAACGGTGAAACGATCCGGCTCGACGGCGGGGTTCGCGTCTAGCCAGCTATCGCATCTTCTTGAGTGCGCGCATCGCCCGGTCGGCGGCGATCCGGCCAGCGATGCCGGACACCCCGCCACCGGGATGCGCGCCGGCACCACCGATCAGGAATCCGGGGAAGATTGGCTTTGGGCCGCCAAACCCGGTCGCCGGCCGATGGATGCCGGCACGCAGCGCTCCGAAATCGACATGGGTGACGCAGCCATTGGTGACATTCAGCCGCAATTCACGCTCGCGCGGCGTTTCGACGAACCGGCCGATTTCCGAATCAAACCCGTCATAAAATTCCGAGACTTGCGTGACGATGGACGCCATCGTGCGATCCTTGACCGCGGCGGACCAGCCGTCGCGCGCGTCGACCGCCATTGCGGGCAGGTAGAGATAGGCTATCGACTGGCCCTCTGGCGCCTGGCTCGGGTCGCAATTGGACAAGGGTGTGACCGACACAGCATGCCGGATCGGAATATCGCCGCGTTTGGCGGCCGCAAAGCTGCCGCGCACCTCTTCGGGCAAACCGATCAGCCCGACTGCCTTGTTGAGATCGGCGTCGTCGTGGCGCAGCTCCTGATGCCTTTTGAGCATGAGCGGCTTTGCCATGGCAACATTAGCCAGAAAGGGTGCCGCATTCGAGCGGTTCGCCGGCGCGTGCTCGATGCGCTTCATCAGCATCCGATCGACACCGTCCGGCGTGGTTAGCGCCATGGCGGTGCGCGGATCGCAAGTCGCGATCACCATCTTCGCGCGTATCACCCGGCCGTCGGCTAGCCGTACGCCCTTCGCAGCGCCTGCTTCGATCAAAATCTCAGACACCGGTGCGTTCAATTCGATGCTCGCGCCACTCGCCTTGATGCTCGCCGCCATCGCATCGGCAAAGGCTTGCAGACTGCCGATCGGTTTGCCGGTCCCGAGCCGGTGCGTCACCGCGAAGATCATATAAGCAGCCGCGTTGCCGTCATCATCGACCGGCCCCGCCCCGGCAGCGACACCCAGCAGCAGGCCGATCGTTGCCGGATCTTCGAACCGCTCGCACGCGATCTGGTCCGATGTCGCCTTCGAAATGGCGACCAGTTCGTCCTTGAGCTTGATATTGCGTACAGCGCTGCCGATCATCTTCGCCATGTTGCGCGCATCCGGGCGGCCGGGTTCGGCCATCATCATCGGAAACCCGATATCCATCAGCGCATCCAGGCACTTCATGAACGCGATATAGGCCTTGCCGTCGTTGCGGTTGATCCGGGAGATATCTTCGGCGGTGCGACGATAATCGCGAAACAGCGCGATCGAGCTGCCATCGGGATGGAGATAGGCATAGCTCGGATCGGGATCGACCGTGCGCAGGCCGTATTTCTCGAGCTCGAGGTCCTCGATGATTCCCGAGCCGCGGGCAAAGAGCAGTTCGACGGCGCAGGGGGTGACCAGATGCCCGGGCGCTTCCGGAATCATATAGCCCGAACTGGTCATCCCGCCGACCTTGGCCATCCGCTCGACCACGACGACACGCTTGCCGGCGCGCGACAAGTAGCCGGCAGCGGCCATCCCGTTATGGCCGGCACCGACGATGACGACGTCAACCGGGTCCGTCATGCGACCACTGCGCTAGTATATGCCTTGGCCCATTCAGCCAGCGCCAGCAGGCGCGTCTTCCGATCGGCTTCGATCTGCGGAATTCTGGTCTCATCGGGGCCGTCGGGCACAATGATCAGCGGTTCTTTGCCCAGCTTGGCAAGCGCAAGATGCACCACCGCGGCAGGATCATAAGCATTGCCGATATCGAACGCAGTCCCGGCAACGGCCCGGCGCAAGGTTGGCGTGTCCATGGTCGGCGCGGCCACGCCGATGATGTCGATATCCTGGCCATCAAGCTCCGCCCAGAGCGATTCGGCAAAGTTGAGTTCGAATGCCTTGGTCGATGAATACATCACCAGCCAGGGCTGGCCGCCAAGCCCTGCCCCCGACGACATAACGATAAAACCGCCCCGACCGCGCGCCTTGAAACGATTGCCGAAGCCATGAACAGCCTCGACCAGATTGGTGGCATTCATCGTCAGCAGTCCCAGCGAGCGCTCGACCGGCGCATCGAAAAAGCTGTTGCCTGCCCCATCGGCACCGGCGTTCGAAACATAAAGGCCAATATCCAGGTCGCGGGTCGCGTCGACGAGCCGATGCCCCGCTCCTGGTGCCATCAGATCTGCGGCCAGGGTACGATAAACGATGCCATGCGCCGCAGCGAGCCGGGCACCGAGCGCTTCGAGCATCTCGGGCCGGCGCGAGACCAGCACCAGATTCAATCCGATCGCAGCCAGTTGCTCGGCATAGCAGGCGCCGGTTCCCTCTGACGCGCCGGCGATGACGGCCCATGGGCCGTAGCGATTGGCGAAGGTGACACCGTCAAATGTCGGCAGGTTGATTGTACGAGTCATGGCGATACCCCTTTGTTCGGAGCATAATCGGGAGCGCGGCACCGCCGCCTGCCAAGCGGAAGGCAGGTCTGGCCGCAGAGGGCATCGAACCCATCACCCAGCCTGTTGATTGTTGCCGTACGCCACAGCATCGACCCTCAACAATAGCTGGGGAATGACGGCGAGCGCCAGATATCGCCCTTGACGATGGGAAAGCCCCCGCGGGAGTCGCGACCAAAATGGCGCGGTATGATGCGCGGCAACGGCTACCGGTATCGGCCGTGCGAACGGCGGGGGTTTTCGCCAATGCCACCGCAGCCCCACGCGCAATGGATGGGTAAAAATGGCGCCGCAAAACGGCAAACCGATTTTGGCCAAATGATATCTCGAAAGCCACATTGGCCACATCACCAGGCATCGTTCGCACACGTGCACTCATACAAACGCAACATGCATCAACTGATTGATCTGGCTAGGAAAACACCAGACCGCGATGAATCCTAATTTCACGGGGGAAATTCGGCTGCGCCGCCTAAGGCGTTGCTATTATACAATAAAATATGAAATTGGCGGAGAGGGTGGGATTCGAACCCACGGTGAACTTGCGCCCACGCCGCATTTCGAGTGCGGTACATTCGACCACTCTGCCACCTCTCCGCGAGGGAATCGCGCGGAAGCCACCCCAGAAAAGTGCCCCCGCTGACCGGTCGAAGGCGGGCCACTAGCTCAATCATTCGGTAGATACAAGCATCCCGCTTGTGCCACGCGCAACAACCACTAGATTAGCCCCATGCACCGCGCCCACATCCCCGCCCTCCCCGTCAAATCCTCCGTGCCGCTGCCCGCCGTCGCGCATGCCAATTTTGCGATTGGCGATGTCGTACGGCACCGGCTGTTCGATTTTCGCGGCGTGATTTTCGATGTCGATCCCATCTTTGCCAACAGTGAAGAATGGTATGATGCGATCCCGCTCGATATCCGGCCGCGCAAGGACCAGCCCTTTTACCACCTGCTCGCCGAGAATGTGGAAAGCAGCTACGTCGCCTATGTCAGCCAGCAGAATCTGGTGCTCGACGAGAGCGAAGAGCCGATCGATCATCCGGCCATTGCCGGCCTGTTCACTGGCTATGCCGATGGCCGCTATCGGCTTCGTCGGGAACACCGCCACTAGAACCAGTTTGCCCGGGCGAATCGTCTTTAGCCAATATCCCTGCGGGCTTGCGGCGTTGGGCCGCCGGCAGATGCGCCAGCGCCGTTGAATCAAGCCAATAGCAGCGGGCTCGTTGCGCGCTGCACCCGATGGCCGCCCCGGGCGGGCGAGGGCGCGCATAGCGGCGACAGGCCAGGATTTGCATGCGCGATCCGTCCCCAGCCCCGCTGC
Source organism: Sphingomonas sp. 28-63-12 (assembly GCA_002281535.1). GTDB lineage: Bacteria > Pseudomonadota > Alphaproteobacteria > Sphingomonadales > Sphingomonadaceae > Sphingomonas. The sequence continues at coordinate 146,400 of NCGD01000002.1, forward strand.
GCGCGCCCTGACGGGCGCACGGCAGTGGCCAGAGCATTTTCCGCCCGCCGAGAGACACCCATTCCCAGCGACGGCTGCCCACCCCCGCGCGAGTGAACGATTGCGGGCGCTTCGCCTCACCCGACGGGCCGTCGCCGGACCGGTGATTCGATCGCGCGCCAACGCGCGCACGCTGCCCCACCATCTGGGCCACAAAAAAGGGGGCCAATGGCCCCCTTTTTCGACATGCCCTCCCAGGCAGCTTAGAAGCTGACGGCGATCCGGCCATATACAAACCGGCCGTTGAAGCCGAAGGGCGACAGGCTGGAATATGGCAGGAAATAGGCGTTGTTGCCGAACACGCCGCCCGCTGGCGAGCGATCGGGATAGACGTCGAACACGTTGTTCGCACCGACCGCAAGTTCCACGCCGTGATAGATTTTGGCGCGCACTTCGGCATCGCTTACCCATTTCGGCGTGAGCGTGAAGTCGGCAGGGCCGGCCCCGCGCGCAACCGCCAGCGATGTCGACGAACCCGGCGAGAAGACCGAGCCGAAGCGATTGGTGCGGAAGGTCGCCGAGAAGGCGTCCATGCTCCAGTCTACAGCGAGGTTCAGCTTGTCGCGTGGCTGGCCGTCGGTCAGGCGGAACGATTCGGCGCGGCCGAACAGGACCAGCCCTGGCAGTGACGGCAGCACGGCCCGATCGGTGATCTTGGTCTCGTTATAGTTATAGCCCGCCGTCAGCCGGAACGTGCCCAGCCCGAATTCCGGCACGCGATAGGTGCCGACAATGTCGAGCCCCTGCGTCTTGGTGTTGACGCCGTTGACGAAGAAGCGTGCCGAGGTGACGTTGTTGATGCCGGCGGCTTGCAGGATTGCCACGACGGCTGCGCCCTGCAGGTTCTCGGTCAGCACAACACGGTCGCGAATGCGGATGTTGTAATAGTCGATCGTGAGGTTGAAGCCCGTGAACGGGTTAAGCGCGAAACCGCCGCCGAAGTTGGTCGCCTTTTCGGCCTTGAGCTGTTGCGAGCCAAGCGCGCGGGCCACCGGATCGGAGACCGGGAAGGTGCCGACTTCGATCAGCGTGCCGGCGACATTGTTGGTCGAGGTTGTCGCGAAGAACTGCTGCGCAAGGCTTGGCGCACGGAAACCGGTCGAGACCGATCCACGCACCGCGAAGCCGGGCAGGAATTCCCAGCGGCCAGCGATTTTGCCGTTCACCGTGCTGCCGAAATCCGAGAAATGCTCGTAGCGACCAGCGGCCTGGAAGGTCAGCGTGTCCGTCACATCGGCATCGAGCTCGACATAACCGGCAAAGCTGTCGCGCGAAACATCAACCGCGTTGTTCGGCCGGAACCCAGGGAACACCTGGGCGCCACCGGCACCGTTGAAAGGAGCCGCCGAGAATGGCCCGTTGATATAGCTCGCTACCTGGCCGGGGCGGATCTTGAAATTCTCGTTGCGATATTCACCGCCAAAGGCGACGCCGAAGCTCTTGAGGAAGCTGACCTCATATTTCTTGCTGAGATCGAGATTGACCACCGTCTGGCCGGCCGCAATGCCACCGGCATCGAATACGCGCGGGCTGTTCAGGCCGCCGAGCGAGACATTGAAGCTGTTCTCGACCGAATAATCGAGCTGGTTCGAGCCATAGACGACCGACAAGTCGCCCTTCCAGCCGCCACCGATTTCGCCCCTGACACCAACGGCGCCTGAGACATCCTCAATCTCGGAAGCGATCAGCGGCAGGAAGCCGTCCGGATAATATGGCACGAAGCTGGTCGTCGACGCCGCGAAATCGCGGTTGCGGGCATCGTTGCTGCGGCGATAGAAGCCGGCGCCGTCGGCGTCGCGGATCCCATAGCTGCCAAAGGCATAGAGCTCGACATCGGGCAGCAAATCATAGCCGGCATTGACGAAGAAGTTGAGATCCTTCGCCTTGCCGTCGCCGTAGCGGTGATTGTAGCGGTTGATCGTCAGCTCACGCGGATCGCCGACTGTGGCATATTGCCGACGTGGATCGGCACCCGAACGATTGGTCGGGTCGCGATCGCGATACTGGCCGGAAAACACGAAATACCCCTTGTCACCAATCGGCAGGCCAAGGCGTGCCGCCAGGGTCAGCGTGTTGCCGTCGGTGACGTGCCGGTCATTGCCCGTGGTGTTGAGCTGCAGCAGATCATTGGTCGTGCCGCCGGCCGTTGCGACGATCGGCAGTCCGGTCGGGCCCACCGCAACGCCAGTAACCTGGGATACGCCGTCCATCGTGGTGATATATTCGCCATAGGTCACCGAAGCGTCGACGCCAGCCTTCTTGTTGAGCTGGATGTTGATGACGCCGGCAATGGCATCCGAACCATATTGCGACGAGGCACCGTCGCGCAGCACTTCGATACGCTCAATGGCGATCGGCGGAATTTCGTTGAGATCGACTGCTGATGATCCGCGGCCAACCGAGCCGTTGAGGTTGAGCAGCGCCGATGTGTGCCGGCGCTTGCCATTGATCAGGACCAGCGTCTGATCGGGCGCGAGGCCCCGCAGCGTCGCCGGACGCAGCGAATCGGTGCCATCGGTGAGCGACGGCTGCGGGAAGTTAAAGGACGGGACCAGCTGGCTCAGCAACTTGTTGGTTTCGGTATAGCCCGCCTGGGTCAGCTGTTCGCCGCCGATCACATCGATAGGCACCGCGCTCTTGGCCACAGTGCGATCATTAAAGCGGCTGCCGGTGACGATGATCGGATCGTCATTGGCCGGCGCCGCGTCCTCAACCGCCAAAGATGCCGGAGCAGTCTGTGCATATACCGGCGCGGCGATAGTGATGGCGATGGCCGATACCGAATAGGCCAAACGCTTGATCAGCTGAATATTCATGATTTCTCCCCACAGGAATAACCGCCCTGACACGGCATTCTTTGACAAAAAAGATCATAGCCCCTGCGCCTTTGGTAACAATAGTGCGCAATCATTTGTCACGCACCGGTCACACGATTGTCATTCCGGGTGTGGCTTCAGCGACACACGACGTGCAGGCACCGGATGCCGGACGCTCGGCGGTTGACAGGCCGCGCCCCTTGGCATAATTCGCCACTCTTTCCGCGCAGGTTCGTCCGAGCGTGGGCTGATCTATTGGAAAGTGATTTTAGCCATGTTCGCAGTCGTGCGCACGGGCGGCAAGCAATACCGCGTTGCCGCTGGAGACAAGATCGTCGTCGAAAAGCTCGACGGTGAAGCCGGGGCGTCGATCACGCTTGGTGACGTTCTGTTCGCGGGCGAAGGCGCCGAGCTGAAGTCGGTCGAGGGCTTGACCGTCGCCGCCGAGATCATCGCGCAGGCGAAGGCCGACAAGGTCATCGTGTTCAAGAAGCGCCGCCGCCACAATTATCGCCGTCGTAACGGTCACCGCCAGCAGCACACGATCCTGAAGATTCTGAGCATCGGTGCGGCCGAAGACAAGAAGCCCGCCAAGGCCAAGAAGGCAGCGCCCGAAGGCGACGCCGCGACCGCCGAAGCGTAAGACAGAAAATCTGAGGAAGACAGACAATGGCACATAAGAAAGCAGGCGGCTCTTCGCGCAACGGTCGCGATTCGGCAGGCCGTCGCCTTGGCGTGAAGAAGTTCGGCGGCCAGGAAGTGGTTCCGGGCAACATCCTGGTGCGCCAGCGTGGTACGAAGTTCTACCCGGGCCGCAATGTCGGCATCGGCAAGGATCATACGCTGTTCGCGCTCGTCGAGGGCCGCGTTGAATTCCATGCCGGCAAACTTGGCCGAACCTTCTGCTCGGTAGCCGCAGCGGAAATGGCGATTGCCGCCGAATAACATCGGGTAACCAGCCGGGTTGCCCACCAGGGTGATCCGGGGTTCCTGCCACAGGAACCAACCAAACAAGGGAGGCGGGTCACCCCGGCTCCCTTTTTTCTTGCTCCCTCAACAGCTTTGTCGCGAACACGTCATCCCGATGTGCGAGCGGCAGGGCGACCGACGAGGAGAGTAGCTATGTTCGCTCGGACCCCCAGACTGACGCTGCGCCCCGGCTGGCCCGAGGATGCCGCCGCGCTGACTCAGGCGATCGCGCATGAGGCGGTGGCGTTCAAGCTCGCCCGCCTGCCCTGGCCCTATACCGCCGCGAACGCGGCGGAATGGCTCAACCGGCCACAGTCGCCGCGCGATTTCACGCTGCTGATCATGGCCCATGAAGGGCTCTGCCCCCGCCTTGTTGGTGCGATCGGCATTCATCCCGACGAGGGTCATGGCGACATCAAGGGCGGGCATGAGATCGGCTATTGGCTGACGCCCGACGCCTGGGGGCGTGGCTATGCGACTGAGGCGGGCCACGCGATGCTGGGGATTGCCCGGCACGCGATCGGGCTACGCCGGCTGCGCTCGGGGCATTTCATCGACAACCCGGCCTCTGGGCGCGTGCTGGCCAAGCTCGGCTTCCGCAATACCGGCGTGGAAATGCGGCATTGCCTGGCGCTCGGCATCGACAAACCCTGCGCGAAGCTGGAGCTTGACCTGTCGACAGAAGGGTCGTGCGAAGACCCGGAGCGCATGGCGGCGTGACACAAGAAAGCCGTTCGGGGTGAGCAATGCTCAACCCGAACGGCAATTTGTAACGCCCAAGTGATCAGGCCGCCGCCAATTCTCTTTCTGCCCGTGGCAGCAAAGCAGCTTCATAATCGCTCTCGGCGAGTGCGATCAGCTTGCGGTCGTCATGGTGCCACGGGTGAAATCCGGGGAGGAAAAACGAGAACCAAGCGCCCATCACCTTGCGGCCCATGCCGGGGGCACCAAACACATACCAAAAGAGTTTCGCCCAGACGACCGGACCGGTCAGCCCGTCCTGCCGCAGCAGCTCCAGCATACCCTTACGGCGCCCCTCGAAAAATTTGAATGTGGTGAGCAGCATGACAATGGCCTTGACCCGCCAGCGCGTAAAGCGCGGCCAGTCACGCGTCGCATGCAGCCAGGTATCATAAGCGACACCCTTGTGCTCGATTTCCTCGGCGGCGTGCCAGCGCCACAATGCAACCGGCTGCTGCTCACCGCCTGCGAGATGCGCGGGCGTCGCGATCAGCTCATGCGCGATGATTGCGGTAAAATGCTCGAGCGCCATGGTCGCGGCGAGATTGGCGATAGCGGGGCGCCCTTTGGTCAGCGCCAGCGACTCGTCGACATGCTGCTCGAGCAACGACACATCATAGCCCTGGTCGGTGACATGGCGGTTGAAGGCGACATGTTCGCGGGTGTGCATCACCTCCTGCTTGATAAAGGCATTGATCTCGGCGGTCAGCTTGGGCGGTGTGCCGTCGCGAAACTGCCGCACACTGTCGATGAAATAACCTTCGCCCTTCGGGAAGGTGACCGACAGGGCGTTGTAAAAGGCGGTGGCATAGGGGTTATTGTTCAGCCACCAGCGCCCCATTTTGCGATCGCGGCCAAAGCGCAGATCGCGCGGCGTGATCGTCAAATCAGCGGGACTGGTTGCTTTCGCCACAAAAACCTCCGAACAGAATGATTCAGCATTGCTTGCTTACATCACTGTCAATAGGTCCTACTTACACTCGTGTCAATAGCCCGCCGCCGCCTCTCCCCCGAAGAATCGCGCGATAATGCGCTCGAAGCAGCGCGTGCGCTGCTGCTCGAATCCGGCCCGCAAGCAGTTACGCTCAAGGCAGTGGCCGCGCGGATCGGCCGAACCCATGCCAATCTCCTGCATCATTTTGGCTCGGCCGCCGGCCTGCAAAAGGCACTGATTGCCGCAATGGCTGATTCGATCGTCGGCACGATCGCTGCCGCGGTGATGCGGGCGCGTACCGGAGACCATGATCCGCGTGAAGTCGTCGACCTGACCTTTGACGCCTTTGGCAAGGAAGGCGCAGGTGCGCTGGCCAGCTGGATGATCCTGTCGGGCAATTTGGATGCGCTCGATCCGATCCTGGCGGCGATCCACGGGCTGGTCGATCAGCTCGCCGAGGATCAGGAAATGCACGGCCCGTCGCTGCGCGAGGAAACGCTCTCGCTCGTCCTGATGGCGCTGGGCGATGCCCTGCTCGGCGGCCCGATGGCCAGCGCGCTGGAGCTGCCGCGCGGTACCGCGCGCGAGCTGGCCGTCCAGCAACTCACCGCCTCGCGTCTGGCGGCGGGCCTGCCCGTCAAGGCCTGATTGCCAACGCACTGGATAAAATGCCGCATTCCGCTAGAGAGCGCGCATGCATTTTCTCGATCAAGCCAAGATTTTCGTCCGTTCGGGTGCCGGTGGCCCCGGTGCGGTCTCTTTTCGTCGTGAAAAGTTCATCGAATATGGCGGCCCCAATGGCGGCAATGGCGGCAAGGGCGGCGATATCGTGTTCGAAGCCGTTCCCGGCCTCAATACGCTGATCGATTTCCGCTATACCCAGCATTTCCGGGCACCACGCGGCAAGGGCGGCGCCGGGCAGAACCGTACCGGCGCGGGTGGCGGCGATCTGATCATTCGCGTGCCGGTTGGCACGCAGGTGCTGAGCGAGGACAAGGAACATGTGCTGGCCGACTTTACAGTGCCGGGCCAGCGCACTGTCTTCATGCGGGGCGGCGATGGCGGGCGCGGTAATGCCAGCTACAAGACGTCGACCAACCGCACCCCGCGCCAGCATGGCACGGGCTGGCCGGGCGAGGAAGGCTGGGTCTGGCTGCGGCTGAAACTGCTCGCCGATGCGGGGCTGGTGGGGCTGCCGAACGCCGGCAAATCGACCTTCATCAACGCGACGACCAATGCCAATGCCAAGGTCGGCGATTATCCCTTCACCACCACCAAGCCGCAGCTCGGCGTGGTCAGCCACCGCAACCGTGAATTCGTGCTCGCCGATATCCCCGGCCTGATCGAGGGCGCGGCTGACGGCGCTGGCATCGGCGATCGCTTTCTGGGCCATATCGAACGATGCAAGGTGCTGCTTCACCTAGTCGATGCGACCGAAGACAATCCGGTCGAAAACTACCGGATCGTGCGCGGCGAGCTCGAAGCTTATGGCGGCGGCCTGGTCGATAAGCCCGAAGTGATCGGCCTCAACAAAATCGACGCGCTGCCCGCCGCCGAGATCAAGAAACTCGCCACCAAGTTGAAGCGCGCAAGCAAGGCCGAGGTAATGCTGCTCTCGGGCGCCGGGGGCGAAGGCATCGAGGCGGTGCTCGACCGGCTGGTCGATGCGATCGGCCCGCTAGAGGCGGCGCCGGCCGCAGGAGACAGCGAAGAGGCAGCGGAATGGTCGCCGATCTGAAGCCGCCCCCCGGTCTGCGCGCGTCAATGATCGCACTCGACGGCGGCATGCTGGCCTATTGGGCGATTGCGGCACTTGCCTGCATTGGCGTGCTGCACCTGCCACCGGATGTGATGTATCAAGGCTACGGAGACCCTGTCATCGATGCGTGGAACTGGTCTTTCGCGCCCCTTGATCTGGGCTTTTCGATCATGGGCCTGGTCAGCGTCGCGATGGCAAGGCGCGGCGACCCGCGCTGGCGGCCGGTGGCGATCGTCTCGCTTGCATTCGCGTTCTGCGCCGGGCTGATGGCAATCAGTTTCTGGAGCCTGACCGGCGATTTCGCGGTTGCCTGGTGGCTGCCCAATCTGTTGCTGATGGCGGTACCGGGCGTCTGGCTGGCCCGATTGGCGCAGTCTGGCAACGCTGGCTGATCCGATGTCGGCCGACGCCTTCTCTGCCGCTACCTGTCCGCGCCTGATCGTCAAGGTCGGCTCGTCGCTGCTCGTCACGCCCGGCGGCGAGGTGCGACGCGACTGGCTGGCCACACTCGCCGCCGACATCGCTACGCGCGCCAAGGCCGGCCAACAGATCGCCGTCGTTTCGTCGGGCGCGATTGCGCTTGGCGCACGGCGGCTGAAGCTCGCCAAGGGCGGCCGCGCCAGCCTGGAGGACGCCCAGGCTGCCGCCGCCACCGGCCAGATCACGCTCAGCCAGATCTGGGCGGAACTGCTGGGCGCCGAAGGACTGACCGCCGCGCAGATGCTGGTCACGCTCGACGATCTTGAGGACCGGCGCCGCTATCTGAACGCCTCGGCAACGCTGGCGCGGCTGTTATCGCTTGGCGTCGTGCCGGTCATCAATGAGAATGATTCGGTCGCGACCGCCGAAATCCGCTTTGGCGATAATGACCGGCTCGCCGCCCGGATTGCGCAAGCAGCGGGTGCGCAGGGCGTGATCCTGCTCTCCGATGTCGACGGGTTGTTCGATGCCAACCCCCTCACCCACCCCGAAGCCCGGTTGATCGATCAGGTCAAGCGGATCGACGCCCGGATCGAAGCGATGGCGAGCGGCGATAGCGCATCGGGAATGGGATCGGGTGGCATGGCCTCCAAGATCGCCGCGGCGCGGATCGCGACCGGCGCCGGCGTCGCCCTTGCCATCGCGTCGGGCCATCATGATCATCCGCTGCTGGCCTTCGCAACAAGCGGGCGCGGCAGCGTGTTCGTGCCGGAGCGCACCGCGAACGCACGCAAGGCCTGGCTCGCCGGCGGGTTGACCGCCAAGGGCGAGATCGCCGTCGATGCCGGTGCGGTCGTCGCCCTCAAGGCAGGCAAGAGCCTGCTTGCGGCCGGGGCGATTTCGGCCACCGGCCAATTCCTGCGTGGCGATCTGGTCGCGATCATCGGCCCCGATGGCGCTACGGTAGCCCGGGGTCTGAGCGAATATGATGTCGGCGATGCGGCGCGGCTGTGCGGCAAGCGGAGCGACGATCACGCCGCAATCCTGGGCCACGCGCCCCGTGGGGCGCTGGTCCATCGCAGCCACATGGCGCTGCTGTGATCATCGCGCTGACGGGCGGCACCGGATTTGTCGGCAAGCGGCTGATCGCGTTGGCGACCGAGGCGGGGCATCACGTCCGCGCCCTCACCCGCAGACCGCGGCCCGAGCTGCCGAGCGTCACCTGGATCGATGGCGCGCTCGACACGCCCGGAGCACTCGCCAGATTAGTGGACGGCGCGCAGGCCGTCATTCACGTCGCCGGTGTCGTCAACGCCCCAGACCGCACCGGGTTCGCGCACGGGAATATCGACGGGACGCAGGCGATGATCGACGCAACTATGGCGGCGCGTATCCTTCGATTCGTGCATGTCTCATCGCTCGCCGCCCGCGAACCGTCACTGTCCAACTATGGCTGGTCAAAGGCCGAGAGCGAGCGCCGGGTCGAAACCTCGCCACTGGCCTGGACGATCGTCCGACCGCCTGCCGTCTATGGTCCCGGCGACCTCGAAATGCTCGACACCTTCCGCATCGCCAGGCTTGGCGTCGCGCTGATGCCGCCGCCCGGCAAGATTGCGGTGATACATGTCGACGATCTCGCCCGGCTGTTGCTGGCGCTGGCGACGCAGGATACCGGCCGGCTGATCATCGAGCCCGATGACGGCACGCCCGGCGGCTGGACGCATGCGGATTTCTTCGCACGGGCGATTGGACGCGCGATCGGCAAACATGTCTGGCCGTTACCGCTGCCGCGCGCGCTGTTGGCGACAGCCGCATGGCTCGACGGCCTGATCCGCAGATCCGATGCCAAGCTCACCCCCGACCGGGTCGGCTATATGTGTCACCCTGACTGGACGGTCGATCCCGCGCACCAACCGCCACCCGCGCTCTGGCAGCCGATGATTGCTACGACCGACGGGCTGGCCGCGACGGCTGCATGGTATCGTGCGCAGGGCCTGCTATAGATTCGCCAGAATACCGCCGCATTTGGCTGCCACGGACTGCCCCTATCAAAGCGACAAGGACCGACATGAGCGACCGCACCGCCGTTTACGACACCGTCACCACCCTGATCGAGCCGTTCAACAAAAAGGGCGTCGCGCTCAGCGATGCGACCACCTTCCAGGGAGATCTCGAATGGGACAGCCTGACGGTGATGGATTTCGTCGCCGCGATCGAGGATGATTTCGACATCATCATCACGATGAACATGCAGGCCGAAATCGAGACGGTTGGCCAGCTGGTCGATGCCGTCGTCAAGCTGAAGGGTTGAGCCAATGAGCGACGCCATTGCCACCGCCGACGCCTTGCCGATCGATCCCGTCACGGTTGCGCCCGAGCACGACCTGTTCACCAAATTCGACGCGCTGATCGCAGAGAAGCAGGCGCTGATCGATACCGGCGTGCGCGACCCATTCGGCATCGTCATGGATCAGGTCAAATCGCCGACCGTCGCGGTGATCCGGGGCAAGGAAACGATCCTGCTCGGCACCTATAATTATATGGGGATGACCTTCGATCCAGACGTTATCCAGGCCGGCAAGGATGCGCTCGACCAATTTGGATCGGGCACCAATGGCAGCCGCATGCTCAACGGCACGTTTCGCGATCACATCGATGCAGAAGATGCGCTCAAGGAATTCTACGGCGCGTCATCGGCAATGGTGTTTTCGACTGGCTATCAGGCCAATCTCGGCATCATCTCCACGCTCGCCGGCAAGGGCGAATATATTATCCTCGATGCCGACAGCCATGCGTCAATCTATGATGGCTGCGCGCTTGGCAACGCCGAAATCGTCCGCTTCCGCCACAACTCGGTCGAGGATCTCGACAAGCGGCTCGGCCGGCTGCCAAAAGAGCCGGGCAAGCTCGTCGTGCTCGAAGGCGTCTATTCGATGCTCGGCGATATCGCACCGCTGAAGGAAATGGTTGCCGTCGCCAAGAAGCATGGTGCGATGGTGCTGGTCGACGAAGCGCATTCGATGGGCTTTTTTGGCGACCATGGCCGCGGCGTTTATGAGGATCAGCAGCTCGACCTCGGCACCGAGGTGGATTTCATCATCGGCACCTTTTCCAAATCGGTCGGCACCGTCGGCGGTTTCTGCGTGTCGAACCATCCCAAGTTCGAAGCAATGCGGATGGTCTGCCGCCCCTATATCTTCACCGCGTCGCTCCCGCCATCGGTGGTGGCCACGGCGGCGACCTCGATCCGCAAGCTGATGCACGCGCACAACAAGCGCCAGCACCTGTGGGAAAATGCGCGGCGGCTGCACGGCGGACTGAAGGCGATGGGCTTCAAGCTCGGCACCGACACCCCGCAATCGGCCATCATCGCCATCATTCTGGAAGATCAGATCCAGGCGGTAATGATGTGGCAGGCCCTGCTCGACAATGGTCTTTATGTGAACATGGCCCGGCCGCCAGCGACACCCGCCGGCACCTTCCTCTTGCGCTGTTCGCTCTGCGCCGAACACACCACCGAACAAGTGACGCAGATATTGAGCTTGTTTGAAGCCGCAGGCAGGGCCGTGGGGGCGATCGGCTGACCCAATCCCGCAGGCAATGCTATGCATGCTCTGCCCTTAACGCTATCGTGGCGCTGTGATGATCGAAACCGCCACACCAGAGACGATGGGCGGCGCAAAAGACGCGCGCATGCGGGTTCGGCTGTTGTTCGCGGTGGCAGCGCTTGGCGCCATCGTCCTGGTCGGGTTGATCCTGACGATGAGCGAGGCCAATCGCCAACGTGATCGCGCGCTGGTCCTGCAGACCCACAGTTCGCAGGTCACCCTGCTCGCGCGCACGCTTTCAGCGACGACGGCGCGGGCCGAGGCCTCGCTCGGTCGCTATGTGATCAGCGCCGATAACCGGCTTGGGGTGCGCTACAGCGATCTGTGGCGCCGGGCTGGCGACCAGATCGACCAGCTCGACAAGGTGACCTATGCCGATAGCCCCGAACAACGCGACCGGATCGACGCTCTGCGGCGCGCCTATCGCCAGCGCAGCGCCGAACTTTCGCTGATCGCGCTCAGCACGCGGTACAAGAAGAATGACCAGGCGCTGGCCCGCTATTATCAGGCGCGCGAATCCAAGCCGTTGCTGGAGATCAACGCGCTGCTCGACGATATTATCGATGCGGAACGGGCGCTGCTGACCGATCGCACCAACGAAGCGTTGCAATCGGTCAAGCGATCAACCGACGCAGCACTGGTCCTGGTGGCGTTCGGCGTGATGATCGTGCTCGGCGCAATCGCGCTGGGATGGACCACCGTCCAGGCGCTGGGTCAGCGCGGCCAGGCGCGCGCCGAGGCCGATTCCGAACGCGAGCGCGCCTTTGAACTCGAACGCGCCGTGGCGCAGGCCACAGCTGAACTCAAGCAGCAGGCGATTGAACGGATCGCCACGGAGGGCAAGCTGCGCCAGGTCCAGAAGATGGAAGTCGTCGGCCAGCTAACCGGCGGCATTGCTCATGACTTCAATAATATGCTTGCCGTTGTTCTCGGCGGGCTCGAATTGGCGCGCCGCAATATCGCCAACCCGACCGCAGCATTGCGCAATATCGACAATGCCACCGAGGGCGCCAATCGCGCGGTGGCACTGACGCGCCAGTTGCTCGCCTTTTCGCGCGCCGACGCGCTGCAACCGGCGGCACTCGATACCGGCGACCTGATCCAGGGCATGTCGGACCTGTTCGATCGCACATTGGGCGACGCGATCATCGTCACCACGGTCGACGAGGGGCTCGACTGGCGCATTTGGGCCGATCGCCATCAGCTCGAAAATGCCTTGCTCAACCTGGCCGTCAATGCGCGCGACGCGATGGAGGGGCGCGGCACGCTGACGATCACTACCAGCGGCCAACGGCTTGCCGGCGGCGAGATCGGCAACTGCCCCGCCGGCGATTACGTCACCATTGCCGTGACCGATACCGGCTGCGGCATGGCGCCCGACGTGCTGGAGCGCGTGTTCGAACCGTTTTTCACCACCAAACCGGTTGGCAAGGGCACCGGCCTCGGGCTCAGCCAGATCTTCGGCTTTGTCCGACAGTCGGACGGAGAGATCGTCATCCGGTCGGAAACCGGTAGCGGAACGACGGTGACGCTGTACCTGCCGCGCCACACAGGCGAAGCCGTTGCGCAACCGGCAGACGAAGCGCACGCGCCGCCGGTCTCTCCGACACTTCACCGCCTCGCAATCCTGGTCGTCGAGGATGAGCCGCGCGTCCTTGCCGCGACGATTGCCGCGCTTGAAGCGCTCGGCCACCACCCGATCGGCTGTGGCGATCCGTGTGACGCACTGGATCTGATCGCTGCCAATCCCGGTATATCGCTAGTGATATCGGATGTGTTGATGCCCAATCAGACCGGCCCGGAATTGGTCGCCCAGATCGTGGCCAAACACCCGAAAATGGCGGTGTTCTTCGTCACCGGGTTCGCCGGCGAGGCCGATGGATCGGCAGAGATTGGTGACCATATCGTGCTGCGCAAGCCATTTACGATTACCGCCCTCGAACGCGCGATCGCAACCACCATGGCGGCGCAGAGCGATGTCGGCCAACGCCGCAGCGCCGCTGCATGATTTGGCTGCTGACGGCGGCGTTGCGGCACGATATAGCCGCGCAAGCCAGGACGCGTTCGGCGTCCCCCTTTGCGTTTAGGTCGCCCCGTTTTTCATGACTTCGCTCGATCGCTACATGGCTCGTCTGATCGCGGTGCCGCTGATCGCCAATCTCGTCATCGCGCTGATGCTGCTGGTGATCGATCGAATGCGAATCCTGTTCTCGTTCGTTGCGACCGAGGGTGGCCCGGTCAGCGTCGTCTGGCAGATGCTCGCCAATCTGGTGCCCGAATATCTGGGGCTCGGCATTCCGATCGGGCTGTTGCTGGGCGTGCTGCTGGCATTTCGTCGACTGGCGACCAGTTCGGAGCTCGATGTACTGCGCGCGGTCGGCATCAGCTACACCCGGCTGCTCAAGGTGCCCTATATGTTCACGCTGGGCCTCGCGCTGCTGAACCTCGCAATTGTCGGCTTCGTCCAACCCTATGCGCGCTATGCCTATGAAGGGCTGAGCTACGAACTGCGGACCGGGGCGCTCGGCGCCTCGATCAAGGTGGGCGAGTTCACGACCTTTCCCAAGGGCGCGACCGTCCGCATCGAGCGCAGCGAAGATCAGGGGCGCAAGCTTTCGGGGATTTTCGTCCATGCCAACACGGCCCGGGGTGGATGGACGGCGGTAACGGCAGCGACCGGCCAGTTTCTCGCTACCGACAATCCGGACGAGATCATTTTCCGGCTGACCAAGGGCACCTTGATCAGCAACGAACCCGGCTTTTCGGTCCCGCGGGTACTGACCTTCACATCGCACGACCTGCCAATCCCGTTGCCCAAGGCGGAAAGCTTTCGGAACCGCGGCGGCCGCAATCTGGAACTCACCTTGCCGGAACTCGTCCGGATCGGCCGCGATCCGCGCAGCCCGGCGATGCTGCGCGATACCAGCCGCGCCGCCTTCCATTTCCGGCTGGCCGAAGTCGCATCGATGTTCCTGCTACCGCTGCTCGCGCTGGCGCTCGGCGTGCCGCCCAAGCGATCGTCGTCAGCGCTCGGTGTGTTTCTCGCGATCGTGATGATCGTCACCTATCACAAGGTGAATGAATATGCCGAGTCGGTCGGCGGGCTGGGCCTGATCGACCCGTTCGTCGCCTTGTGGGTACCGTTTACGGTGTTCGCCGGACTGGTCCTCTGGATGTATTATCAGATCGCGTTCGTGCCTGGCGGCCAACCGATCGGCGCGCTTGAGCGTGGCTTCTCCACGCTCGGCAAGGCGATCAGCAGGCGCATGCCCGGCCAGAAATTGCGAAAGGCCAGCTGATGCAGGCGCGGTTCTTCCCGTCGCGGACGGTGTCGCTATATATGGCCCGGCTGTTCGTCGTGCGCACTTTTGCCATCCTCGCGGCGCTGGTAATCGTGCTGCAGGCGCTTGATCTGCTCAGCGAATCCGGCCGAATCCTCGCGGTGCCGGGCAACGGCAATGCCGAGATCTGGCGCTATATCGGCTATCGCACCCCGCAGATCATCGGGGTTTTTCTGCCCTTCTCGGTGCTGCTCAGCACCATTCTCACGCTCAGCATGCTCAACCAGAATAGCGAGGTCATCGCGCTCAAGGCTTCGGGGCTCTCCGCTCATCAGGTGCTTGCGCCGCTGATCCTGACCGGGTTCATCATCGCGATCGTGGCGTTCGCCTTCAACGACCGGGTGGTGTCCCGCGCGACGGCGGCGCTCAACCGCTGGGACAAGGTACAATTCGCTGCCGTCCCGATCGATCGCGGCGACCGGCTCAACGTGTGGGTGCGTGACGGCGATGACCTGATCAATGTCACCTCAGCCAAGGGCAAGGGCAATGCCGTCGTGCTGACCGGCGTGACCCTTTATGATCGCCAGGCCGGCAATCTGATCGGCGTCGTCCGTGCGGAAAAGGGCGTGCGCGTCTCGAATGGCTGGCGGATACAGCGCGCGATCCGGTTTGATGTCGCCAGCGGCAAATCGCGCCAGCTCGGCGACATCGTGATCGCACGCAGTGTTCGGCCGGATCAGTTCACCCTGACCAACGTCGATCCAAACGGCTTGTCCTTCGGCGCGCTCAGCAGCGCGATCAACGATCTCCACGATGCCGGTCGGCCGACCAAGGCACTGGAGGGATCGTTGTGGCACAAGATTTCGGGGCCGCTGTCCTCGGTGTTGATGCCGTTACTCGGCGCGGTGGCAGCGTTCGGCATCGCGCGGTCCGGCAAGCTGTTCATCCGCGCCGTGATCGCGATGGCGTTGGGCTTTGCCTATTTTGTCGCAGACAACTTCGCAATCGCCATGGGCGACCTCGGCGCTTACCCGCCGCTACTGGCGGCATGGGCGCCGTTCGTGCTGTTCCTGCTGATTGGCGAGCTCGTCCTCGTCCGATCCGAAGAATAATTCTCAGTCCGCCGCGCGCGGCCGCATGGTGCTCACGACGATTTTGCGCACCAGGCCGGGTAGCCCTGGATAATTGGCGCGGTGATAGGGTGATGTCTCGTCAAGCGCCGCGGCAAGCCGGCGATGCGCCTCCGCCAGCGCATGATAGGGCAGGCTTGGCAACAGATGATGCAGCGCATGGTAGCGTAAGCCTACCGGCGCCCACAGCATCGGCAGCATCGCGGGCGGCGGCACGTTGACGCTGTCGAGATACTGCGCCGTCACCGTCATCGCTTCGCCCTCATTCTCCCAAAGATGCGCCACCAGCGTGCGAACCTGATTCAGCACAGCAACGGCTGCGGCGATGACCATGAAGATAATGAAGCCGCGCAGCGGCACCAGCCCGGTCGCTACGCTGCCCAGCAGCACGATGGCAAAGATGCTCGCGCCAGCCGCCTGCCATCGCCACTGGCGCAACAGGTCGCCCTCCGGCGCACGGCGTGCGAAAGCGGGGTTGATCGACAGCGCCGACATCCGCGTAATCACCAGCCCGCGCACGCGCGGCGAGATCGCGGCCAGTGGGCTCAACACGGCAAAACGGAACAGCAGCAGTACCGGCGCGATCAGCGAGGCGGCGATGAACAGCGGCAGCGACCAGGGCTTCATCAGCGCCAGCGGGAGATATTCGGGATCTTCGGCCGTGCCATAGCGGGTGCGCGCGTGATGCAGGGTATGCACGCCTTCATACATGAAGGAAGGCACCATCAGCGGAATACCGATCACCGCATTCCAGACGAAGCGAAAGCCCGGCACCGCGCTGTGCTTGATGTGGGTTAGTTCGTGAATGAAGCTGCCCGCCCGGTACAAGGCCAGCACCGACACGATGCCGGCAAGGATCGCCCAGGCGGGTGACGCCAGCAGGATAGCAGCGGCAAGCGCCCCATAGCCGATCGCCACCGACAGGCCGAGATCGGTCCAGTACACTATCGGCTTGGGCGGGTTGAGGTCGCGGGTGAGCTCAACGGCGGCGCGCAGCATCGCCATGTCGTCGGCGATCCGTTCGCGTTGCGCGGCGTTGGTCCGCGGCGTCGAAATGTCGGCGTTACGCCGATCCAGGGAAACGATGCTCGTCATGGGCTTGGGCATTGCCCAAAAATAGTGGCAGCATGGTGGCGATACCAGAGGGCGTGGGTCACCCGCTTGACACCGGGCCGCGAACAACGGACTGCACGCGCTTCGTCTCAAGAGGGGCCGTATCTTGGCAAGCCATCCACTCGCCGTCCGCCCGGTCAGCAGCGCCGCCGATCGCAAGATGTTTATCGATGCCGCCTATTTGCTAAACGGCGACGATCCGAACTGGGTACCGCCGCTGCGCAGCGAACTCGCCAGCACGATCGACCCCAAGAAAAACGCATGGTTCAGCCACGCCCATGGCCAGCTGTTCATCGCCACACGCGGCGGCAAGCCGGTTGGCAGAATTTCAGCGCATATCGATAAGCTCGCGCTAGAGATGGCGGCGGACAAAGGGTTTGGCCCCGGCACCGGCTTTTGGGGCATGTTCGATGCCGCCGATGCGAACACCGCGAAGGCGCTGATCAACACCGCCGAGGATTGGCTGCGCAACCAGGGCATGACTCGCGCGATCGGCCCCGTCAGCTTGTCGATCTGGGAGGAGCCCGGCCTACTGATCGAGGGCCATGATCACGCGCCAACGGTAATGATGGGCCATCATCCCGCCAAATATCAGGCCTGGATCGAAGATGCGGGCTATCAGCCGGTCAAGAAGCTGCTGACCTATGAGCTGGACATCACCGTCGATTTCCCGCCGATCGTCAACCGGATCATCGCCTCTGGCGAGAAAAATCCGCGCATTCACATTCGTCCGGTCGACAAGAAGAATTTCGAGGCAGAGGCCGAGATCATCCTCGCCATTCTCAACGATGCCTGGTCGGACAATTGGGGCTTCGTCCCGCTCACGCCACCCGAAATCGCCGACGTCGGCAAGAAGTTGAAGCCGATCGTCTTCGAAGACCTGATCCAGATTGCCGAACTCGACGGCGAACCCGTCGCCTTCATGATCACCCTGCCCGATCTCAACGAGGCGATCGGACCGCTCAAGGGATCGCTGCTGCCGTTCGGTTGGGCCAAGCTGCTGCTCTGGCTCCGCAAGCCGCAGGTCCGCACCATGCGAGTGCCATTGATGGGCGTCGTCAAGCGGCTGCAATCGTCCCGCATGGCAAGCCAGCTTGCCTTCATGATGATCGAATATATCCGGCGCGCATCGGTCGCGAATTACGGCGCGACCCGCGGCGAGATCGGCTGGATCCTTGACGACAATCAGGGGATGCGGTCGATTGCCGAAACGATCAACAGCCGCGTCAACCGTGTCTATCAGGTCTACGCCAAGCCGCTCTGATGGGCCGACATCCAACCGGGCGACGGCATTGCCGCCGCCCGGTTGGCTCGACTGCCATCACGCGCTCGGGTGATCGACATCGACCCCGTCGCGCGCCCAATCGGCGCGAGTCTTGCAAATCCGCCGCGGCAAGCGCGAACCGGTCAGCGCTTCCGATTTTGCGCAATATTTGCGCCCATCGGCCCGAGCTTCCTCGCTCGGCGATTGCGGCGCGGGCGTTGGCTCAGCGGTGGCTGGCTGGGCGCGATCGGGCTGAAGCGACGCCATCGCAGGCGACGCGCCCAAAGCGGCGACGAGCAGGCCGCCGGCCAGAACGGCACCAACGCTGCGTGACATGGATTGACGTACAAACATACAAACCTCCTAACAAATCAGCGCCGGTCATTGCCGTCGCATCAGGGTAGGTGCATTATTCATGCCATACACTCAACACTATGAAAATCAATGTTTTAATCTATTTTAGATGAACGCCCTGTAAGATTGCCTTGCCAACTCATCGCGGAATTCACCAATGCTTGGCACAAATACCGGCGTGCTCGAACCCCCTTGCTTTGGCCCGAATCCTTCGCCGCGAACAGCCGCGCGCCGCCATTTCCCGAGGGGTAAAATGTGGTGCCATCCGGCTGAAATCCAGCGCAGGCAAAGCTAATTGGCAAACGCTGTGCTGGCCGCCGATTCGCTACCCGCGCAACAAGGCCCAGGTCGGGGCATGGTCACTGGCCTTTTCGCGGCCGCGATATTCCTTGTCGACGCGCGCATCGATCAGCCGGTCGGCTGCCTGCGGACTGAGCAGCAGATGATCGATCCGAAACCCCGCATCGCGCTGCCAGGCACCGGCCTGATAATCCCAAAAGGTCCACACCCCACCGCCCGGATGCCGAGTGCGCAACGCATCGGTCCAGCCCTGCGCGACCAGCGTGCGAAAGCCGGCGCGGCTTTCGGGCTGCATTAGCGCGTCGTTGGCCATGGCTGCGACCGAATAGGTGTCGTCGTCATTGGGGATAACGTTGTAATCGCCCGCGAGCACCACCGGCCGCTCTTCGGCCAGCAACGCGCGCGCGCGCGTCGCCAGCCGATCGATCCAGCGCAGCTTGTAATCGAATTTCGGGCCCGGCTGCGGATTGCCGTTGGGCAGATAAATCGACGCCACGACAAGGCCGGCAACGTCGACCTCCAGATAGCGGCTGTGATCGTCTTCGGTCTCGCCGGGCAGGCCGCGTTGCCGCTCGACCGGATCGACCCCTTTGGCCAGCACGGCGACGCCATTGAACGCCTTTTGCCCATGCCAGACGGCGCCATAGCCAGCAGCGCGGATGTCGGCCTCCGGAAAGGTCTCATCGCTCGATTTGAGTTCCTGCAGGCAAACAATATCGGGGGCCTGCTCAGCCAGATATTCCATCAATCGCGGCAGCCGGGCCTTGATGCCGTTGACATTATAGGTGACGATTTTCATCGGGGCGACGGATCAGGCGCGATCAAATCGCGAAGCTGGAGCCGCAGCCGCATCCCGATGCTGCCTGGGGGTTGTCCACGCGAAATGCCGTGCCGCCCAGCGTCTCGACGAAATCGACCGAGCAGCCGCGCACCAGGTCAAGGCTGATCGAATCCACCACCAATTTCACCCCGGCGCGCTCGGCGACGATATCGTCACCCTCAACACCATCGGCGAGCCCGAATTTATATTGGAAGCCCGAACAGCCCCCGCCGTCGACAGACAGGCGCAGGATCGCCGGCTTACCCTGCTTGGCAGCAATGGTGGCGACGCGCGCCGCTGCGGACTCGGTCAAAATCACATCGGGGATCGCGGACTGTGGTTCGGTCATCGTCATGGCAACCGAGATAAGCGCTCGGCACCGTTCCGGCAACCTTCGGCAATAGCCGTTATTTTGCGCCCCGGGGGCCGCCAACCGCCAGTTTGGCCACCAGCGCCTGATCCTGCACCGATCGCAGGAAATCAGCCGATTGCAGGAACGGGATCGGGTTGACCGCCTGGCCGTCGATCCGCACTTCATAATGGAGATGGCTGCCCGTCGAGCGGCCGGTTGACCCCATCAGCGCGATCAGCTGCCCGCGGACCACGCGGGTATTCGGCACCACCAGCAGCTTCGACAAATGGCCATAACGCGTTGCGATGCCGCGGCCATGATCGACTTCGATCATGTTACCATAGCCACCCGCGCGCTCTGAACGTGACACAATGCCATCGGCTGTTGCGTAAACCGGCGTGCCGATCGCACCTGGAATATCGACACCGGCATGCATCGCCGCGACACCCCGGAAGGGATCGCTGCGGACGCCATAACTGCTGGTGAAGCTGACCCGGGTAACCGGCTGCGCCGACGGGATCGCGATCACGCCACGCTCAAGCGAATCGAGCTTCTTCCAGGTCATGAACAGCGACCGGAACTGCTTGTCGGCCTCTGCATCAGCGACACTGGCGCCGCTATCGATCGGTTCGAACGGGCCGCCCACTGCGACCTTGCGCGGCAGGAAGCGTTCAGGCGCGAACCCGAGCCGGCGGACATTATTGGCAGCGAGCATGTAGCGCGCTTCGGCCAGGGCGCGAGCCTTCACTGCAAGTGCCAGCTGGCGCTGCTCGACACGCTTGAACGGCGCGATCACATCGGCGGCGGCGGCGGCGGTCTTGGCATCGATCGGTTGGGTGGTCAGCGCGACCTTGGTGCCCTTTTTGCCTTCGAGCACGGCAGCGATCAGCGCCTGGCGCTGTTCAACGCGCGCAGCATGAACTTCAGCGGCATATTTCACGGCGGCAAGATTGGCCTGCATCGTGACGAGTTTGTTCTGGAGCTGGACGACCTTCACCTCGGGCGAGGCGGGCGTTTCGAGCACACCGCTCAACTGCACTGCAGTCACCGCCGCATGAGCAACGCCATATGCCGAAAAGCAAAGGGTGATGCCGGCAACGCCTGCCAAAGCGGCCTGGGTGCCACCGGCAATGCTGAACCGGCGAAGATCACGGCCATCATGAAAGATGAAGTCCCGCGTCTTGAACTGGCTCCGGACCTGCGCAATGCGGTCCGCAATCGAAATCGTCGTCTTCTTGACCATGAATCCCCGGCGATCTGATTGCCGGCACCAAATGATGGTACCCGCGACATCGCGCTCACGGCCCCTCCGCAGCGTCGACACCGCGTCTTCGCAACCAGACCCGCCATCGGCAATAGCCGGCGTGCCATCATGGGTTGGACCGATGGCGAGTCGCGGCGAAACGTTGAAACCCCGTTAATTCTGGATCAATTTGGGACGTCATACGTTGAAGCACTGCCGGGTAATGCGACCGAATCGGTCTCCGATCAGCCGATTCGGCGATCGTTGCGTGCGTGAACCCCACCCCTCACCCCAGCGCGCGCACCGCCTCAAGCACTTCGACCGCATGGCCGGGCACCTTCACGCGTCGCCAGCTGCGAACCAGATTACCCTCGGCATCGAACAGGAAGGTCGATCGGTCGATCCCCATATAGGATTTGCCGTACATGCTCTTTTGCACCCAAACACCGAACGCTTCCATCGCCGCGCTGTCGTCATCGGTGGCGAGCGGTACCGTCAGGTCGTATTTGTCGATGAACTTTTGATGCTTGATCGGCGGGTCCTTGGAAACACCGAGCACAGCCGTCCCTAGCGAGCCGAACTCCTTGAGATGCTGGCTGAAATCCTGCGCTTCGCGGGTGCAGCCCGATGTATCGTCCTTGGGATAGAAATACAGCACGAACGGCGCCCCGACATAACTGCGCAAATTGACCTTGCCGCCACTCGAGGTGGTGAGCTCGATTTCTGGAATTTTCTCGCCTTCATCCAACGCCATGATCTTCGTCCCTTCCGCCCAGCTGATGCCAGCTTGCCCGCACCTCCTGCCGAGTCACATCAAGCAGCGCAACCACCTCGTCCCACCCGGACAGCGCGAGGGCGCGGACAATCAGCGCCCGCGTCGCCGGCCCCGGCGGCTCCAGGTTGGGCGCGACGAGCCGCGTCGTCACCAGCAGCCGGGTCAGAAAATCATGCGCCGCACGCGTCGATGGCGGCAGCAGGCCCGCTGCCACCAGCAGATCGATGGCGGTACCAAGATCGGGATCAAAACCAAGGCCATGGCTAAGCTGGGCCAGATGCACGGTAAATTCCAGATCGACCAGGCCGCCCGGCAGCAGCTTGGCGTCGAGCGGCCCGGTCGGTGGCTTGTGGGCCGCCATCTCGCTGCGCATCGCAACCGCATCGGCGACAAGATCGCGATCCGGGCGGGCGCCGTTCAGTACCAGCGCAATGATCGCGGCCACCTCTGCCCGCCCCCCTGCCGAGCCGAAGATAGGGCGTGCGCGAGTCAGCGCCATATGCTCCCAGGTCCAGGCGCTTTCCTGCTGATAGCGGGCGAACCCTTCTGTCGAAACGACCAGCGGCCCCTGCGCACCCGAGGGCCTGAGCCGGGTATCAATCTCGTAAAGCGGGCCGGCTGCGGTCGGCACCGACAGTGCCGCTGTCACACGCTGGGCAAGCCGATTATAATAAAGCACTGCACTTAAAGGCTTCTCCCCATCGGATTCAGACCGGTAGTCGCCGGTGAAAAGATAGATGAGATCGAGATCGGAGGCGTGGGTGAGCAGGCCGCCGCCCATCCGCCCCAGCGCCAATATCACCAGCTCGCTAGCCGGAACCTGGCCATGGCGGCGGGCGAAATCCTCAATCGTCGCGCGAACGATCACGTCGATCGCCGCTTCGGCGACGCGCGCATAGCCGGCGGCAACCGCTAGCGGATCGCTGACTCCGGCGACGATCTGCGTGCCAAGCGCGAACCGCTTTTCACCGACCACGCGGCGTGCATGATCAAGCACCGCCTGATAATCCATGCCCTCGCGCGGCACGATCTGCGCGATCAGGGCCGGCACATCGCCGACCGGATCGAGCGCGGTCGAATCTATCAATCCGTCAAGCAGTTCGGGGCGCTGGCCAAGCACGTCGGCCAGCGGCGGCGCATGGCTAAGGATCGCCCCGAGCAGCCGGGTGACCGCCGGCTGCGCCTCGAGCAGGCGGAAGAAATTGATCGCGCTCGAAAGCCGCGCCAGAATATGGTCGAGCCGCATCATCGCGCCACCGGGATCGGGTGCCTGCCCCAGCGCAGCAACCAGCCCGGGCAGCACCGCTTCCAGTGCCTGACGTGCCGGCCCACTTCTGAGCGCGGGATAGGCCCCTGCCCGCCAGCTATCGATCCGCTCGCGCGCAACCGGCGCGGCGGCATCGTCGAAACCCGCTGCAGCCAGCGCACCGAGCAACCGCGCGGCATCGTGCGACAATGTATCGCCCGGATCAGGCTCGATGCCGTCATAAATGGTGCCGACCCGGTCGACATGCGGCCGCAGCAGCGCCAGCAACGCCGGTCCATCGCCAAGCCCGTGGAGCGCGGCGAGTGAATCGAGCGCGAGGCCGATCGGCAGATGATGCGTCTGGCGATCATCGACCATCTGCGCGCGATGCTCGATCGTGCGGAGCAGGCTATAGGCCGCCGCCAGCTCCGCGGCCTGATCGGCGTCGATCCAGCCGCCATCGGCAAGACAAGCAAGTGCGTCCCGCGTCGCCGCCGCCCTGACGGGCAGGTTACGACCGCCATGGATCATCTGGTGGATCTGCGCGAAAAACTCGACCTCGCGGATGCCGCCGCGCCCGCGCTTCAGGTCATAGCCCGGGCCGAAGAGCTGGCCCTGGGCGTGGTGATCGCGGATCCGCCGGGAAATCCCCCTGATCTCTCCGATCGCGCCGAAATCCAGCGCGCGCCGCCACACAAAGGGCTGCACCGTCTCCAGGAAATGCCGCCCTAGCGCCAGATCGCCCGCTGCCGCCCGCGCCCGAATAAACGCCGCGCGCTCCCATGGCAGCGCCTGCGATTCATAATAGGCAATTGCCGCATCGGCCCGCAGCACGATGGGCGTAATTTCGGGCGAAGGGCGCAGCCGCAAGTCGACCCGCAGCACATAGCCATCGCCGTCGCGCGTCTGCAGCAGTTCGATCACCCGCCGGCCGATCCGGACAGCGGCATCATCGGCCGTCTCGCGCGGTCGGCAGGGCAAGGTAGCGGGATCGAACAACAGGATCGGATCGATATCCGACGAATAATTGAGTTCGTGACTGCCCTGCTTGCCCAGGGCAATCGCGGCAAAGCCGGTCGCAGGCGCGCCGGGTGTGCGCTCGTCGATCGCGGCACGGATCGCCGCATCGAGCGCATAATCGGCAAAGTCGGAAAGCGCGCGGGTCACCGCTGTCAGGTCATAGAGCCCGGCAAGATCACCGATCGCCACCAGCAGCGCCAGCCGCCGCCGCTCGATCCGGAGTCTTTGCCCGATCGGCATCACCGGATCGTCGATCCGCACCGACAGAGCATCGGGCAGCGCGCCGCAGGTGATCCGATCGACCAGCGCGGTTTCCCGGCCAATCAACTGGGCCAGAAATGGCGCGTGGCGCCGTGCCCGGTCGATGGCACCGCTGATCGCTTGGGCGATGGGCGCCGGATTCGTCATCGTCATGCAACGCCTGCCAATTTTTGGCAGCCGGTGATGTGCACCGGCGGCAACAAAATGCGCGCTAAGCCGTTATAGGCTGCATGTCGATCTTCTCACTCTCTCCAAGCGACCAGCCACCGGCGGCGCCGTTTGCCGTTGCGACACCGCGCCGGCACGACGATATCGGCTTTGCGCTCGGCAGCGCCTTTCCCAGCGCCGGCGCGGTACCGCCGGATATGCTGGCCATGCTGGCCAGCCTCGATTGCGCCACCAAGAACCAGCCGCCAGAGGCATGATTTTCGCGCGCCGCGCCAAGGCGCCCGGACGCGCGCCTATCTTTTATCGGTCGGTATAGCCCCGGTCGCGGCTCAGTTCATCGACGTCGTTCATGATCGTTTCAAGCACCGTGCGTCCCGGCGGATTGCTGTGGGTGCGTCGTGACGGGAGCGAGCCGTCTGTCAGGAGGGTCTCGAGCGCGACGCGCCCGCGCGCAACGCGGCTTTTGATCGTCCCTACCGCAACGCCACAGATTTCGGCCGCCTCTTCATAAGCAAATCCGCCAGCGCCGACCAGGATAAGCGCCTCGCGCTGCGGCTGTGGCAGGTGCAACAGCGCGCGCTGCATATCGCCCAGCTCGACCTGCTTGTCCTGAGCGGCGGGTGCCGCCAGAATCCGGTCGGCGACCAGATCATCCCATTCGCCGCGAAAGCGCGACCGTCGCATTTGCGACAGATAGAGATTGCGCAGGATGATGAAGGTCCAGGCGCGCATATTCGTTCCGGCCTGAAAGCGGGCCCGGGCAGCCCAGGCCTTCAACAGGGTTTCCTGGACCAGATCATCGGCAAGATCCCGGCTGCCCGACACCGAGCGACCAAAAGCGCGCAAATGCGGGATGACCTGCGCGAGTTGCGCCTTGAATTCGGCGTCAGGCAGCGCAATCCGCTCTTCGGGAATCGCGTCCGGCGCATCGTCATCAATGTCGTGGTGATCGGTCATGCGACTCCGTTCGGGCTCGCGATAGCAATTGTCCGGAGCCGAACGTGGCGCCGGGTGTCGTCAGGCCAGCACTCGTTGTTGCGCACCCGCATCGGCGGCGTTCCCCTCAACATGGCCGCGCTCAACGAATGAACAGCACAGCGAAGATAATGACGATAAGCACCAGCGAGATGCCGAGCACGAAGCGCACGCCGTTGCGCGTGGTCCCCGCCCGGGCATCTTGGTCGCTGATATGCACTGAGTTTTTTTGATCGGTCATACGGGTTCAACTCATCAAACCCGTTTTGGGTCCGTATCGATTATTCAGCCGGCAAGGTTGCCTTGTCGAAGAACAGCGCTTGGGCAATCGCCGCCTTCACGGTCGACCGCTGGAACGGTTTGGTGATCAGGAAGGTCGGCTCGGGCCGTTCGCCGGTCAACAGCCGTTCCGGGAAAGCAGTGATGAAGATCACCGGCACCGCAAACTGGGCCAGGATATCCTTGACCGCATCGATACCCGAACTGTCGTCCGCCAACTGGATATCGGCGAGGACCAGGCCAGGCCGATCCTCCATCGCCAACGCAACCGCCTCGTCGCGTGTGACGGCAACGCCAGTCACGTCATGGCCGAGATCACGCACGATCGTCTCGATATCCATGGCGATGATTGGCTCGTCCTCGACGATCAGGACGCGGGCACGCGTCTGCTTCTCGATTTCGGCAAGCGCATCGCTGACCAGCGAGTCGAGCGTCGACGGATCGACATCGATCAGGAACGCGGCGTCCTCGGGAGTGAAGCCCTCCATGGCGGTGAGCAGCAGTGCCTGGCGCGAAAGCGGCGTCATCCGCGCTAGCCGGGCGCGCGCAATGCTCTCGGGATCGCCGCCGATCACCGTTAGCTCATGCCCGCGTCCATCCAGGTTGGTCGATGCCCAGATCACCTGAAAAGTTCGGTACAGTCCAAGCCGTGGATCGACATCACGGGGAAATTCTTCCGGTGCCGCAACGATCGCCTCGAGCGTGGCGCGTACATAATGATCGCCGTGCGACTGGCTGCCCGTCAGGGCGCGCGCATAACGGCGCAAAAAGGGGAGATGCGGTGCAAGCTGTTGTCCAAGCGACATGATCGACAAATTCTCCCTGCGTGACTGTCCGCTCAATGTGCTGGCGGCAGTGCGTCGTTACAATCGGTAATGCGTCTTTCACAAAATAGATTTGTGTTTTTGCATCGCAGGCGGAACAATCGAGCGGCTATTTGGTTTCATGGGCCTAGGGCAGACGCGTGGAAATAATCTGCGCGCCCTACTGCACAGGCATCCATCGGACCGTTCGGTCAACGTTTTAGGGGGTTTTCGTTGAGTTCTGATCGTGAGACGTCGAAGAAAGCGCCCCCCCAGCGCTCCGCCAAGGCTCGTGGCGGCGATCAGGAAATGGGTCAGGCGCTGCGTTCTGTGTATCAACAGACGATCGATGAGCAGATTCCACCCGAAATGCTCGATCTGCTGGGCAAGCTTGAATAACCATCGATAATGGATGCCTCCGCCAGCGATGATGGCCCCAAGATGCGGCGATGGATCGCATGGCTGGCGCGGTTGCCGACCGGCGCCAAACTTTTTTTGATTCTCAGTGCAGCGTTGTTGCCGCTCGCGCTGATCGCGCTGTTCGCTGCCCGCCAGACGACCCAGGCTGCCGATGCCGAATTGGTCTCGCGCACCCGCAGCGCCGCCAATGAGAGCACCCACGCGCTCGATATTGAGCTGGCCGGGGACATGACGGCATTGCGCGTCGCCCTCAACGCGCTCGATGCCGACGGCCATGATACACCAAGCTGCGCGCGGGCGCAGGGCGTCTTCGCCGAACAGCTGGCCATGGGCGCGCGCTTCACCATTGCCGACCGGGCGGGCCAGGTCCGCTGTGGCAGTGCCGCCAAAATCGACTTACCCGTTGAAATCCCCGATCGCGCCGGCGCGATTGCAGCGAACATCGCGCCGGAAGAAGGGTTGGTGCTGGCAATGGCCGCCCCCAGCGGCAAACTGACCGCCAAGGCGGTGTTTCCGAAAGCGATGCTGGCGCAGATCGCCCGGCCGAATGGTTTCATGCCGCCCTATGCAGCAACCCTGATCCATGACGGTCAACGGCTGACGCTGCAGGATCTGCCGAGCATGACGCCGTTTGATCGCACCGAGTCGGTCGCGCTGCCGCTTGGTATCAATGGATTGAGCTTTGAAATCACCTTGCGCAGCGTGCCGATCAGTTCGGCGTTGATCGTCGCCATGCTCCTGCCAATCCTGATGTGGGCGGCAGCGGCCGGCATTGGCTGGTTTGTCGTCGACCGACTATTGATCCGTCCGTTGCGGGAATTGCGGACACTGGTGGCGGGCTACCAGCCCGGCAGCGTCCTCGATATCGGGCTCGCCCGATCGATGCCGGCACAGGAAATCCGTGAACTCGGCGAAACATTTCGAACGATTACCGGCACCGTTGCCGCGCATGAGGCCGGGCTGGCCGAAGGCCTGGTCCGCCAGACCAAGCTGACGCGCGAAGTGCATCACCGGGTCAAGAACAACCTGCAGGTCATTTCGAGCCTGATCAATTTTCACGCTCGCGGCGCTCGCTCGATCGAGGCGACGGTTGCCTATGCCTCTATCCAGCGCCGGGTCGATGCGCTTGCGGTCGTCCACCGCAACCATTTTGCCGAGCTTGAGGAAACGCGCGGCCTCAGCCTGCGGTCGGTGATTGGCGACCTCGCCTCCAATATCCGGGCCAACGCACCGGAAACTGCCGGCCTGTCGATCGTTCTCGACCTGGACAGCTACCTGAGTACGCAGGATGTCGCGACGGCCGTCGCCTTTCTGCTCACCGAAATCGTCGAGCTGGCGATGATGGTCCAGAGCGATGCTGCGCTGCGGATTTCGCTCAAGCCGGAAATTGACGACGCCGAACCAACCGACAGGCGCGCGGTGCTGAGGATCAGTTCGCCGGCGCTGATCGATGGCGAACAACTCAGGACCGAGCTGTCGGAACGCTATGGACGGGTCATCGAAGGCCTGTCGCGCCAATTACGATCGAAATTGCATCATGATCCGCTGGTCGGCGCCTATGAAATCGTGATTGCCACCACCGGCCGCGACTGAGTTTTCAAATTAATGATCGACAAGAAAAAAATATCATCGGGTCGGGAACCGATAATTGCGACCGTCGTTGTATGGTCGGACAGCGAATTTAGCCCCCCCGCTCTCGCTGTCCACGAACTGGGCCCGGACGCGCCAACCCTCCCCCCCCCCGGTAGCGCGTCCGGGTCTTAATTTTTTCCTGACATTGACCGGACAATCGCCCGTGCTGCTGGTTAGTCGTCCGTCGCAGGCACTGGTCCGCGCCGCTTCTCGGTGATCCAGATGCCAATGATCGCGATCTCGTATAAAATGATCAGCGGAATCGCGAGCAACAACTGTGATCCGATATCCGGCGGTGTGAGCACCGCTGCGACCCCCACCGCCGCGACAATTGCGTAGCGCCGCGCCGAAATCAGCTGCTTGCGCGTGACGATCCCGGCGCGCTCGAGCAGCATCAGCAAAATCGGCAACAGGAACGACAGACCAAAGCCGAACAGGAACTGCATGATGAACGACAGATAATTGTCGATCGCTGGCAGAGCTTCGCGCTCCACGCCGCCAACGCTGCCCTGGAAGCCGAGCAGGAAATGCAGCGCCATCGGCACCGCGACATAATAGGCCATCGCTGCTCCGGCGGTGAACAGCACCGGCGTTGCGTACAGAAACGGCAGCAGCGCGCGCTTTTCCTTGCCGTACAGCCCAGGCGCCACGAACTGCCACAACTGGTTGGCGATGATCGGGAACGAGACCATTGCGGCGGCAAAAAACGCCACCTTGATCTGGACGAAAAATGCCTCGAACAGCTGGGTGTAGATCACCCGGTGCTGGCCCGCCCGCAACAGCGGCTGAAGCAGGAAGCCGAAAATCGGTTCCGAAAAATAAAAACAAATGCCAAAAGCCACCGCCACCGCAATCGCGCAATAGATCAGCCGACGGCGCAGCTCGATCAGGTGATCAAGCAGGGGGGCCCGAGATTGGTCGATCTCATCCAGCACTTCGGCGTTCATGATGTGGCGCTCGGCGGCGTCTGCGCTGGCATGGGCACGCCTTCGGCAGCGGCAATTTCCTCGTCCGTCAGCGCAGGCGGGGCCGGATGATGCAGCACGGGCGCTTCGGTCATGGCCGGTTCGCCCTCCCCATCCAGCATGGTCGTCGGCAACATCGGCTGGGTGCTGACGACCGGATGCTCGCGCATGATCCGCTCATTTTCCGCCGCCCATTTCTCTTCCATTTCCTTCAGCTCGGCTTCGCGCACCATCGTGTCGAAGCCGGCCCGGAACTGGCCCATGACGCCACGCGCCTTGGCCACCCACTGGCCGACAAAGCGCATCGCCTTGGGCAAATCCTTGGGGCCGATGACCACCAGTGCGACAACCGCGACCAGCAGCAGTTCGGAAGGAGCAATATCGAACATTAATCGGGCCCGGCGTTAAAGAGCGGCGCTGCGCAGGGACGATATTAGCGGTCGTCGCGCGCGCGCTCTGGCGCGGCGTCGAGCACGACATCGGGATCCCGCTTGGCATCGATCCGGCTTGGCTCGCGCTTGACCGCGGCAGCCGCCTCGTCTTCCTCGGCCATGCCCTTTTTGAAATTTTTGATGCCCTTGGCGACATCGCCCATCATGTTCGAGAAGCGACCGCCCCCGAGCACGAGGATGGCAATCACGCCGAACACCAGCCAATGCATCAGGCTGAAACTACCCATTACGCGTCTCCTTCAGGATAGAACCCTATCTAGGCTTCTTCCTCGCCATTTGCCACCTCATGCTGCTCCATCGCCAAATCAACCGGATCGAGCAGCCCGGCCGCCCGCAAATCTTCCAGTCCCGGCAGATCGCGGCGACTGATAAGCCCGAAATGAGCGAGGAATTCAGGCGTCGTTGCATAGGTCAACGGCCGGCCCGGCACTTCCCTGCGCCCGGCCGGTCGTGCCCAGCCCGCCTCCATCAGCACATCAATAGTGCCCTTGGAGATTTGCACACCGCGGATCGCCTCGATCTCGGCGCGCGTGACAGGCTCATGATAAGCGATGATCGCCAGCGTCTCAATCGCCGCCCGGCTCAGCTTGCGGGGCTCGTCGCGGTCACGGCGGAGCAGATGCGCCAAATCCGGTGCGGTTTCGAAGTGCCAGCGATCGCCGCGCCGAACCAGACCGATGCCGCGCCCGGCATAATCCGCCTCGATCTCGGCCAGCGCCGAACGAATATCGCCGTCGCCGGCATGGGCCCGCATTTGGTCAATCGTCAGCGGCGCATCGGCCGCGAACAGCAATGCTTCGATCGCACGGACGAAATCATCGGGCGGCGTCATGCCGGTCGCCGCAGATACAGCGGCGCAAAGGCCGATTGCTGCCGCAGTTCCACGCGCCCCTGTCGGGCCAGTTCGAGCGAGGCGAGGAAGCTCGACGCCAGTGCCGATTTACGAAACGCCCCGTCCGCCTGGGGCGGCAGAAACGCCTCGATCGTCGTCCAGTCAATCTGCTCGCCGAGCAGCCGCGCGACCCGCTCGAGCGCTGCCTCCAGCGTCATGACTGGGCGGTTGGCCACGATATGCATCACCGGCCGCGTCCGCGCGCTGACTCGGCCATAAGCAGCAATCAGATCATAGATTTCCGCCTGCCAGCGGGCCTTGCGCACCGTCTTCAACCCCTCGGGCGCGCCGCGCTGGAACACATCGCGCCCCAGCCGGTCGCGCGCCATCAGCCGCGCGCCGCCGTCGCGCATCGCGTTCAGCCGTTCGAGCCGCAATTGCAGCCGCAGCGCCAGTTCCTCGGGAGACGGCTCGACCTCGGGATCGCGCGGAAGCAGCAGCGCCGATTTGAGATAGGCGAGCCACGCCGCCATCACCAGATAATCGGCTGCCAGCTCAAGCTTCAACGACCGCGCCGCATCGACATAGGCGAGATATTGATCGACCAGCGCCAGGATCGACAGCGCCCGCAGATCGACCTTCTGGTTGCGCGCGAGTGCCAGCAGCAAATCGAGCGGTCCCTCCCAGCCATCAATATCGACGGTCAGGACGTCCGATGCCGCCTCATCCGGGGATGGCAGCGGCGCGCGCGCGTCGATGATGGACTCCTCGGGCATCGGCTCTTTTGGTCATCCAGGCGACTGCCGCCCGTTCCTTGGCCGATGGATTAGGACTAATCCGCGTGTCTCGACAAGCACCAAGCGTGGCCGCGCTCAGCGCCGGGCGAAAAGCCGTCCGAACAGGCTCGTCTTGGGCGGCGGCGCCTCTTCCTCGCCAGCCGCGGCCAGCTTGCGGCGAAGTTCGACCGCGGAGAAGCGATGGAGATCGATCGGTGCGTTGAGCCGGACCGGGGCCGGATCGGCCATCGGCGCACCATCGCTCTGCTCCTCAACGATCTCCAGAGACGCAGGCAGCGCAGGCGCCAGTCCAGCCGAACGCTCGGGCGAGCGCTCAGGCAGCCGTTCAGGTGACCATTCTGGCGACCGTTCAGGTGCCAGCGCCGCCGCCAGCCCCGCCGCCGGTGACGACAATTGGGAGGCCGGGGGCCGACGATCAGGCACCATGACCGATTCCAGAAAAGGCCCGCAATCTCGCGACCCGATCACCACGACCATCGGACGCGGCAGCCCCATCCGCACCATTTCGCGATGCACCAGGCGATGGAACTGCACGCTGCGCCACCAATCGGCCAGGAACAGCGCGATACTGGCCTGCGACCCGGGCTCGGGTGGATCGTCGCGGGTCTTTTCTTCCTCGATCATGCCATGGAGCATCGCCATACCCTCGACGGTCAACATTACCGCCTCGACATCCTCGCCGACCCCGTGCCAGGTCGCCCCGCTCTGCGAATTGTCCGCCAGTATTTCGTCGTGCGATGCGGAGGAAAAGGGAAAGCAGGCGTCATCATAAAAGCACAGATCGACGCATGGCTCGCCGGTCACGCTGTCCCTTCGGCCGGTAATGTCGATCCCGACAGCGCTGATATCGGCCCGGTCAGGCCCAGCCAGCGCCTCACCCAATGCCGCCCAGCCCTCCAGGCGAAGCGCCTCGAGCGGCATCTGGCCACAAACATCCCAAAGTTCAGGGGAAATCCGCGCGATATCGGCGGCAAGGCGCGCCTCTGCCTCGTCGGCGCGGCCGTGGCGAACCATGTGCGCGATCGCGCTGCCATAATCCTGTTGCCCCGCCGGGCTGACAATGTCGTCCAAAGCGCTCATCTCTATCGCTGACCTCTGACAATTCAGGGCTCGTCGATAACAGTCGGATGCTTAAAATTCGCCTAGCGCGCCGTCGATGCGCGTCACGCGGCGGCGAGCAGTGAATCGCGCTTGGCAATCAGTGCCGCCATGTCGCCCTCGGGCGCCACCCCCGCGATTGTCGCCATGGCGCGATCGAGCCGGGCGCGGGAAACCGCGGACATTTCGCCTGTCAGATTGGCAATTTCCGCCATCTCGTCCATCCGCCCCCAGCAATCGAGCACCAGATCACACCCCGCCGCCAGGGCGCCCGCCGCCTTTTCGCCTGCCGTGCCAGACAGCGCCTTCATGTCGATATCATCGGTCATCAACAGCCCGTCAAAGCCGATCCGGCCGCGGATGATCTCGTTGACGATGATCGGCGACAAGGTGGCCGGGCGATCCGCATCCCAGGCCTGGAATACTATATGCGAGGTCATCCCCATCGGCGCCGCATTGAGCGCGCGGAAGGGCTCGAGATCGATCTCGAGCTCGGCGTCGCTCGCCGTGACCGTGGGCAAATGATAATGGGTGTCGACAATCGCGCGACCATGGCCGGGCATGTGCTTGACCACGCCGACGACACTGCCCCGCCGCAATCCGTCGATGATCGCGCGGCCCATCGCCGCGACCCGCATCGGCTCGCTACCCAGCGCGCGTGTCGCGATGGCCGGGGTGGTGTCGGGCTGACAGACATCGAGCAACGGCAGGCAATCAACATTGATCCCGACCTCGGCGAGCATCAGCGCGATCGCCTGGGCATTGGCGCGGGCCGCTTCGATCGCTGACATCGGCGCGACGTCATAGAGCGCGTCAAACGCCGGCCCGGCAGGGAAAGCGGGCCATTCCGGCGGCCCCATCCGCGCCACGCGCCCGCCTTCCTGATCGATCAGGATCGGCACATAGTCACGGCCCGAAAGCGCGCGCAGCTCGCTTGTCAGCGCCAACAGCTGCGGTCGGGTCGCAACATTGCGCTTGAACAGGATATAGCCGGCCGGATCGGCTTCGCGATAAAAGGCCCGTTCATCGGCGGTCAGGGCGAGCCCTGACAGCCCATAGATCACTGGTTTCATGGCCGATCGGCTAACCTAGTTGCGGGCGACGAAACAAGCCTCGCCGGCGACGCTCAGCTTGGCGCAGAGTTCGCTGGCCTGTGTCGCGCTGCCGGCATTCACCCGCAACCGGTACACCGTCTTGCTGCCGACGGTTGCGACCTGCACCGATTTGCCGAGCGGACCCAGATAGCTGAACCGCTTGGTCGCACGGGCCCAGGCGGCATTGGCCGATCCTTCATCTGGGAACGAGCCCAGCTGGACCAGCGCGCCGCCCGACGTCCCGCTTGGCGCCGCGGGCTTGACCATCGGCAAGGCACCCGGCGCCGGTGCCTTCAGCATCCCGCCCGATGGTGGCACCATTACGGCACCGGTCTTGCCGGCAACCTTGGTCGGCGTGGTGGGCGTGCCGGCTACCGGCGCTTCGGGCACCGCCTGCAAGTCGATTGACGCGTTACCTTCATTCTTGCCGACGCTGGTCGCAAAGGCGGTATCGCCCTCTCCCTCGACCTTCATGCCGCCCGGTGAATCGGGCTTGACCTTGTAATTGCCTTCGAACGCCGCGATCAGTTCGCCGGTGCCCTTGGTGAGGCTGCGATGCTGATACCAGTAAATGCCATAAATGGCGGCAGCGATCAGCCCCAGGCCGATCAGCACGAAAAAACCGATCCGCACGATCGACGGGCCGTCCCGATAATCTTCGTCGACGGTCTCCAGCCAGGGCAGCCGGTCTTCGTCGCGAATGTCATAGTCGCCAGCCGTCGCCATCAACTCATCTCCTGCACCGCCTCGACACCCATGATGCCAAGACCGCTCCGTATGATCTGTCCTATCGCATCGGCGAGGAAAAGTCGCGCACAGGTAAGCGGTGCATTATCCACGATCAGGAATCGACGATCGGGGCGATCATTGCCGACATTCCATTGCGCATGCAAAAGGGCAGCGAGATCATACAGATAAAAGGCGATGCGGTGTGGCTCGCGTGCCGCCGCCGCTGTCTCGACGATCCGGGGGAATTGCGCGGCGAGCTTCACCAGCACCAGCTCTTCTGTATCAAGTTGGGACAGATCGACCGCGCCGCAGCGGATTCCGGCTTCTGCCGCCCGCCGATGCAGCGAGGCGATTCGCGCATGCGCATACTGGACATAAAAGACCGGATTGTCCTTTGACGCTTCCACCACCTTGGCGAAATCGAAATCCATCTGCGCATCTGATTTGCGCGTCAGCATGGTGAAGCGGACGACATCCTTGCCGACTTCATTGACGACATCCGCCAGCGTGACGAAATTGCCCGAGCGCTTCGACATTTTGACAGGCTCGCCCGCGCGTAACAGCCGCACCATCTGCACCAGCCGCACGTCGAATTTCTTCTCGCCATTGGTCAGCGCCTGCACCGCTGCGACGATCCGCTTCACCGTACCGGCATGATCCGCGCCCCAGATGTCGATCATCTCATCAGCGGATTGCGATTTTTGGTAATGATAAGCGAGATCCGCCCCGAAATAGGTCCATTGCCCGTTCGACTTGCGGATCGGCCGGTCCTGGTCGTCGCCAAACTGGGTCGATCGGAACAGCGGCAGCACCACCGGCTCCCAATCCTCGGGCGTCTCGCCCTTGGGGGCTTCCAGCACGCCATCATAGATCAGCCCGCGTGCGCGCAACTCGGCCTCGGCCGCCTCGGGCTTGCCCGCCGCCTGCAATTCAGCCTCTGACGCGAACAGATCGTGATGGATGCCGAGCAGCGCGAGATCGGCCTTGATCAGCACCAGCATCGCCGCCACCGCACGCGTCCGGAACAGGATCAGCCAGTCGGCCTCGGGCGCAGCGGCATAGCGATCGCCAAATTCGGCCGCGAGCGCCTGGCCGACCGGCACCAGATAGTCGCCCGGATACAGGCCTTCGGGGATCTCGCCGATATCGGCCCCCAGTGCCTCGCGGTAGCGCAGATGCACCGAGCGGGCGAGCGTATCGACCTGCCCGCCGGCATCGTTGACATAATATTCGCGGATCACCTTGTGCCCGGAAAATTCCAGCAGGCTGGCCAGCGCATCGCCAACCACGGCGCCCCGGCAGTGTCCCATATGCATCGGCCCGGTCGGGTTGGCAGAAACATATTCGACGTTGACGATCGACTTGCTGGCCGGGCTGGTCCGACCATAGCCGTCGCCCTGGTCGCGGATCGCGGCCAGCTCGGCGCGCCAGGTCGCGTCGGTCAGCGTCATGTTGATGAAGCCGGGGCCGGCGACCGCAACGCTCGCCACCTCGGGCAGGGCGCGCAGGTGTTCCGCGATCTTGTCGGCCAGCGCACGCGGATTGGTCCCCGCCGGCTTGGCGAGCACCATCGCGGCATTGGTCGCAAGGTCACCATGGCTGGCGTCGCGTGGCGGTTCCACCGTCACATTGCGTCGCTCCAGCCCGCCCGGAAGATCGCCCGATGCGACCAGCGCATCAAGGGTGGCGTCGATATGCGCGGCAAACCGGTGGTAAAGCGTCATGGCAGATCCGAATAATGGCTAGAGCCGGGCGCCTTAGCCGATGCGTCCAGCAGCGCAAAGAGTAGCGTCGCCCGGGCTTTTGCTTAAGCTGCGACAAATTCATTTGGCAAGATCGTTCGGGGAGCCTCCAATGCGCACATATAATTCCGGCCTGCTTGCCGCTGCCCTGCTTGTGTCGACGCCCGGCATTGCCGCTCCGGCGGGCAAGAACAGCCCCGTGTGGAAAGCGGCCGCGGCGGCGCGCGCCAGCCAGATCGCGCTGCTCGAAAAGCTGGTCAACATCGATTCGGGCACCAGCGACAAGCTTAGCGGGCAAAAGGCTTCCGACCTTGTTGCCAGCGAATTGCGCGCACTGGGAATGACGGTCGATCTCGTGCCGGCCGAACTGCCCACCTTGCCCGACAATGTCGTCGCGACACTGACAGGCAGCGGCAAGGGCCGCGTCCTGCTGATCGCGCATACCGATACCGTGTTCGGCCCGGGCACCGTCGCCAGGCGTCCGTTCCGGACGGACGGCACCCGCGCCTATGGGCCCGGCGTGTCGGACGAGAAAGGCGGTGTTGTTGAAGGTATTTACGCGATCAAATTGCTGCGTGATCTGAAGTACGCCGATTTCGCCAAAATCACGTTTCTAATCGAAACGTCGGAAGAGGTCGGTTCGCCGGGCTCGCGCGCGCTGATCGGGCGACTCTTGGCGGATGCCGATGCCGAGCTGAACCTCGAACCCGGTGACGCACCGGACCAGATGACGGTTTGGCGCAAGGGCAGCAACGCCTTCACCATCACCGTCAAGGGTCGCCCCGCCCATGCCGGGGTTGCCCCGCAGGACGGCCGCAACGCTGCGCTTGAACTGATCCACCAGATTCAGCTCGCCGATCCGCTGCCCAAGACTGGCGACGGTGTGACCGCCAATCTCACGCTGCTCAGCGCCGGCGCCCGCTACAACATCATTCCCGAAGATGCCGAAGCGACCTTCAATGTCCGCATCCGCACCAAGGCCCAGGGCGAGGAGATCGATGCGCAGTTCCGCCGCAATGCGCAGACCACCGTCATTCCCGAGACCCAGGTCAAGGTGACGCGCAAGATCAGCTTCCCGCCGCTCCCGAACAATGTCGGGACCGACTCGCTGGCCGATAGGGCCGAGCGGATTTATCGGACAGCCGGCCTCAACATCACGCGCGGAGGCAGCGGCGGCGCGTCCGAATCCGCGCTTGCCGCCGAAGCCGGCGTCGCCGCGCTCGACGGCCTGGGCCCGGTCGGCGGTGGCTTCCATTCCGAACTCGAATATCTCGAACTCAGCTCGCTCACGCCAAGGCTCTATCTGCTGACCAGCCTGATCATGGAATTGGGCAAAAACCCACCTGATCGCCTGTAGCAGCGCACGCCCGGGTACAATGAGATCGCTTCCCCGGCATAGGCCCGGATTCAGCCGTGACGGTCTACCCTATGCCGTGCGGCGCCAGCGATTTCCCGCCAGGCGACTTGGCCACGACCTTCGCTGGGCAAGCGGACTCCCATTGGGCCGATAAAACCCTAAACCAAGCCGGCCACGCCCTGCGCGGTCGTGCCCGGGAACAGCGCCGGCATCAGCCGCGCGGGATCAAGCCCGAAATGCCCTGCCACCGCGCCCCCGATCAGCGCATCGAGCGCCATGGTCGGTTTCAGGTCTCGCCCGTCATAGAGCGCCGACGGTGCCAGCCCCGGCCAGTCGGCGAGCACCCGCCCGCCCTTGACCGCGCCGCCAATCAGCATCGTCGATGATGCCGTGCCATGATCGGTGCCGCCCGTGCCATTCACCGCCACGGTTCTCCCGAACTCGGTCGCCACCAGCACCAGCGTCTCCGGCCAGAGCGGCCCGAGCCCGTCCTTCAGTGCGGCGATCATCGCATCGAGCCCGGCGAGCTGCACACCCAATCGTCCGCGCTGCCCGGCATGCGTGTCCCAGCCGCCCGTCTCGATCATCGCGATCCGCGCGCCATCGTCGGGCGCCAGCAATTTGGCCGCCAGCGCACCGGTCGCGGCAGCATTGCGGCCGTTGTCGGCGGTCATGTCGCTGGTCAGCATTCGGGTATTCATCGCTTCGCTCCACAGCGCGTGGAGCTGGCCATCGCCCTGATAAAGCATCGACACGCGCTGGAGCAGATCGTCGCTCGCCTGTGGCAATGCCGACGGCGCATAGGACGCCACCTCATGCGGCCCACGCAGCGCCACCGGCACCGTTGCCGCCACCGCAATCGCGCGCGCCTGATCGGCCGGCAACTGGCCCAGCAGCCGATTGAGCCAGCCATCCTTGACCTGATAGGCGCCTACCCCGCCGGTCTCGAGCACATTTTGCCCATCAAAATGCGATCGATCACGATAGGGTGATGCCACGGCATGCGCGAATAGCGCCTGGCGTTGGCCGAACAGCGCGCCGATCGTCTTCAGATTGGGGTGCAGCGCGAACAGTGAATCGAGCTTGGGCGCGCCGTCGAAATCCGCCGCCAGCACGCCGCGCGCGCCGACAAAAGCGGGGTCACCAACCGGGGCAATGGTTCCCAACCCATCGGCGGCACCGCGCTGGATGACGAACACGAAGCGCTTGGCGGTGGCTGCCCGCGCGAACACCAGACGCGGGGCGAAACCAAGCGCGCACGCACTCGCCGCGCCGGCACCGATGAAAAAGCGACGATCGATCATCATTCTATCTCCGCATGAATTCAGGGGCGACGAACAGCAGCGCAAGCGCCTGGCCCGGGCTGTCGGCATTGGCGATGGCGGCCTGGGTGGCGGCACTTAATGCGCCCGGGAATATCTTTGGCGCGAGCGCGCGGGCATCGACGGCACCGCCCGCGCGGGTCGCCATGCGCTCCGCCGCCTCGACCCGCCGCATCACCGCATCGGGTCCGGCCCAGGTGGCCGTGACATCGTCAAAGCCCGCCGGCGACCCGGGCCGCCAGATCGGCTGACCAAGCTGGTTCATCAGGCCCGTCACCTGCTGCGCCGGCGCGTCTTTCATGTCCAGCGCGCGCATTGCCGCGATCGACCATTCCCAGGGCGATCGGAACTTGGCTGGTGCCGGGTCCCACACTTCGGGCGAGGCGATCAGCGCGCGGTACAGCGTCGGCAAGTCGCCGCCCGATTGCAGAAACGCCGCCTTCAGCCGCGCGACCATCGCAGGCGGCGGCGTGTCGCCGACGAAATGCCGGGCCAGCTTGGTGGCGAGATGTTCGGCCGTCGCGGGGTGAACGGCCAGATCATCAAGCACCGCCTGTGCCTGGGCTACGCCCGGCTGATCATAGCGCCGGCCGATGATTGTCCGCGCACCAGGTTCGTGGATCGGTTCGGCAAAGACGAAATCTCCGGGCGCGCCATCGGCCCCCGCAAAGCGCGCCAGCGGCCCGCGCGTCAGGCCCGCTACTGTCCAGCCCGTCATCGCCCGCGCAAATTCGGTGACGTCGGCCTGGCTATAGCCGGTGCGCACACCCAGCGTGTGGAGCTCCAATATCTCGCGCGCGAGATTTTCGTTGATCCCGACCTTGCGCTGCCCGCGCGCCGCCACCCGGCTGCCGACCAGGCTGTTGGGCCCGATCGATTGCGCCTGATCGAGATAGAGCAGCATCGCCGGATGGCGCTCGACCGCGCTCAGCATATCGCCGAACCGGCCCAGAACATGCGGCCGTATCGCCTCGAACTCGAGCAGGCCCGCCATCCCGATCACGGTCAGTTTGTCGGCCGAAACCGCAAAATGATTGGCCCAGAAATGGACCATGCGCTCGACAAACGGCGCCGGCGTCACCAGCGCGACGCTCGCCCGGGCGCCAACGCAGGCGACATAATTATCGCGCCCCTGGCCGCGCGCAAATTGGCGTGCTTGCTTGACCGGATCGGGTTCTGCCCCTGCACCAGCCGGCTTTGCCATCATCGCTGCAGAATCGCCTTCAGCCTGCGCAGAGTTGGCTTGCGGACGGGTCCGCAGCCCCGCCTGTCCCATGCCGCGCTGGGCGGCCAGATAATCGGCGAGTTGCCCGGCAATCGCGCGGCGGCTCGGCAGCGCGGCGATCGTCGCCGGGCGCGCATCGAAGCGATTAAATTGCCCGGTCAGCCAGCGCTTGGCATCGCCCGGCAAGGGCTCATCGGCGCGCGCGCCCAGCC
The DNA here is from genome assembly GCA_002281535.1 of Sphingomonas sp. 28-63-12. Taxonomy (GTDB): domain Bacteria; phylum Pseudomonadota; class Alphaproteobacteria; order Sphingomonadales; family Sphingomonadaceae; genus Sphingomonas. Next base: position 186,947 of record NCGD01000002.1, read on the forward strand.
CCAGCCTATTCAGTGCGATATGGGTATCGGGCATGACGCGGTCTCCGATCGGGTGGCGCATGGCATGATGCACCCGCTATGTCGCAAAACGTTGTCAGCGCTGAAATCCTTCGCGCGCCACCAAGGCTGTCGTCGCACCCACAGGGCAGGTCGTCGCGCGGCAGGAAGAAGGTGCCGCCGGGGGCGGCGCGACGGTCGATGCCGCTAAAACCCCTCGGGCAGATCGATCGGCCCGACAAGCTCGTGATAGCGGCTGACGGCGTAGCGATCGGTCATCCCGGCGATGAAATCGGCGATATGGCGACTGCGCTGCGGCTCATCGCCGGGCAGCCGTTCGGCCCAGTCAGCAGGCAGCCGACCGGGATCGGCGCGATAGGCCGCGAACAATCCGCCGATAATGCCCTCGGCGATCGCCGCCGCCGCCAGCTGCCGCGGATGGTGATAAAGCTCGGCATACATGAAGCGCTTCAACACACGCTCTTCTTCGCGCATCTTCGCCGAAAAGCCGACCAGACAGCGCCCGGCCGCGCGCACATCCTCGACTGAGCCCACGCCTGAACCGGCAATCCTTGCGCGTGTATCGGCGATCAGATCGGCGACCATCTCGCCAATCTGGGTGCGGATCAGCTCACCGATCAGCCGTGCCGGTGCGACATCGGGAAAGCGCGCCCGCACGTCGCCCCATATTCGCGACACCATCGGCACCGCGAGCAATTGGTCGAGCGTCAGCAGGCCGGCGCGCAGGCCATCGTCGATGTCGTGATTGTCGTAGGCGATGTCATCGGCAATCGCTGCCACTTGCGCCTCAAGCGAGGGCCAGCGTGCCAGATCGAGCGGCAGCGCCGCGTCCGCCTCGGCCAGCGCCCAACCCGGCGCGGTCACCGGCCCGTTATGCTTGGCCAGCCCTTCGAGCATTTCCCAGGAGAGATTCAAGCCGCGCCAACGCGGATAGGGCGCCTCGATCGTCATCAGCGCGCGCAGCGTATGGCCATTATGATCGAACCCGCCCTCGCAGGCCAAAGACTTGGTCAGTGCCGCCTCGCCAGCATGGCCAAAGGGCGGATGGCCGATATCATGCGCCAGACACAGCGCCTCGGTCAGGTCCTCGTTGAGCCCGAGCGCGCGGGCGATGGTCCGGCCGATCTGTGCGACTTCCAGGCTATGCGTCAGCCGCACCCGGAAATGATCGCCATCCGGCGCCATGAACACCTGCGTCTTGTGGCGTAGCCGACGGAAGCTGATCGAATGGATGATCCGGTCGCGATCGCGCTGAAAGGCGTCGCGCGGGCCACGCGCGGTCGCGTTTTGTTCCTCGTGAAGCCGGCCTTTGCTGCGCGCTGGGTGGGAAGCCCAGGGCGCATGCACGCTCATTTCGCGGGCAGCTTGTCGATCTTCTGCCCGACCTCGCTGGCGAAGACGAAGCCGGTCAACCCGGATTTGGCGATCTGGTTGACGAAACTCTGGGCCTCATCCTCGGTCTTGAACGGCCCCGCCAGAAGGCGATTGGTGAAGCGCAGCGGGGTTGTATAGGCGGCGCGTGCCTTGAACGCTGCGGGCGCCTTGTCGCGCAATCGCGCCCATTCCTTCGGCAGATCGCGCACGCTGGCACCGCCCGCCACCTGCACCCAAACCCGCGCGGGATTGGCCTTGGCTTCCTTGGCCTTGGCCGCCTTTTCCTCGGCGGCCTTTTTGTCGGCCAGCTTCTTTTCGGCGGCCAGCTTGTCGGCAGCGGCCTTTTTCTCGGCCGCCTTTTTGTCGAGCGCGGCCAGTTTCTTGAGATCGGGTCCAGCTGGCGCCGTATTGCCGACGACCGGTGAGGCGACAGCGGGCGATTCGGTCGGGCCGACACCGAGCTCCGACGCCGGCACGCCAATCGTCGCGATAATGCGCGCCAGGATCGATTCCTCACTGGCGATCGGCGCTGGCCGTGACACGTCTGCGGTCGGTGGCGCAGATACCGGTGGCGCCGCCGCAGCTGCGGCCGCCCCGGGGGCCGCGGTAACAGGCGGCGGCGAGGCTCCCGCGGGCGTCTCCGATGACATGGCTGGCCGGTCAAGGTTGGCCAGCGCGGCCGGCGGCCCGGAGACCGGCGTCGGCGACGGGACAGCAACCGGCATACGCGGCACTACGACCGACGTTCCAGACTCGGCAACCGCAGTCTGGACGGCGGTTGCCGACGATGATCGGGTTGGGGTGATCGTCTTCGCCGGCGCAGATACCTGTGCTGATGATGGCGTCTGTGCGGGCGGCAGGCGAGTTTGTGCCTCGGGCGGGATCTGGTTTTGCGTTACGCCCTGGGTCGGTAGCGGTGGCGGTGGCGTTGGTGCTGGCGTCAACGTCCGCGCTGACCGGCTCGCCAATACCAGGGGTGATTCGCTGGCGGGCGGTGCCGGCTGCGCGGCGACCGCCGGCAAGGTCGGCGTGGGACGCGGCATTGCCGCGCTTGGCATTGGCATTGGCATTGGCGCGACCATCACCACCCGGGGGGGTGGGGGCAATTGCGTCGGAATCGGCATCGGCGGCGGCACCAGCGCGGCGACTTCAACCGGCCGGTTCCGCCCCGATCGACGATCGCGCTTTTGCGCCGTTCGCCCGCGCACCGGTGCCACCTGCGCGGCAACCTGTACCGGCGGGGCGGCTTCGAACGGCAAGGCGGGCAGCGCCGGAATCATCCGCGCATCGGCGATCCGTTCTGGGGTCGCCCGAACCTCCCCGAAATGCACGGCAAAGGCGCGGTCGGCGGGGCTGAGCGCCGGCAAAATCTGGAAAAACGGCTGCAGCCCACCCGCCATCGCCGCCGGCAGCATTCTGGTAGCAATACGTTCGGCGCCTGGGACATCTCCTGTCATTGCTAGCACAAAAGCGCGCACGCGCCAGGCAGCGCGGTCGCTCCGTCGCAACAGCCCGTCAATCTGCTCGAGTGCGAGATCGCGCTTGCCCGAAATCCCCAGCGACAGCGCATAACGGCGCTGCGTCTCGTCATCGGGCTGGCGCTTCAAGGCGCGGCGATAGGCACGCTGCGCGCGCTCCTGTTCGCCGATCAGATCATAGGCAAGCGCGCGTTCGGCACCGACCGACTCGACATCAAAGCCAAGGCCCTCGGCCTCGGCAAATAGCCGCAGCGCCTCGCCCGGCCGGCCGAGTTGCACCAATGTGCGCGCCTTGCCCGCTTTGATCTCGCCATTATTGGGGCTGATTCGCTCGGCACGCTGGAAAAACGCGGCCGCCGCATCAACATCGCCCAGCTTCAGCGTCCGTTCGCCGGCGCTGATCAGCGCATTCAGATCAAACGGATTATTACCGAGAATACGCATCTCAGCGGCCAGCGCATCGGCGTCGGGCGTCGGCCCCGGCATCGTCTGGTACGGCGTCTGATAGGGCGACTGGTTTTGCGCGGCCCAAGCCGGGGCCATGCCGGAAAGCATCGGCACGGCCAGCATGGCGGCTGCAAAGGGGAATGTCCGGGTGTTCATCTGCGCTCCGCTAGAACCCAGCAAGCATCAACCGGCAATGTCTCGCCCCATCGCAATCGCCAGAGCGAGGCGTGCCGGCGATGAACCGGCACGCCGCTCGCTTTACTGGTTGTTCTGACGGTGGAGGAAGCGCGGGATATCGACCGGATCCTTACCCGGCGGGTCATCGTCGCGGCCGGCACCGCGGGTGACATTAGACATGCGTTCGAACAACGTCCCGCCAACCTTGCCACGCGGCGGGGCCTCGGGCGCTGGCTCGGGCGCTTCGGCAACGATATCGGCAGCAGGATCGGGCGCGCTTGGCGTCCCCGGCGACAGCCACTGGCGGCCCTCTTCGGGCGCGTCGGCTTCGTCGCCAAACACCGGCGTGGCCGGCACAGCAGCATCGGCACCCAGCACCAGTTCGTCATCGGCCGCGTCAGCCGCAGGCGCTTCTTCAGCCGTTGGTGCTTCGAATGCCGTCGGCACCGGTGCACTTACCGGCGCCGGTTCGGCGGCGACCGGGGCCTCGCTGCGGCGCGGGGTGGCAAAGCTGAACGCGCGCGATGGCTCGGGCGCGGATTGCGGCCGTGCTTCCGCCTCGATGCCGGTTGCGACCACCGAAACGCGGATCTTGCCGTCGAGATCGGAGTTGAACGCCGATCCCCAGATAATGTTGGCGTCGGGATCGACCAGTTCGCGAATATGATTGGCGGCTTCGTCGACTTCGAGCAGCCGCATGTCCTCGCCGCCGGTGATCGAAATGATCACGCCCTTGGCGCCCTGCATCGAAACGCCGTCGAGCAACGGGTTGGCGATCGCCTTTTGCGCGGCAATGATCGCGCGATCGTCGCCCTCGGCTTCGCCGGTGCCCATCATCGCCTTGCCCATTTCCTGCATCACCGAACGGACATCGGCGAAATCCAGGTTGATCAGGCCGGGCATCACCATCAGATCGGTGATCCCGCGCACGCCCTGCTGCAACACTTCATCGGCCATTTCAAAGGCTTCCTTGAAGGTCGTGTTGGCGTTGGCGATCAGGAACAGATTCTGATTGGGGATGACGATCAGCGTATCGACATATTTCTGCAGTTCTTCGATGCCGGCCTCTGCAGCCTTGGCGCGCCGATTGCCTTCGAACGCGAACGGCTTGGTGACCACGCCGACAGTCAGGATGCCAAGGTCACGGGCTGCCTTGGCGATAACGGGGGCGGCTCCGGTACCGGTGCCGCCGCCCATGCCGGCAGCGATGAAACACATATGGGCGCCTTCGAGCATCTTGGTGATCGACTCGATCGTCTCCTCGGCCGCCGCGCGCCCGATTTCCGGCCGCGATCCGGCACCAAGGCCCTGCGTGATCTTGGCGCCCAGCTGCACGCGTTGCGGCGCTGTCGACTGCTTCAGCGCCTGCGCATCGGTATTGGCGACCAAAAAGTCCACGCCCTGAACATTGGCGCGCATCATGTTGGTGATCGCGTTGCCGCCGGCCCCGCCGACCCCGATGACGGCGATGCGTGGCGTCAACTCGTCAACGTCGGGTGGAAGGAATTCGATGCTCATCGCCCTGTCTCCGTGATGGCCCCGCAAACCCAGGCCATGTGTCTATTCGTCCCGTTCTGCACCAAGCAATCGGGCGACTCTAGCCCCAATCACGATGTCGCTGTCGTAATTCTTTAATAATTTGCCCTGAACGTCTGAATCAGCCGCTGAAACATCGCGAATCCCTTTGGCCGCACCACCATTTGATGCGCGGCAGACACGGATCGCAGATCTACCGGGTTGGACGCGGCATAATGCGCCAGGCCTGCCAGCGTGGCGAAGGCCGGGCCGCTATGCGCCTCCGGCAGCGCAGTCAGCCCACGCGGCCGACCGATCCGGACCGACCGGCCAAGTGCTGCCTGCGCATAATCGGCAATCCCCTTCAATTCCGCACCACCGCCGGTCAGCACGACCTGCCGGCCGACCGGGCCTTCAAAGCCAAGCTCGGTCAGCGCCTTTTGCACTTCGCCCATCAGGTGATCGAGCCGCTGGCGGATCACTGCGATCAGCTGCGCCTTGGTGATCCGCGCGCCGTCGCTCTCATCGTCTTCAGCCGAGAGCGGCGCGACATCGATCATGTCATGATTGTCGCGTGGCGACGCATTGGCCGATCCGTAAAAACACTTCATCCGCTCGGCTTGCGTGCGCCGCGTGCCAAAGGCGCTGGCAATGTCGTCAGTAATGTCAGCCGCCCCGATCGGAATCGAGGTCAGGCCGACCAGCATCCCGCCGGCGAACAGCGAGACATTGGTGATCCCCGCCCCCATTTCGACCAAGGCAACGCCCAGCTCCCGCTCTTCGTCGGACAGGCAGGCCAGTCCGGTGGCGACGGGCGAGGCGATAATAGACTTTACCTCGAGATGCGCGGAGCGGACGCACAGATCGAGGTTTCGGACCGGTGATCCGTCCGCTGCAACGACATGGATATGCACACCAAGCCGATCCGCATGCAGGCCAAGCGGCTTCTTGACGCCGGTCAGCCCGTCGAGCGTGTAGAGCGTCGGTTGCGCGTGCAGAACCATTCGCCCGGCCGGATCGATCGATTCCCGCCCCGCCGCCAGCAATTCATCAATATCCGTCTGCTCGATCCGGTGCCCCCCCAGTTCGACCTCGACCGAGGCAACGTCGGACACCAGGCTTCCCGCCGAAAAGCTCACCCAGACATTTTCGATGTTCAGCCCGGCGATCCGCTCGGCCTGCTCGACCGCCTCGCGCACCGCCGCCTCGGTCGCCGCCATGTCGGCGATATAGCCGCGCTTGACGCCGCGGCTTTCGCGCTGACCGGTGCCGAGCACGACCAGCTCGCCGCCCTCTGCCTTTTGCGCGATCATTGCCGAGACCTTCGATGAGCCGATATCGAGCGCGGTGATCAACCCTTCGGGAGCCGTTTTCGCCATGATCTTATCCTTGTCTGCCGCTGGCCATTGCCGAGCGGGTAATAGGGGGGGGCGTCTCAGCCTCGGTCGCGGTCGTATCGGTGATGGCACGCTGGCTCTGCTGGCCGGGCTTGCGCACCACCAGCCGGGTTGGATCACGCATGTCGAACCGCAGCCATCCCTTCCCGAGCAGGGGCCGCGCGCCATCCAGCTCGGCAAATTTCACCAGCGCCTTGGCCGGTTCTTCTTCGGGCAGCACCAACGTTTCGCCGGTCTGGAACACCAAATCCCAGCGCCGGTTGCCGACCCAGGTTGCCGCCTTGACCAGCGGGCGCAGCGCCGGTGCCGCATCGAGCAGAGTGCGATAAGCCGGGGCCTGCCAGTTCGCGCCCTCACCAATCACCCGGGGCAACTCGGGCAGCTGATCGGCCGCAATCTGCTGCAACGGCTCGCCATTGGCGTCAATCAGCGTCAATTGCCCCTTGTCCTGCCAAACCGCCGCCGGTTCGCGCTCGATGATGTGGACAACCAATTTGTCGGGCAGTCTGCGCGAGACCTGAGCATCGGCGATCCAGCCATATTTCAGGAGCTTGGCGCGCACTGCTGCCAGATCAACCAAAGGCATGGCGCGCGATTGCTGATCAAGCACGACAGCATAAACCGTCATCGGGTTCATCCGCTTGACGCCGGTCACCTCAATTCCCCGCACCCGGAATCCGGCGCGGCCAATCTCCTCGGCGACGGCAACGCCGGCGGCCTGAGGCACCCCGAACAGACTGGCGATCCCCAGCGCCGACGCGCCGATCACTGCAAGAATCGACCAGGTCGTGATCCGGCGCAGCGCCTGCTCACTGATCGGCAGCAAGGCGATAGCCTTGTCGATCGTTGACGGCTTGTGCACCTTGGGCACGCGCCGCTTGGGCTGAACAGCGCGACGCTGTGGCGCTGGGCCGCGGCGAATGGTCTTGTTCACAACGCTTCCTCCACGATACGCTGGACGAAATCGGCGTAGCTCATGCCGCGGTGGCGGGCCTGTTCGGGTGCCAGGCTCAGCGGCGTCATCCCCGGCTGGGTATTGACCTCGAGCAGGAACAGCCCCTCGAGACCCTGGCTGTCATCCCAACGGAAATCGGATCGCGACGTGCCCTTGCAGCCAAGCAAGCGATGCGCCTGAAGCGCGATCGTCGTGCAGGCGGTGGCGATCGCGTCTGGCACGTCGGCGGGATAGACATGCTCGGTCATGCCGTCGGTATATTTCGCGTCGTAATCGTAGAAGCCGCTCTTTGGCTTCAACTCGGTCACCCCCAGCGCCTCGCCGCCCAGCACCGCCGTCGTTAGCTCACGCCCGCGGATGAACGGCTCGGCCAGCAGCTCATCAAACTCGGCCCAGGGCCCCTTGCTGCCCGGCGCGATCGGGTTGCCGTAATTGCCGTCATCGGTGACGATCGCCACACCAACCGACGACCCTTCATTGACCGGCTTCAGCACATAGGGCCGCGGAATCGGATCGCCCGCATACAAGCTGGCGCTCTTGACGATCCGCCCGCCGGGCATGGGAATGCCCTGCGGCACCAGCAGCAATTTGGTCAGTTGCTTGTCGATCGCAATCACCGAGGTAGCGAGCCCGGAATGCGTGTATTTCAGCCCCATCAGGTCAAGCATGCCCTGCACCGATCCATCCTCGCCCGGCGTCCCATGCAGCGCGTTGAACACGACATCGGGCGCCGCCTCGGCCAGCCGTGCGGCGACATCACGCCCCATGTCGATCCGCGTCACCTGGTGGCCAAGCGATTCCAGCGCCTCGGCGACATTCGCGCCCGTCACCAGCGACACTTCGCGCTCGGCGGACCAGCCACCCATCAGCACGGCGATGTGCAGGGGCGCGCTCATGCCGCCTCGCCCACCCGCTGGATTTCCCATTCAAGCGTCACCCCCGAATGCGCCTTCACCCGTGCAATCACTTCATCCCCCAACGCTTCGATATCGGCACTCGTCGCTGCCCCTAGGTTGAGCAGGAAATTGCAATGCTTCTCGCTCACCTGCGCATCGCCGATCTGCAGCCCCCGGCACCCGGCGGCATCAATCAGCGCCCAGGCTTTATGGCCGTCCGGATTTTTGAAAGTCGATCCGCCGGTCTTCGATCGCAACGGCTGCGATTCCTCGCGCGCCGCGGCGATGCGATCCATTTCGGCCTGAATGGCGACAGGGTCACCGGAATGCCCCCGAAATGTTGCGCGCGTCACTACGCAACCATCTGGCAGCGCACTGTGGCGATAGGAATAACCCAGATCGGCGAGCACCAGCGTACGCTGTTCACCCGATCGCAGCACGACCTCGCATTCGACCAGAATGTCCTTCACCTCGCGGCCATAGGCACCGCCATTCATCCGCACGAAGCCACCGACGGTACCTGGGATTGAGCGCAGGAATTCAACGCCCGCAATGCCCGCGTCGCGCGCGGTGGATGAAACCAATATGCCACTCGCCCCCCCGCCGCAGACCAGGCGTGTCTCGTCGCTGGCGCTCACCTGCGCAAACGCCTTGCCCAGCCGCACCACCACGCCCGGATAACCGCCATCGCGCACGATCATGTTGGAGCCGAGCCCCAGCGCCATAACCGGCACGGCGGGGTCAAGGCCGGCGAGAAAATCGCTCAGATCTTGCACATCCTTGGGCTCGAACAGCCAATCCGCCGATCCGCCCGATTTGAACCAGACGAGCGGGGCAAGCGGGGCGTTGGGAGTAAGGCGACCGCGCACGTCCTTAACGAGACCGTTGTGTCCTTGCGAAGGCGGGGCCCCAGTCTGGGCTCCCGCCTTCGCAGGATCACAAGAGTGAGTCGCGTTCATCGCGCCGCCTCAATCGCATCGGCCAGCCCCGCCGCCCATTTCGTAATGTCCCCGGCCCCCAGGCAGATCACCATGTCACCCGGCTGGATCATGTCGCTAAGCGTCTCCGCCAGCGCATCCGCATCCGCCACCACCGCCGCCGAGCGATGCCCACGCGTCTTCAGGCCCGCCACCAGCGCCTCGGCATCGACGCCCGCGATCGGCGCTTCGCCCGCTGCATAAACCGGCGCGACCAGCACGATGTCGGCATCGTTGAACGCTTGCTGGAAATCCTCCATCAGATTGCCGAGCCGCGAATAACGGTGCGGCTGGACGACTGCGATCACCCGGGCCGTCGCGCCCTCACGCGCTGCTGAGAGCACCGCGCGGATCTCAACCGGGTGGTGGCCGTAATCGTCGATAATCGTGACCACCCCATCGCCCAACGGTACTTCGCCGACCTTGGTGAAGCGCCGCTTCACCCCGCCGAATTTGGCAAAGCCCTGCTGGATCGTCGCATCGTCAATACCCAGCTCAAGCGCCACGCCGATCGCGGCCAGCGCGTTCTGCACATTGTGGCGGCCCGGCATCGGCATCTCGATCCCCTCGATCGATCGCTGGCTCCCATCGCGGTGGCGGATCACCGCCTCGAACCGATTCCCGCCAGGAATCGGAGTCACGTTCACGCCGCGCACATCGGCCTGCGCCGAAAAACCATAAGTCACCACCCGGCGATCGCGCACGCGCGGGATGATGCCCTGCACCTCGGGATGATCGAGGCACAGCAGCGCCGCGCCGTAAAACGGCACGTTCTCGACAAACTCGACATAAGCGTCCTTGGCGCGCTCAAACGATCCGTAGTGATCGAGATGTTCGGGATCGATATTGGTGACGACTGCGATCGTGCCGTCGAGCCGCAGGAAACTGCCATCGCTCTCATCGGCCTCAACCACCATCCAGTCGCTCGCGCCGAGCCTGGCGTTCGATCCATAGCTGTTGATGATCCCGCCATTGATGACCGTCGGGTCTACCCCGCCGGCATCAAGCAACGCCGCGATCATGCTGGTCGTCGTCGTCTTGCCATGCGTGCCCGCGACCGCCACGGTGGATTTCAACCGCATCAGCTCAGCCAGCATCTCCGCCCGCCGCACCACTGGGATACGACGTTCATACGCCGCCTCCACTTCCGGATTGTCCCGCCTGATCGCGGTCGACGTTACGATCACGGCCGCGTCGCCGAGATTGTCGGCGCTATGGCCGATATGGACGGCGATGCCCTTGCCACGCAGCCCGGCGATCACATAGCCTTCAGCGACGTCCGATCCTTGCACCTTATAGCCAAGATTGTGCATCACCTCGGCGATGCCGGACATGCCGATCCCGCCAATGCCGACAAAATGGATCGTGCCGATATCGGTTGCCACGCCCCTCATGCGCGCAAACGCCGGATGGAATGCTCAGGCATATGCCGCCTTGTCACCGAACTTGATCGGGCGGTGCAGGCCGATCATCATATCACTCTTGGGCGCATCGAGGCTCTCAACCAGGTCGGCCAGATCACGCGCGGCATCGGGCCGTCCACAGCTGCGCGCGCGACCGGCGGCATTTTGCAGCGCGGCCGGGTCCAGCCCCAATTTCTGCATCTGCTTGGCGAGTTCGATCGGCGTGAACTGCCGCTGGTCGATTGTCCGCGCGCCGCCCGCCATCGTCATCTCGCGGGCATTGGCCGTCTGGTGATCGTCGGTTGCGCTCGGCAGCGGTACCAGGATCGCCGGGCGCCCTGCCGCCGTCAGCTCGGCGAGCGTCGAGGCACCGGCGCGCGCGATAACCAGATGCGCCCAGGCGAGCTGTTCGGGCATATCGGCCAGATAGGTGGCCAGTTCGGCCGCGATCGACAATTCGGCATATTTGGCGCGGACCTTATCGATATCCTCGATGCGCGCCTGATGCGTCACCTGCAACCGCCGCCGAAAGCTGATCGGTAACAGGGCCAGCCCATCGGGCACAACCTGGCTCAGGATGCTCGCGCCCTGGCTGCCACCCGTCACCAGCACCCGGAAAATGCCATCTTCCTCCAGGAGCGGATATGGCCGCGTCCGCAGCGCCAGCACCGCATCGCGCACCGGATTGCCGACCAGATGGGTCTTGCCGCGCCAGCTGTCCTTCAGCCGCTCGACATCGGGATAAGATGTCGCAATCGCCGCGACACTACCGCCGACCAGCCGGTTGACGCGGCCAAGCACGGCGTTCTGCTCATGCACCGCCGTTGGTATGCCCAGCGCAAAGGCGCCAAGCAGCGCCGGATAGGCGGGATAGCCGCCAAAGCCGATCACCGCCGCCGGACGACGCAGACGGAACAGCCGCTTCGCCATGCTGCGCCCACGCAGCATGTTGATGCCGGCACGCAGCCAGCCGATCGGGCCGCCGGCGAGCCGGCTGGCGGGCAGGATATGCGTTTCGATTCCGTCGAACAGCCCCGGGAATCGGACCCCGCGCTCATCGCTGATCAGCGCAACGCTATGGCCGCGCCGGATCAACTCGGCCGCCAGCGCCGCCGCCGGCACCATATGGCCACCGGTGCCACCGGCGGCGAGAACGAAATGGCGTGCTTTGCTCATTGGCCGCTCCACCGGACGATATAGGGAGATCGCGTCAGGAACGGATTGCGCCGCGTGAACGCCAGCAGCAAGCCCATTGCGATCGACAGCGCGATCATCGACGATCCGCCATAGCTGATAAAAGGCAGGGTCATGCCCTTTGATGGCGCAATCCCGGTATTAACCGCCATGCTGACCAGCGCCTGCGCCCCGAATTGTGTGGCAAGCCCAGCGGCGGCAAGCATCCGAAACGGATCGGGCTCGTCGAGCAGTTTGACAAAAACACGCACCACGATTGCCAGGAACAGCAGCGCGATCACCGCGCATGCGATCAGCCCGAACTCCTCGCCGATGACCGAAAAAATATAATCGGTATGCGCCTCGGGCAGGCGGAACTTCATCGCGCCGCCGCCAGGCCCGGTGCCGGTAACACCGCCGGCCGTGATCGTCGCATAGGCCATGTCGGTCTGGTAATGATCAATAGTGCCGCCATCGCTGCCGCGCGATAGAAACGCGTCGATGCGGATCCGGGCGGTGTCGTAGAAGAGATAGGCCGCGATCAACCCGACCGGGACGGCGGCGACCAGCCCGCCCATCACCTTGAGCGGGGTGCCGGCAATCATCAGCAACGCCAACCAGATTACGCCGAAAATGATCGTCTGGCCGAAATCAGGCTGCATCATCAACAGGCAGGCGACCAGCCCCGTCGCCGCAGCGGTAATCGGCACCACCGGCAGATCGGCCTCCTTGGCGCGCAGCGACAACAGCCAGGCAATGCTGACGATGAAAAACGGCTTGAGGAATTCCGATGGCTGGAACTGTGCCACGCCCACGCCGATCCAGCGCCGGGCGCCGTTCACCTCGACGCCGACAAACGGCACCGCCGCCAGCAGTACCACAAAGATTGCCGCGCCGATCAGCGCCATCCGCCGCGCCAGCGCAACCGGCATCATCGACACCACAAACATCACCGGCAGCGACACCGCCACCCACATCAGTTGGCGCCAGAAATAATAGAGCGGTGGAAAGTGAACCTTCTCTCCCGAATAACGCACTGCCGATGCCGGGCTTGCCGCCGCAACGGCGAGCAGGCCGATTGCCATCAGCAACAGCGCGAGCAGCAATAGCACCCGATCAATATCCCAGAACCACATGCCAAGCGGGCTTCGATCGCCACGCCCGCCGCGCGGTTTGACCCGCGCCCACAGCGCCTGGCGCCGGTTCGCTGCGATGGTTTCGGCCCTGATATTGGTCATGCCAGCGCCTCCACAGCCGACCGGAACGCGTCGCCCCGTGCCTCGAAATCGCGAAACTGATCGAACGACGCGCAGGCCGGTGACAGCAATACTGTCTCACCGGCACGCGCCGCCGTCGCCGCCATTGCCACTGCCCGATCAAGCGTTTCACAATAGGTCACGGGCATCTCGCCCGCCAGCAGCGCACAGAATTGCTCGCCCGCTTCGCCAATCGTGTAGGCCGCGCGGATATGCGGAAACCCGGGGCGACACGCCTCGAGCGATGGCGATTTCGCGCGGCCGCCCAGAATCCAGTGAATATCCTCGAACGCGGCAAGCGCCGGGGCCGCGCTTTCCGGGTTGGTCGCCTTGCTGTCGTTGACGAAGCGGACGCCGTGCTTGGTGGCGACGGTCTCCATCCGATGCGCCAGCCCGTGAAAACTTGCCAGACCGTCATCGATCGCCGCCTGCCCGACGCCAAGCGCCTCGCAGACATTGATCGCCGCCAGGGCATTCTGGGCATTGTGCGGCCCCTGCAGGCTCGGCCAGCGTGATTGATCCATGCAGAAACCCGACGCGATCTTGGTCAGATGCTCGCCTCGGGCCGAAAGGCTGCGCGCAATCGCGGCGGAAGGCGCATCGAAGATCGAGATGATCGCGTCATGGTCCGGCGACTGCATCGCAAACAGCCGCGCCTTGGCCGCCGCATAAGCCTCGAATCCGTCATAGCGATCGAGATGATCAGGCGTAATGTTCAGCAACACTGCCACCTCGCAATCAAGGCTAAGGGTCAGGTCGATCTGGTAGCTCGACAGTTCGAGGACATAGACACCGCCCTCGGGGAGCGGGTCTTCGCCCAAAATGGGCAGGCCGATATTGCCGCCCATCCGGCTCGGCACACCCGCAGTTTGCAGGATGTGGTAGATGAGCGCGGTCGTGGTCGACTTGCCGTTGGTGCCGGTGATCCCCACCACCTTGTGCGCTGGCAGGCCAGCACGCGCCTGCGCAAACAGTTCGATATCGCCAATCAGCGGCACGCCAGCCGCACGCGCCTTTGCAGCAATCGGATGGCGATTAATCGGCACGCCCGGCGAAACGATAACACCGTCATAGCCCGCAAAATCCAACATGTCGGTATCAGCGATCGTCACACCGCTGGCGTGATATTGGATAACCGCCTTGCGCCGCTCTTCATCCGCATCCCAGGCAAAGACGTCGGCCCCGCTCGCCACAAGCGCCTCGACCGTCGCCGCGCCTGAACGCGCCAGCCCCAGCACTGCAAAGCGTTTGCCGCGCCAGAGTTCGCTTGTGATCACGCGCTTGTGCTCCTGCGAAGGCAGGAGCCCGGCGCCACGAGAGCAACCGATTGTGGCTCTGGACCCCCGACTGCGCGGGCATACCCAGGGGCAAGGGCGGTCAACTGCATCATCTCAGCTTCAACGTCGACAGGCCGACCAGCGCGAGCACGATCGCGATGATCCAGAAGCGGATAACCACCGTCGCCTCCGCCCAGCCAAGTTGTTCGAAATGATGATGAATGGGGGCCATGCGGAACACGCGCTTGCCGGTGCGCTTATAGAAGAACACCTGGATGATCACGCTCATCGCTTCCACCACAAACAACCCGCCGATGATGCCCAGCACGATTTCATGATGCGCGACGACTGATATCGTCCCGAGCGCGCCGCCCAGCGCCAGGCTGCCGGTATCGCCCATGAACACCGCCGCCGGCGGCGCATTGAACCACAAAAACGCCAGCCCCGCGCCGACCATCGCACCGCAGAAGATCGCCATGTCACCAGCGCGCGGCACGTGTGGAATGCCCAAATATTCGGCGAATTTCGCATTACCGGCAAGATAGGCGATAATCATGAAGGCGACGGCTGCGATGATCACCGGCATCGTCGCCAGCCCGTCCAGCCCGTCGGTCAGATTGACGGCATTGCCAAACGCCACGATCGTAAAGGCGGCAAAGGCGATATAGATATAGCCCAGATCGATCACCGATCCGCTGTAGAAGGGCAGATACAGATGCGTGCCGTTCTGGCTGGTGATGATCCAGCTGGCGATGCCGGCGATCGCGAATTCGCCCAGCAACCGCATCCGCCCCGAAACGCCCTTGGTGCTCGCCTTGCGGACCTTGTCATAATCGTCGAGAAAACCGATCGCCCCGAACCCCAGCGTCACGAACAGACAGGCCCAGACAAACGGGTTGGTCAGATCCATCCACAGCAGGATCGCAATGACCATCGATGTCAGGATCATCAGCCCACCCATCGTCGGCGTGCCGCGCTTGGCAAGATGAGTCTGCGGTCCGTCTTCACGGATCGGCTGTCCCTTGCCCTGCCGGACGCGCAGCCAGCCGATGAATTTCGGCCCGATGATCAGCCCGATGATCAGCGCTGTCGCCACCGCGCCACCACTGCGGAAGCTGAGATAACGCACCAGGTTCAGCACGCCGGGGAAACCGAGATAGGCTGCAATATAATATAACATTATGGTTTTCCGCCCCCCAGCGCTGCAACCAGAGCCGACAGCCCCACGCCATTCGAACCCTTGATGAGTACCGCGTCCCCGGCCGTCAGCATCGTTTTCAGATGTACCAGCGCGGCAGCAGCGTCCGGCACATGGACGAAATCAACCTGCCCCTCAAGCGCGTTTGCAAGCGCCTTCATCCCGGCACCAACCAATATGGCGGTGCTGACGCCGGCGGCGATCACCGGCGCGGCCAGATCGGCATGATACGCCGCGCTATCATCGCCCATTTCGCGCATTTCGCCCAGCACAACCAGCTTGCGCGGCGCCGGTTCCGCCGCCAGCACCGCCAGCGTCGCGCGCATCGAGGCCGGGTTCGCGTTATAGCTTTCATCGATCACCAGCGCGGTCGCGCCATTGGCCAGCGGGGTCAGGAAACGCGCGCCACGTCCGGCCAGCCCGCCCAATTCGGCCAGCGCCAGACCGGCCAGCGCGACATCGCCCCTTGCCGCCTCGACCGCCGCCACCACCGCCAGCGCATTCGACACCAGATGCGCGCCCGGCTGGCCGACCGTGAAGCTCAGTTCACGGGTCAGCAATTGCGCGGTGACAAAGGTGCCGCCAGTCGGCGTCCGCATCGTCTCCAGCGCGCGCACGTCCGCCCCGTGGCCGCTGCCAAAGGTCACGATCCGCGCGGCCTGCGCCTGCGCCGCCGCTATCAGGCGATCGCGATGAATGTTATCGAACGGGATGATCGCCGCGCCGCCGGGTTCGAGCCCCTCGAAAATCTCCGCCTTGGCATCGGCAATCCCGGCTTCGTCCTTGAAGAATTCAATATGGACCGAGGCAACGGTTGTGATGATCGCCACATGCGGGCGCACGAAGCGCGTCAGCGTCGCCAGTTCACCCGCATGGTTCATCCCCATTTCGAGCACCGCAAAACGGGATGTCGCGGGCATCCGCGCCAAGCTGAGCGGTACACCGGTATGATTGTTATAGCTTTTGACCGAGCGGTGGACCTGCCCGGGCGCAGCCCTGTCGAGCGCCGCGAACAGCGCTTCCTTGGTGCCGGTCTTGCCGACCGAGCCGGTCACGCCGATGATCGTCGCTGTGGTTCGCGCCCGCGCCGCCACGCCAAGCGCCTCAAGCGCGGCCATCGTGTCGCTCACCAGCACATGCGGGTGCGCGGTTTGCGCGCTGACGATCGCGCCCGCCGCGCCACGCGCAAAGGCTTGGTCGAGATAGAGATGCCCGTCGCTGGTCTCGCCCTTCAGCGCAATGAACAAATCGCCGGGGCAGACTTCGCGCGAATCGAATGTGACGCCCGTCGCCTCGAAATCGGTCGAGGTAATGCCGCCGGTGGCCGCGGCGATCGCGGCGGATGTCCAGAGCGGCGCGCTCATTGCGCGCAATCCCGCGCAACGCTGACATCGTCGAACGGCATCACCAGATCGCCAACGATCTGGCCCTGCTCATGCCCCTTGCCGGTCAGCAGCACGATATCGCCCTCTCCAGCGGCAGTGATCGCGGCGGCAATCGCCTCGCGCCGTCCGGCAATGTTGATTGCCCCGGGCGCGCCGGCCATGACCTGGTCGCGGATCGCGGCCGGGTCCTCGCTGCGCGGATTATCGTCGGTGACGATCACGTAATCGGCGAGGCGGGCCGCCATTTCGCCCATCGGCGCGCGCTTGCCCGAATCACGGTCCCCGCCGGCCCCGATCAGAACGATCAACCGACCCGCCGCATGGGGCTTGAGCGCGGCGATGGCTGCCTCGATGGCATCGGGGGTATGGGCATAATCGACATAGACCGGCGCGCCGGTGCGTGTAATCACGGCGCGCTCGAGCCGCCCCCGCACGGGCTGCAGCCGCGCCAACGCCGCCAACGTCGCCCCGACCTCTCCCCCCGTCGCAACGACGAGGCCGGCGGCGGTCAGCGCATTGGCCGCCTGATAGGCCCCGATCAGCGGCAAATTGACCTTGTGCAGCGTGCCCGCCGCTTCGATCACCAGCCCCTGGCCAAGCAATGTCGGGTCGCGCGACACCAGCCGCAGCGTTTCGCCCTGCTCGCCCACCGTGATCAGCTTATTGCCGCGCTCGCGCGCCAGATCGATTACGCGCGCCGAATATTGGTCGTCGGCCCACACCACCGCCGTGCCATCGGGCGCGAGAACATCGGTGAACAGGCGCATCTTGGCGGTGAAATAATCCGCCATGTCGCGGTGATAATCAAGATGATCGCGGCTGAGATTGGTAAAGGCAGCTGCCTGCACCGGCAGCCCCTCGGTTCGATATTGCGACAGCCCATGGCTCGATGCCTCGAAGGCAAGATGGGTCACCCCTTCGCGCGCCAGCCCGCCGACATTGGAGAGGAAGGTGACGATGTCCGGCGTGGTCAACCCGGTGATCACGCTGTCATTGGCTGTCGTCACGCCCAGCGTCCCGATCGACGCGGCGTGATGGCCGAACATCCGCCACAGCTGACGGGTCATTTCGACCGTGGAGGTTTTGCCGTTGGTGCCGGTTACCGCCACTGCGGTGGCGGGAAAGGGGGCGAAGAACCCCGCCGCCAAAGCGGCAAAGGCAGCGCGCGGATTATCGGCGGCGATGTGCAATGCGCCAATCACCACAGCGCCCGGTCGGGCGACGACAGCAATCGCGCCGGCAGCGATAGCGGCGGGAATAAAGTCCTCACCATTGACGCGCATGCCCTCGAAAGCGCCGAAGATCGTGCCCGGCGCGACCTTGCGATGATCGATCGCAAAGCCGGTCACGGTCTGTGGGTCATCCCCGCCGGTCAGCGCGCCCAGCTTCATTCGGGATCGGCCGTGTTTTCACCGGGCGCATGCCACAGCAGCGGAGTTAGTTCTGACACGTCAACATCACGGCGCATGTCGGGCATGACGCCCAGCATCTGGCCGGTCCGCGCGATGACGCGGCTGACCACCGGCGCAACCGTCCACGCCGCCGTCGTCTGCCCTGCCGATTGGGCATTGGCGACGGGCGAATCGAGCATGGCGATCACCACGTAACGGGGCGCGTCCATCGGGAAGGCGGCGGCGAAGGTTGAGACATTGCGACTATGCGAATAGCCGCTCTTCATTGCAATTTCAGCGGTGCCGGTCTTGCCGCCGACACGATAGCCGGGCGATTCACCTTTTCGGCCGGTACCGTCGAGCACGACCAGCCGCAGCAGCTGGCGAATCCGGTCACTGGTAGCGGGCGAAATCACGCGCCGCCCTTCGCTGGCCTTGCCGGGCGCAACCCGCATCAATGTTGCCGGTCGCCAGATGCCGCCATTGACGAGCGCGGCATAGGCACTCGCCAGATGAAGCGGCGTCACTGCAATCCCGTGGCCAAAGCCGCTCGTCATTACCGTCACGCGCGCCCAGTAATTGGGCCAGAGCGGGCGCTGCTTTTCGCGGAGTTCGATATCCGGTGCGGTGTCGAACCCCAGCTTGCGGAACATCGCCTGCATCCGGTCGGCACCGAGCTCGTCGGCAATCCGCGCAGTGACGATATTGGACGAATGGACAAGTGTTTCCGGAATATCGAGATAACGCCGTTGCGGATGATCGTCCTTGATCTTGAAGCGGCCGATTTGCAGCGGCTCACGCGCGTCGAAACGCCGGGACATCGATGTAACGACACCAGAATCGATTGCCGCCGCCATCGTGATCGGCTTGAAGGTCGAACCGAGTTCATAGACCGATTGCGTCACGTTATTGCGTAACCCATCCTGCGTGGCGTCGCGGACGCGGTTGGGATTGTACATCGGAAACGACACCATCGCGATCACTTCGCCGGTCTGGACATCGAGCATCACGCCTGCTGCAGCCTTTGCCTTGAACGACAGCATCGCATTGCCGAGTTCACTCTCGAAAGCGGCCTGGACGCGCGAATCGAGCGACAGCGCGATCGGGGTCGAACGCTCGATAGGGTTTGTCAGCCGCTCATTGAGCACGCGCTCCATCCCGCTCATGCCGTTGCCATTGGCATTGATGAAGCCGATGGCATGCGCGGCCATGCTCGATTGCGGATACAGACGTTCGGGCTCGCGCGCGAAATCGACGGCGGGCTCGCCCAGTGCGTTCACGGCCTTGACCAGTTCGGGCATAGCGCGGCGTTGCAGGTAGAAGAATGACGTGCCCGAACGCAGCCGGGCAAGATACCAGCCGCTGTCATGCTCGGGCATCAGCGCGGCGAGCTTGGGCGCCAGCTCCTCGGGCTTGTTGACCATCTTGTTGGGATGGATGCCGATTGACCATGCATCGATGGTCCGGGCGAGCGGCGCCCCGTTGCGATCGACGATATCGCCCCGCAACGGTACCAGCGCGGCCGCGCCCTCGCGCGTCGTCGCCGGCTGCGCAAAGGCGGCTAGAAAGGCCAGCCGCAACAGCACCAGCAACACGCCGGCGGCGATCAGCAACATCAGCATCATCAACCGCACCGGCGCGATCGCCGACATCGGGTGGTGGCGCTGTCCGGTCGGTCGGCGCGTCGCTACAGGTCTGGCGACGAGTACACTCAACGGCCGCCTACCGCTTCCGCATGCGCGCTGGTCATCAGGTCGCCAAGCGTCGAATCGCTGAGCAGCTTGCGGTCGAGCATGGCGATTGCGCCAATCCGCTGGCCGCCCGCATGGGTTTGCACTGCGGCGACGCTGGCGAGCAGGGTTCGACCGGGCCGGGCGGCGGGCACCACCGGCGGTGAAACGGGCTCGGGCGCGGGGGCGATCACGTCGACGGCGCGGGGTGCCGACGGCACGATATACGAGGCGACCTGAGCCTGACTGCCGCCAGCCGGGGCATTCAAGTCGATCGACGCCAAGGTCGCCTCGTCAGCAACGAACTGGTCCGATGCCGGCGCGGTCAGCGCGAACACATCGCCGTTCCAGCGTTCGAGCTGGGCGAGGTTGGCGCGCGTATCGAACTCGGTTTCCAACGATCGGATGTCTCGCTTCGCCAGCAGGATCTTGCGATCCATGTCGGCGACACGCTTGCGCTCGGCCGCTACCTGCAGCGACACAAGATAAAAGCCGAGCACGACGATCACGCCGCTTACGAACCAGCCCAGCCCTCGCATGCGATATGCCGCTGTCATCTTGTCTCTCCTACTGGCCAGGGCGCTGCTACAGTTCGCTGCGCCGCTCGCAATGTTGCCGAACGCGCCCGCGGATTGCGGGCAATCTCTTCCTCGTCCGCACGAACGGCGCGGCCGGTAATATGGAAACTGGGCAGAGAAGCGGGAGTGGCTTGCGGCAGGTGTCGAGACCCGCCAGGCATGGTGCCGCTACGTTGTCTGAGGAAGCGCTTGACCAGCCTGTCTTCCAGGCTGTGGAAGCTGACGACCGCTAGGCGTCCTCCCGGGCTCAAGAT
Source organism: Sphingomonas sp. 28-63-12 (assembly GCA_002281535.1). Lineage (GTDB taxonomy): Bacteria > Pseudomonadota > Alphaproteobacteria > Sphingomonadales > Sphingomonadaceae > Sphingomonas. Next base: position 207,826 of record NCGD01000002.1, read on the forward strand.
GCTTTCTGATGTATTAAGAAGACTCTCTAGCTCATTAAGTTCCTGATTTATTTTTATGCGGATCGCCTGAAAGGTCCGCGTCGATGGATCCTTCTTGTCATGCGGGCGATAGCCCAGCGCGCGGCGCACCACGCCGGCCAGTTCGCCGGTGGTCGTCATTGGGCGCGCAGCGACGATGGCGCGGGCAACCCGGCGGGCGCGGGGCTCTTCACCATAAAGCTTCAGGACGTCGGCAATTTCCGCTTCTTCGGCGTCGTTGATGAAATCAGCCGCACTGATACCGTCGCGGCTCATCCGCATGTCGAGCGGGCCATCCGACTGGAACGAAAAGCCGCGATCAGGCTGGTCGATCTGCATTGACGAGACACCGATATCCATCACCAACCCGTCGACTGGCAGGGCATCGCGCTGGGCGAGTTCGGCCGGGATGGTCGAAAACAGCGCATGCACCAGCGTCAGCGCCCCATTGCTCTCGACGACCAGCGCCTGCCCGGCCGCAATCGCATCGGGGTCGCGATCGAAGGCAATCACCCGCGCCCCCTTTGCCAGCATCGCGCGGGTATAGCCCCCGGCGCCAAAGGTTGCATCGACATGGCATTCGCCCGGTACGATCGCCAGCGCGGCGATTACCGCATCGAGCAGCACGGGCACATGCGGGGCGTTCACAGCTTTTCCCCGCGTTCGTCGAGGAAATGTGTCACCATGTCCTTCATCGTGTCGGTCGCGCGCGGCGAGGCGAGCAGCGAGGCCGGGTCCCAGATCTCGAAATGATTGCCCAGGCCGTAGAAGAACGCATATTTGCCGATTTTCACGCGTTTGCGGGGAAAGCTGGGCATGATGAAACGGCCGCTGGCATCGAACGGCAAGGTATCAACCGCCATGCCCCGGCGCAGAATTTCGTCATTCGGCGCGCCGTCAGGCCCGGCATGGGCCAGCGCCCGCGCCTCAAGCGCGGCAAAGCGCGCCGCACCTTGCGCCACGTCATATCCTACCAGGCACTGATCGCCTTCATGCACGCCGATCACAATCTGCGCGATATCCTTGGGATCGCCATCGGCCGGGCTTCGGGCAATCAGCGTGGCGCGCAGCGATGACGGGATCGCGACGCGACCCTTGTCGTCGACCTGCTGCAGCGCATAGCCCTGATAGATGCCCTTGATCGACACGCCCACCTCGTTCGTGGCGCGCATAGCTCTCTTGCTCTGCGAAACGGCAATGTTGCCACGCGCAGCCCCTGGAATCGCCAACAAGAGAGCCCGCCCCTGTTAACCAAAGGTCTATCAAGGGTGAAACGGGGATGCAATGGGAATTTCGGGGAATTTAGGGGTAATCAGGCCATCTGCGGGCAATTACTCATCAGGATGGACCGGTATTACTCAAAATGTTCTTAGTCTGTTCTATATCGATTTGGTTAAATTCCACCACTGATGCAGTGCGCGCTGGCAATCCCTATACACCGTCCCGGTCGGTGGGGCTGAAACCCCATTGGCGGGGCTGCGCACGCTTCAGGGCTGGGGCCGCGTTCCATTAGCCATCGGCGCCGGGGGCGGCAACGGGGCCGTGACGTTGAGCGCCTCAGTCGCCGCACTCGGCGCCACGCCAAGTTCGGCCAGCGGCTCCTTAACCGGATCGGCACCATTGCCCGCTGGGCTCGCCAAATTGGCGATCAGCGCCGTCTTGCGCCCGTCCGCCGCCGTCGCTGCCGCCGGCTCACGGCTTGCCGAGCTGAAAATGGCGCTCGCGAGCCCGATCAGCAGCATGACAAAGGCGAGCCCCGTCATGCCGACCTTCACTCGCTGTATAGCCTGGGACGGTTCCTGCGCACTTTTCATAATCCGCTCGCCAAATAGCCGAGTCGGCTGCCTTTGTCGAACGCACCGCCGCGCCAACGGCAATTTAGGCCGGCATAGCCAGCCCCTTCGCGGCAAGCCACACGGGGTTATACAAGGTCGACAGGTAGCGAAAGCCAGTGTCGCACAGAATCGTCACAACCCGGCTTCCCGGCCCGAGATCGCGTGCCAGCCGCACCGCGCCCGCCACATTGATTCCCGAAGACAAACCCAGGCACAGTCCCTCTTCATCGAGGAGCCGCCGCACCCACTCATAGCCCTCGGCATCCGAAATCCGATATTGGGTATCGATCGGCGCGCCCTCCAGATTGGCGGTAATCCGCCCCTGCCCGATGCCCTCGGCAACCGAGGACCCTTCCGATTTCAGCTCGCCATGCGCGTAATATTCATAGAGCGCGGCGCCATGTGGATCGCTGAGCGCGATCGTGACGCGTTCGTCCTTGCTCTTCAGCCCCATGCCAACCCCGGCGATCGTGCCCCCCGTCCCCGCCGCACAGGTAAAGCCGTCAATCCGACCGTCCATCTGCGCCCAGATTTCCTCGGCCGTCCCAACGATATGCGCGCGGCGATTGGCGATGTTGTCGAACTGGTTTGCCCATACCGCATTGGGCGTCTCCTCGGCGATCCGGCGCGACTGGTGGACGAAATGGCAGGGGTTGGAATAGGGGCAGGCCGGCACCAGCACCAGCTCGGCACCCAGCGCCCGCAGCGTGTCCATTTTCTCCTTGCTCTGGGTATCGGGCATGACGATGATCGTCTTATAGCCCTTGGCATTGGCGACCAGCGCCAGGCCGATGCCGGTATTGCCCGCCGTCCCCTCGACGATCGTGCCGCCAGGGCTGATCACACCGCGTGCCTCGGCATCCTCGACGATATACAGCGCCGCACGGTCTTTCACCGAGGCGCCGGGATTGGCGAATTCACATTTGGCGAAAATCTCGGCACCACTGGTCTCGCTCGGCCCTTTCAGGCGAACGAGCGGAGTGTTGCCGATCAGCGCGAGCGTATGGGGGATCGTGGACATGACTTCATCAATGGCGCGGCAACCCGCGCGCTGCAAGCCACCGAAACTGTCGAACGATCAACCGCCACTATCGACCGGCGGCTGATCTCACCGCACCCCCGCCGCCATCAAATGCGCCGGCAGCCGGCCAGCTAGCCACAGGAAAAACATGCGGTAATCGCTGATCAGCGACCAGAGCGGATAGGTGAAGGTCGCGGGCCGATTCTTCTCGACCGCAAAATGCGCAGGCCAGGCCATGCCATAGCCGGCAATCGGCACCAGCGCCCACCACCAGCCGCCCAGCATCACCGCGATCGCCGCAAAGCCAAAGGTCATCGCCGTGCCGGCATAATGCAGCATCCGCGTTTCCGGCCGGGCATGTTCGCGCAGATAATGCGGCCAGAACGCGGCATAGGTGGCAATCTTGGTCATGGCCGGCATGCTACGCCGCGCGCGCGCCAGCGCAAGTGGCTTTCAAAAAAGGCAACGGCGATCTGCCCCGATCCGATGCCTTTTTCGCCCCGGCGTGCGCTCGCCGTCGATCGCGGGCCTTCCCTACGCATCGCCGCCGCGCTATGTTCCGTTTATGTTCACCGCCGTCACCCGCACCGAACATCTCGCTGACGGCGCAGCGCCAGCCACCGCTGCCGATGCGTCACGGCCGGCCGGTCAGGTCGGCCTCACCCTGCCACCACGGCCGCTGCGCTGGCTGTTTCTCGATCTCAATAGCTATTTCGCAAGTGTCGAGCAGCAGCTGAACCCGGCATTGCGCGGCAAACCTATCCTGGTAGCGCCGGTCGACAGCGACACCACGGTGGCAATCGCCGCGAGCATCGAGGCGAAGAAATTCGGGATAAAGACCGGTACGCCGGTCTGGGAAGCGAAACGGCTGTGCCGCGACCTGATCGTTACGCCGGCACGGCACGACAAATATGTCGAATTCCACGACGCCATCGTCGCCGAAATCTGGAAGCATATCCCGGTTACGAAGGTCTGCTCGATCGACGAGGTCGCCTGCCGGTTGCTCGATAACGAGAATAGCCCCGCTGCCGCAACCGCGCTCGCCCACCGGATCAAAGCCGGCATCATCGCCAATATCGGTGGCTGTATGACCAGTTCGATCGGCATCGCCCCCAACCGGCTGCTCGCCAAGCTGGCATCCGACATGATGAAGCCGGACGGCCTCGTCATTTTGTCGGCAGAGACGCTGCCGCAGCGGCTATTTGACCTTAAGCTGCGGGATATTGCCGGGATCGGCGCCAAGATGGAAAAGCGCCTCGCGCAGGAGGGAATCAACGACATCCGCCAATTGTGCGAGCGGCGCCCACGCGACGCTGGCGCCGCCTGGGGCGGCACCAATGGCGACCGGCTCTGGTATCTGCTCCACGGCGTCGATCTACCCGAAAAGCCGACGCAGAGCCGCACGATCGGCCACAGCCATGTCCTGTCGCCGGGGAAGCGCGGGCTGGAACCGGTGCGGCTAACCGCACGCCGCCTGGCGCTCAAGGCTGCCAGCCGGCTTCGCCGCAAGGGCTATCGCAGCCGGCTGCTGATGCTTCACGGCAAGTTTGAGGATGACAAGAGTCACTGGCGCGCATCCGTCAAATTGCCGGCAACGCAGGACAGCTTTGTGATCCTCGCGGCGCTTGACGCGTTGTTCCCGCAACTGGCGGCAGCGGGCCGGCAACGCGGTGGCGGCTTCCAGCTGCGGATGATCGGCGTGACGCTTGGCGAGATCGAGCCGGTTGCCGGCGAACAACAGTCCCTGTTCGCGCATCTCGATCCCGATGATCCGCTGGCGCGCGAGACACGGGGGCTGGCCCTCAGCCGGGCAATGGACTCGATCAACGAAAAATTCGGCCGCCATGCGGTCTCGGTCGGGCCGATTCATGGCGGGCGGATCGATCGGGTCGGCACCAAAATCGCCTTTGGCCGGATCCCGGAAGCGCATGAGTTTCACGAGTAGCGACGGTCGATTTCGCGACAGTTTGATGACAGAAATATTGCAGTGCAAAATAGCGAGGCGGCGCAAAATAAGGCCCCTTGACGAAACTTGTTGCGTGCGCGAAGCGTTTCGGCGCTATGAAAACATCCTTGCTCATCGCCGCTGCCGCCCTGCTGGTTTTCCCGCTGGCCGCTTGTGATCAAAAACCGGAAGTCGTGACGTCGCAGGCGCCCGACCCGCAGGCCGACGCGTTGGCAAAGGCGCCCAAGATCGTCCTGCCGCCCTCGATCAAGGCGACCGTGACGTTCCGCTGCAAGGACAACAGCCTGGCCTTTGTTGATTTCTTCTCGGGCGACACGCAGGTCAATCTGCGCGGCAGCCGCGAAGCAACGCCAATTAAGCTCACCGCTGAAAAGGCCGGCGGGCCGTTCGTCGCCGATGGCTATTCGCTCAGCGGCACGCCGGAAGCGATCACGCTGGCGCAGCCGGGCAAGCCAAGCCAGGCCTGCAAGAAATAACTCCGGCGTCATCGTCGCCATCCAATACGGGCCGGGGTTCATCGAACCACCGGCCCTTTTTCTTGGCAAAAACGGCAATGGGTTGCGCCAACCGGCCGGGTTAGGCACGATAGCGCGCCAACGACGGAGGATCATTGCCCCTTGGCCACCATTGCAATCTACAGCCTGAAAGGCGGCGTCGGCAAGACGACCCTCGCCGTCAATCTCGCCTGGTGCGCCGCGACGTTGTCGTCGCGCCGTACGTTGCTCTGGGATCTCGATCCGCAGGCGGCGAGCACCTTCATGCTCACCGATCGCAAGACCAAGGATCAGGCCCAGTCGATCTTCACCAAGGATATCGATCCCCAGAAACTGGTGCGTAAGACCGACATCGAACGCCTCGACCTGATTGGCGCGGATTCGTCTCTGCGGGGCCTCGATGTGCTGTTTCACGAGATCGACAAGAAAAAACTGCTCACCAAATTGCTTGCTTCGGTTGGCAAACATTATGATCGGGTACTGCTCGATTGCCCGCCGGGACTGACCGAGACGAGCGATCAGGTGATGCGCGCGGCCGATCTGATCGTGGTGCCGGTGATCCCCTCGCCGCTGTCCGAGCGCGCCTTTGCCGAGGTCGCCGAACAGCTCGGCAACCGCGCACAGCTGATGCCAGTCCATTCGATGGTTGATAAGCGCCGCAAACTCCATGGCGAGGCGCTGGCTAAACACCCCGACTGGCCCGTCATCCCGATGGCGAGCGTGATCGAATCAATGACGGTGCGGCGCGCCCCGGTTGGCAGTTTCGCTTCGAAAACTCCCTCAGGTCAGGCGTTTGCGCAGCTCTGGCAGGCGATCGAAAAGCGCCTGACGGCCTCGGCGGGCGGGCGCTGACGGCGCCATTGCCCGTGGCCTGGCTTGATCCAAAGCTGGTGCTGGGCGCTTATGCGGTCGGCGTCTTCCCGATGGCCGACCACCGCAGTGCCGATAGCGTCTATTGGGTGGAACCCAAAAGGCGCGCGATCATGCCGCTTGACGCTTTTCATCTGTCGCATTCGCTCAGGAAGACGGTGGTCAGCGACCGGTATCGCGTCACCGCCGACACCGCTTTTGCGCAGATCATCGCATTATGCGCTGATTCCGCGCTCGATCGCCCCGATACCTGGATCAACCCGTCGATCGAATCGGTCTTCACCGAGCTGCATCGCATGGGCTACGCCCATTCCATCGAATGCTGGGACGGTGACCGGCTGGTCGGCGGGCTGTACGGTTTGGCGCTTGGTCGCGCTTTTTTCGGCGAGAGCATGGTCAGCCGCGCGCGAGACGCCTCAAAAGTCGCGCTGGCCTGGTTGGTGGCGCGGCTGCGCGTCGGCGGGTTCGCGTTGCTCGATTGCCAGTTCCAGACGGATCATCTCGCGTCGCTTGGCGCCACCGAGATCAGCCGGCGTGATTATTTGGGGTTGTTGTCAACTGCCGTCGATGGCGCGGTGGCCGGTGCGCTCGGCGCGGCTTTGTCCCCGGGCGAGGCATCGGCCGAAGCGCCGGCTGCCGATTTCTTTGCGCTCGATCGGCTGTCGCCGGCCGCGCCGGCAACGGCTTCGCCGCCGCTCGGAAAACTCATTGCACAGCTTTTGGTCCAGACATCATAAACCGGATGCTGGACGACGTTGAGCGCAGGACGCTCCTTGTACAGCCAGCCTGAAAAGAAACGTCGCCATTGGCGATCGGGCTGCTGGACATCGAGCTGGACGAACGCGCCGGTAAATTCTTCCTGCTCCCAGGGGGCGGTATGTTCGCAGGCGCGCAACCGCACCACGACATCGCCGACACGAACGGCCTGGCCTGGCTTCAGCGTGATATCGCGCGCCACGCCGTTGCGCTTGTTGAGCAAGCCGAGCACCGCGACTCGCTGGGCCATTGGCGTGGTGCCGCGGATCTGGGCGAGATCGGGCGTCACATCGACGGTAACGACGTCCGACGCAGCCTGCACCTGGTCGAGCACGCTGGTGCCGACCGTCTTGACAGCGACATCGTCAGCCGATGGTCCGCTGAAAAAGCGCACAGCGGCCCAAATGGCCAGGGCAAGCAGCAGCGCGCCGCCCCCAGCCAACAGCCATGGCCTTACTCGCCCGGCGTCCACGCTTCGTAATCACCAGTGGCAGCGGCGCGATGGCCGCCTTTTTCAAGCGCCCCAGCGGGCCGAAAAGCATTGGCCGTGCCGGTCTGATTGGGCTGCGCCGGCTTTTGCCAGCGGCGCGGCGGCGGCAGTGATTGATCGGGCAGCGCCTCAACCTGATGGTGCAGCCAGCCGAACCATTCGGGCGGCACGCGGCTGGCATCATTGGCGCCGGAATAGATCACCCAACGCCGGGGGATACCATTCATATCGACCCCGCCCTGATAATAGACGTTGCCGAGCGAATCCTCGCCCGCGCGCGTTTTACCGCGCAACGCCCAATTGGTGCCGATGGTGGCTCCATTCCACCAGGTGAAGATCGATCCGAGTACGCCCATTACCGGCGCTTAGCCGTTGGCGGCGCGGGCAGCAACAGCCTCGCGTGCCCAGGGGATCGATTCCGACGGGGCCGTCGTGGCATTGCGGCCTAGCGCGACGCACGGCCGGGCCAGTGAACCATATCATCTTCGGCGATGCCCAACTCGGCAGTCCGCCCGCCGCGCAGCTCCAGCACGGCGGCAACTGGCTCGCCCGATTCGACCGACGCTTCCGAAAAAGGCGTTGTATTTTCAGCGATATGCGCGATCGATCCGTCCCTGCGGATGAAAATAATGTCGAGCGGAGTCGGCGTATTTTTCATCCAGAATCTCGCCTCGGCCGGCGGCCCGCTCGGTGGATAGGGTGCAAACAGCATGCCGCCATCGCGCGGAATATCGGTCCGGAACATCAGCCCGCGCTGCTGTTCCTGCTCGGTCTTGGCGATTTCCACCTGGAAATGATGCGCGCCGTTGCTGCTGGTGATTACCACGGTGATCGTCTGGGCCTTGACGTCGCTTCGTCCCGCTGCGGTCAGGCCGTTGCCCGAACAGGCCGGCAGCAGAAACAGCGCGGCCAACGCCGCAGTAGCGCCGCGACGGTGCATCAATATCATTATGCGTCAGCCTTCCCGTTCGACCATCACCGCCAGCGGCCCTTTGCGCCCCTCGACGATGCGGGCGCGCAGCGGTTCATCCGGCTCCACCTCGCCGATATTGCCACGCCGCAGCGTTTCCATATGGACGAATATATCGGCCGAATCGGCATCGCGCACCAGAAAACCATAGCCCTTCAGACGATTGAACCATTTCACCGTCACCGGCTCGAACGCGCCCGCCTCGTCGATTAGCGCGGCGGGATCGGTCCGGTCGCCGGCGGCTCTGGCGCGAAGCGGGGGCTCGACGGCATGGGAGAGATCGATCGACACGATGTCTCGCGCTTGAAATCCCCGATCACGCTTGACGGCCACGCATTCGATCATCGCGCCCTCGGGCAGGCTGCGTCGGCCATGGGCCTGCAACACCGAAAAATGGATCAGTACGTCCCCTATTGCCGGATCATCCGCGACCAGGAAGCCGAAGCCCCGCGTGACATCGAACCATTTTAATGTTCCCTTCACCGACATTTCAGGGACGGAAGGTTCAAGCGGATCAGCCTCAGCGCGGTCATCCGGCGCAGCGATCGCCTTTGGGCGATCAAGCGTTTCCGCGGGCGCGCTCGTCGTTTGCGGCTCCATACGCATGATACAAACTCCCCCCGTAACGATTATTAGCACATAAAATCATCGGGTAAAATCTCTCGACGCTTCTTTGCTAAATAGAGTGGCGCCGGCTGCGACAAAGGTTAGCGATCATCGCCCAGCTGGCTTGTGTCATCGCCTGGCGCCATCGCCGCGATCCGCCGCGCCAGGCCAATCTCATGACCGGCGCGAATCATCGCCGCGACATGTTTTTCGCGCGCCGCCCGATCGGCTTGTTCATGCGCATAGGGCCCAATCCGCCGCCTCCGCGCAAACGCCAGCGCCGCCTCCAGCGCAAGGTCGGCAATGACGGGCGCGAGAGCGGCGCGGTCCTCGCTGCCGATGCCCGCATGATGCAGTGCACCAGCCACGCGCTGGGCCCCTAGTCCCCGTCGTGCCATCGCGCGCGCGCGCGCACTCCCAAAGGCGCGATCATCAATATAGCCGGCCTCGGCGAATCGTTTGGCGATCGCCGCGGTATCGGGCGGCGCGCCGTCAAAGCCGCGCAGCCGGATCTTGCCGTCCAGATAGGTCGCCAGCCGAACCCTGGTCGTCGCGAAACGTTCAACATAGCGCAGCGCCAGCCGTTCCAAAGCAGGATCGTCGAGCGGCTTGAGAGGTTCTCTGGCAACGCGCATGCCATCATTGTGCCACACTCACACCGGATTTTAAACGCTTGCTCGGGGCAAAGCGATCGACTTCTCGTTGGCGACGGATCAAAAAGTCGCGATCAAGGGTACAGAACATGGGTACGGATATGGCGCAAATCGATAAGATCGCGGCGGATACACCGCCCTATGCGCATGTCCCAACGGCGACCTATGATGATTTGCCACGGCGTTTCGCCGATTTCGAGACACTCGGCGAAGCGCTTGATTATGCCGCTGCGGGCAAGCGCGGGCTGAATTTTCACGATGCACGCGGCAGTTTGTCGCGCCCCTACCCCTTTGCCGAACTGCGCACCGATGCCATTGACACCGCACTTCGCCTGATGGCGATCGGCGTGAAGCCGCTCGACCGGATCGCGATGGTCGCCGAAACTGGACCAGAATTTGCCGCCCTGTTCTTCGGCGTGGTCTATGCCGGTGCATGGCCTGTACCCCTGCCCTTGCCGACGTCGTTCGGCGGCCGCGACGCCTATATCGAGCAGATTCGTGTCCAGCTCGGCAGCTGCGATCCATCGATGCTGATCTATCCGCCCGAGCTAGCCGACATGGCAGGCGAAGCCGCCCGGCTCGCCAATGTTGCGGGCATGGACTGGGCCGATCTCGGCAATCGTCCTGCGCCGGCGGCACCTTTGCCTCAGGCGAAGCCAGACGATATAGGCTATCTGCAATATTCTAGCGGCTCGACGCGGTTTCCGCATGGCGTCGCCGTCACCCACCGGGCGCTGCTCAATAATCTTGCCGCACACAGCCATGGCATGGACCTGATCGCAAGCGATCGCTGCGTCTCTTGGCTGCCTTGGTATCACGACATGGGCCTGGTCGGTTGTTTCCTGTCCCCTGTCGCCAACCAGCTGTCTGTCGATTATTTGAAGACGGAGGATTTCGCGCGGCGTCCGCTCGCATGGCTAGATCTCATCACTCGCAACATGGGAACAACCGTAAGCTATTCGCCAACGTTCGGCTATGATATCTGCGCCCGGCGCATGTCGAGCCAGACTAAGGCATCGGGTCGGTTCGATCTATCGCGCTGGCGGATTGCCGGCAATGGCGCCGACATGATCCGCCCGGACGTGATGCAGGGCTTTGTCGATGCCTTCGAAGGCGCCGGATTCACGGCCAACGCGTTCCTGCCAAGCTATGGCCTCGCCGAGGCGACCCTGGCGGTCTCGATCATGCCGCCGGGTGAGGGCATTCGCGTCGAGCTGGTCGAAGAAACCCAGCTGTCGGGCGTTGCCTCGGGGCAGGATCGCCCTCAGCGTTTTCGCGCGATCGTCAATTGCGGCAAACCGGTGCGCGACATGATGGTCGAAGTCCGCGAAGAAGACGGCACGCCGCTGCCCGAACGGGCGATCGGCAAGATTTGGTGCAAGGGGCCGTCGATCATGGACGGCTATTTCCGCGATCCTGACTCTACCGCTGCCTGCCTCGTCGATGGCTGGCTCGACACAGGGGACATGGGCTATCTGTCTGACGGCTATGTCTATATTGTCGGTCGCGCCAAGGACATGATCATCGTCAATGGTAAGAACCATTGGCCGCAGGATATCGAATGGGCGGTGGAGCAACTGCCCGGGTTCAAGGCTGGCGATATCGCTGCCTTTGCCATCACTACGCCGGGCGGCGAAGAGACCCCCGCGGTGCTCGTGCAGTGCCGGAGTTCGGACGAGAAGGAGCGAATTCGCCTGCGCGAAGCCATCCGCGAAAAGGTCCGCTCGGTCACCGGCATGAACTGCGTGATCGAATTGATCCCGCCGCGTACCCTTCCCCGCACCAGCTCGGGCAAGTTGAGCCGCGCCAAGGCGCGCAACCTTTATCTGAGCGGTGATATCAAGCCCTATGCGATTGCCGCATAGCGCCGCAAAATGCTTCAGATCTAGCATTGCTCTAACCATCCGCTAACCAACGGCGGTGTAGAGTATCGGTGTGACAATCCAAATTGCCTCGCAATTCGCACAGCCGAAGATCGATGCTTGCGCATTGCTGGGCCTCTATGACCCGGCTGATTCGACCGATTGGGGCCCAATCCGCGCTGCCCAGCTACATGCCGGACGCCAACTTGCGCTGTTTATGCTCGCCGCCAATGTGGTCGGTGCTGCGATGGTCATCCTGCTGACGGTGGATTTGATCCCGGCCTGGGCGCGGCTAAGCTGGGGTGCCGCTGTGGCGGCAATCAGCGTCTCAATCGCCTTTCGCCGTCTCAGTTCCACGCATCGCAATGCATCCATCGCACCGATTGAAGCCGTCCGAGATACGGTATTGGAGGGGATCGCACTCGGCGTAGTCTGGGCAGTGCCACCCATTGCGCTTTGCACCCATGCGGATATGGGCGACGCGCTCGGCATGTGGATCATCCTATCGGTTCTGATGACGGCATCATCGGTAGCAATGGCGGCGCTGCCGCTGGCCACGATCAGTTTCCTCGCCATTTTGGGTGGTTCGATCAGTGTCGCGTTGGCGATGGTCGTCGGGGCATTGCCGGCGGCGGCGACATCGTTATTCACCATATTGCTGATGATTGGCTGTTTTGGCCGAGCCAAGGCGCTTGTTATAATCCGGGCGAATGAGATCGCCTTGGCCGAGCGCGACGAAACCGTCAGCCTGTTACTCAACGATGAGGAAGACCGGAGCGCCGACTGGCTATGGGAAATCGACGCAGCGCGCCGCATTGTGCGCGCCTCGCCACGTTTTGCCTATGCCGTCGGGCTTGATCCGATCGCCATCAACAAAATGCCGTTCCTGCAGGTCTTAGCAGGATCGGCATGGGAAACCGGTAAATTCTCCGCTGGCCTGCGAACGCTCGCCGACAAACTCAAAAGCCGCGAAGCCTTTCGCGAGCTGGTGCTCCCGGTACAAATCAATGGCGTCGATCGCTGGTGGGAAATGGCCGCGACCCCCCGTACCGACGATACGGGTAATTTTATCGGCTTTCGCGGGGTCGGGTCGGACATTACTGATGCCCGGGCATCGGCCGACAAGATCAATCGTATGGCGCGCTTCGATATTCTAACAGGCCTCGCCAACAGGTTGCTCCTGACCGAGACCTTGTCGCGCGCCATGGCGGATGCCGAAAAATGGAATGCGCGCTGCGCGTTCATGATGATTGATCTCGACCGCTTTAAGGCAGTCAATGACACGCTTGGCCATCCGGTGGGCGATCGAATGCTGGTAATGGTGGCGGAGCGACTGCGCGGCCTGATCGGCGAACGCGACATCGTCGGGCGGCTCGGCGGGGATGAATTCGCGATTGTGATCAGCGATGCCAGCGACACCGAGCAGGTCGTGCGCCTCGCGGAATCGATCATCGCAGCGATCTCCAAGCCTTACGACATCGACCAGAACACTCTGCACATAGGCGCCAGCCTTGGCATCGCTATCGGTCCGCGTGACGGCCGGACCACCGAAATGCTGATCAGATCTGCCGACCTGGCACTTTATCGGTCAAAGGATGCCGGCGGCAACACCTGCCACATCTACGAACCGCAGCTCCATATCGTCGCCGAAGAACGGCGCGTGCTGGAAATGGCGTTGCGCAAGGCGCTGACCAATGGCGAGCTCCACCTCAATTATCAGCCAGTCGTCAATGCCGCGACCGGCGCGCTCACGGGCTTCGAAGCCCTGCTGCGCTGGACGCACCCGGAGCTAGGCAATGTCTCGCCGGTCAAGTTCATTCCGCTAGCCGAGGATACCCGAATGATTGGCCCGATCGGCGAATGGGTCTTGCGCACTGCCTGTGACGAGGCGGCGGGCTGGGCCACTCCCGTACGCGTTGCCGTCAACGTCTCGCCCGAGCAACTTAATTCACCCAGCTTTGTTAACGTCGTCGCCTCCGCGCTCGCCAATAGCGGTTTGGCGCCTGACCGGCTGGAGCTTGAAGTAACTGAGAGTGTATTCATGCGTGAGGGATCAGGCGCCATCAAGGTGCTCGAGCGCATTCTCGATCTCGGCGTAAAGCTCTCGCTTGATGATTTCGGGACGGGCTATTCCTCACTTGGCTATCTCAGTCGCACACGGTTTTCGTCGATTAAGATCGATCGCAGTTTCGTGCAGGGCGCATCCAAAAAGGTGCCGGAAGCAATTGCGATCATCCGCGCGGTGGTCGCGCTCGCGCAATCTCTCGGGATGGCGACGACGGCCGAGGGGGTAGAAACTGAAGAGGAACACAGCATGGTCTATGAACTAGGCTGCACCAAGGTGCAGGGCTATTATTTCGGCCGCCCGCTTCCAGTGGAAGAAGCCCGTGCGGTCGTGCTACGCGCCGCCGGGCGGGCATCCGCAGTCGCCTGACCTCGTCGCCGAAGAGCGATCTTGCGTCGCCCGCATGGCGGGGCTAAAGGCTTGTGCCGCACAGGGGTGTAGCTCAGCTGGTTAGAGCGTCGGTCTCCAAAACCGAAGGCCCTCGGTTCGAGTCCGAGCTCCCCTGCCAAATGCCGCCTTCCCGATCCGCTACTGCGCCCCGCCGAGCAAGGCCTCAATCGCCGCGAGCAGCGCTGCGGTCGCAAACGGCTTGCGGATGATGGCCACGCCGTCGCCGGTCAGCACATCGAGCCGCGCGGAATCGGCAAAGCCCGTCGCGATCAGCACCGGGCGACCGGGATGCGCCGCGCGCAATTGCGCCGCCACATCGGCACCGTTCATCGCCGGCATGGCAAAATCGACGATCACCAGATCATAAGCATCCTCGATCGCGCTCGCCAGCCCGGAGGGACCGTCATGCGCCGTCCGCACAGTGGCGCCGAGCGCGGTCAGCGAATCCGCGACGACGTTCAGAACGTCCGGATCGTCATCGATCACCAGGATATGGCGCCCGTCGAGCGGCGACGCCGGGCTGTCCGCGCTGCCGGGATCATTGTCCGGCCCCGTCTCGATCGCGGCCGCCGCGCGCTGGAGGATGAGCCTGACGGTGGTGCCCGCCCCCGGCGCTGTATCGATCTCGACCAGGCCGCCGGCCTGCGAGACGACGCCGAACACCATGCTGAGGCCAAGCCCGGTGCCCTTGCCGACGCCCTTGGTGCTGAAAAACGGCTCGAAAGCCCGTGCCGCCACCTCGGGCGTCATCCCCATGCCCTCGTCCCGCACCTCGATCATCACATAATCGCCCGGCGGCAACGCGCGATCGGCGCTGGCGAGCGCCGGGCCACAGCGAATGCTGACCGTCCCGCCATCCGGCATGGCATCGCGGGCGTTGATGGTGAGATTGAGCAAGGCCAGTTCCAGCTGCGCGCGATCCGCGACCACGGCGAGCGCCGGATCGGGCACCGGCATATCGAGCCGCACCAGCGGGCCGATCGACTTGTCGATCAGGAGGCGCGTTTCGGCAAAGACCGGCGCCAGGGCAAAGCGGGTGATCTCCATCGTCTGCACGCGCGAAAAGGCCAGCAGCTGCCCGGTCAGCTTCCTGCCGCGATCCACGGCCTGGCGCGCATTGCGCCCCCAGCGCGCGATCGCCCCTTCGGCACCGGCCTTTTTCTCGATCAGCTCGATATTGCCGGCAATCGCCTGGAGGAGATTGTTGAAATCATGCGCGATACCGCCGGTAAGCTGGCCAAGTGCATCAAGCTTCTGTGCCTGCAGCAACGCCTGTTCGGCCTGTTCGCGGTGGCGGACCTGGGCCTGGATTTCAGCGATGGCGGCATCGCGCGCGCGAATGGCCCGCGCCAGATCGGCATTGGCGGCAGCCAGTGTGGCCGTGGACGGCACCGCCACCGCCCTGGGGATCAGCGGCCACAGCGCGATTGCTGTTGCCACGGAGATGATCGCGGTGACCACCTTGATCGCGGCCTCCGCCCCATAATTGCCGTGCCACAAGGTCCAGATCGACATCAGATGGGTACAGCCGCACGCCAGGATAAACGCCGCGAACAGCCCCACGATCCAGCTATAGCGCACATCGTTGCGCTGCCGGATCAGCGTGACCAAAGCGACGGGAATCGAGAAATAGGCAAGCGCGATCAGCGCGTCGGCCACCACATGCGCCCAGATCAGCCCGGGCTGCCATAACAGGCAATAACCATGCGGGGCATAGCTGCCGTCGAAAAATGCCCGCGTCAGGTCAACCGTGGCCATTGCTGTGTTCTCCCCGAGAATGTCCGTCATAAACGCGCATCGCGCGATAAAGAAACGGCCAAAACCACAGCGCCAGGCCCAGCACGGCCCCCATGCTTGCGCCCGGCATGGAAGGGCGTTATGGCAACGCTCTAATCCGAAATCGGGATTGATCATCGTCCGTGCCCCTTGCGGGACCGGGCGGCGAAACTATGTCCCGGTTTTGGGTCCGGACTTTGGTGGATCAAGGACAGCACGTGGCAAAGACGACCCCTCTCGAATTCATCCGTCAGGTGCAAACCGAAACCAAGAAGGTCGTTTGGCCCACGCGCCGCGAAACGATCATGACGGGGGTGATGGTGATGGTGATGACGCTGATGCTCGGCGTTTTCTTCTTCACGATCGATTCGATCTTCGAGGCGATCGTGAAGCTGCTGCTGTCGTTCGCAAAATAAGCGTGGAAGCAAGGACGTAAGAACGCATGGCACGCTGGTACATTATTCACGCTTATTCGGGTTTTGAGGGCAAGGTCCGCGATTCGATCCTGTCGGAAGCGACCCGCATGGGCCTCGACCGGCTGGTCGAGGCGGTCGAAGTGCCGACCGAGACCATCACCGAGGCGCGGCGCGGCAAGAAAATTCAGGTCGAGCGCAAATTCATGCCCGGCTATGTGCTCGCCAAGCTCGAAATGAACGACGACGTGTATCACCTGGTGAAGAACACGCCCAAGGTCACCGGCTTTCTGGGATCGATGGGCAAGCCCCAGCCGATCAGCGAGACCGAAGCGGCCCGGATGCTCTCCACCAAGGAAGAAGCCGCCGCCGCCAACGTCAAGCAGCAGGTCAAGGTCGATTACGAGATCGGCGACGCCGTCAAGGTGCTCGACGGCCCGTTCGCGAGCTTCAACGGCACCGTGGAAGAACTCGATTTCGACAAGTCGAAGGTCAAGGTCTCGGTCAGCATCTTCGGCCGCGCGACCCCGGTGGAACTGGACTTCGAGCAAGTCGAACGCGTGAAATAACCGCGTCGCGGTGATTTCACGTCCGCACAGGATTAGCGCAGCTAATCCTGAGACGGCGTTCGACCGGCCGGCGGGTCGCGGCACGCGATCCCGTCCGACGAAGACGCGGGATTTATTCCCGCGTCGCGACCCCGCGCCCTTGGCCTCCGCCACCAATTCCCTCACGGCCCGCACGCCGCGCACCGGGAAACGAGCCACCCCCGCCAAAGACCAGCAATAGCGGCAACGGGCCGCGCGCCGACCCTAATGACCGCGACACCGCTAAAGCCTGAAGGCATGGAATTCAGCATCAATTGGTGCTAGGATTGATGCCTTATCCGAAAGGCCGCCCATGCGCACCACCATTGCCCTTGATGATGATCTCGTCAGCGCCGCGCAGCATTATTCGGGCGTGAAGGAGAAATCGGCGCTGGTGCGCGAGGCGCTGACGGCGCTGATCGAGCGAGAGGCAGCGCGCAGGCTTGCCCGGCTGGGCGGCAGCGATCCCGATGCCTCGGCAGGCCCCCGCAGCCGCCGCAGGTGAGCCGGCGGGCGTGAGCAAGCTGCTGCTGGCCGATACCAGCGTCTGGATCGACCATTTGCGTCGGGGCGATGCCGAGCTGTCAAAGGCGCTGAACCAGGGGCGCGTGCTCGGCCATTCTATGGTGACCGGCGAAATCGCGATGGGCAGCCTGCGCGATCGTGCCCAGATTCTGGATGCGCTGCAGCGGCTGCCCCAGGCGGTACGCGCTACCGACGATGAAGTGATCGATCTGGTTGAGCGGCAAAGGCTGTTCAGCCTGGGGCTGGGCTTTATCGACGCGCATCTGCTGGCATCGGCGCTGCTGACGCCTGAGGCGATCCTCTGGACGCGCGATGCGCGATTGCGCGAGGTGGCGACAGAGTGCCGATAGCCGCCCGCCCGCTTGTTCAGGACCAGCCGGGCAGGAAGCGCCCCAATCTCCGTCGTTCGGCGCAGATTTTCGGTTTCCTGAAACCTGCCGCTCATTTGTCGCTTGCCGTGCTTCGACGAACGGCGACGTCTGGGACATACCCGTCATTCCCGCCAGTTCCGCCAAATGTCAGCTTCCGACACGAGCCGACATTCGTACTTTCGGCTACCTTGGCTCATTGAACGAGCAAGACTGGCCGTTTTAAGACTGGCAGGTATCGGGAGACAACTTACACGCCGCAGCGCCAACCATCTGCTAGTGTAGGTGCATGATGACGCGACAGACACTCCCATGCCCGTGATCGTGATGCTGGAAATCGAGTCCGGCTCGCCGGATCTCTGGCCCGCGGAGTTTGCCGACTCGCTCGGCTCTCCAAGCTGCGGCCGGGTTCGCGAGACTCTGTGCCTTGCTGCGATCGATCACCGCGCTGCGGATATCCGCGAACGCCTCACGAACTACACAAAGCGATCCGCTGTCGGGGCGGCCGAGATTTGGACCGCGTTCCCCGAATATAGATGGGAATACTATGTCAAGATCGAGCGCATGACGCCCGGCGGGCCTGCGCGCGGCGAAGTCCGGCTGGGCGATGTCGTGAATGGCGACCGCCTGACCGAGATGACGCTCACGCTCTATAATCAGCGATGGTTCGGTGGCCCACCGCCAGATCCCAAGGCGCGCGAGACGATCAGCGTTTCCAAGGCGGATTTGGACGCATTCGCGTTCCTCCTCGAAACGGGCATCCCGCAACCTGCGGCACCATCCCAGATCGAAAGTATCAAGGGCAAGGAACTCTATTTCTGTCGCATCTTTTCAATTGTGGGCCTGCCCGATCCCGAGATCGTCCCGGGAGTGCGCTTCCTAACGATGCGGGAATTCCTCGCTACCGACTGTCTACAGCTAATCGCCGCCCATCACGCGCGGCAGGCAGCGAATGTCGAACAGTTCAGAAGCGCGGGCATCACGATTCCATCGCTCCAGATCACGCTGCCGCCGGACGCCAGCGGCGTTTTCCTCGCCGATCTCTCAATCATGAGCAAATCCTACGCCGACGCTCTTGTTAGCCGCCTGCTCGCAGCGGTCGCGCTCACCTCGGGCGTGTCCGGTCAGATTGCCCTACAAATGAATATCGACGACGATCGCTATTCGTCAGAAGTGCGTTCAGAACAATGGAGCCGCCCCTATCAGAATGGCGCTGGCGTCTGGCAGAATGTCGCCTGGGCTGACAACCCGGTCCTACAGACTCTCATCACGCTCATCGCCAGATCGACCGAGGGCAAGTTCATCGCTGGCAAAGAGGATTACCGGCTGCTTGCGATCGATACGGTGGAGGACAGTCGCCGGCCCGGGGTCGCCGTGCTGCAGCTTGCCCAGCTCTGGATGGCGTTAGAGCGGCTGCTGTCCTTCAAGAACGAAACCACCATCCAACTCGCGCTCGCTTTGTCCGCGCTGTCCCCCGCTGCGAAACGGGTCGCGGCTTTCGATGCGATCAAGAAATCTTATAATCTGCGGTCGCAGATCGTTCACGGCTATGCCTTCAAGCGTGATGAAACCATCAACGCCGAACTCCAGCAACATGCCCAAACTTTCCGCGAAGTGCTGGCGCTCGCGCTCGACCCCATGATGACCAACGGGGACAGCCTGCGTGCTGCGATGATCGCGCACGTCCTGTCTGGCACCGCCTCACCGATGACGGCCACACCACCCCCGCCCTAATCACCAGCATCAACGCGGCGCGCCTCCGATCAGAGCGCCACTCAAGCAGCACCGTCTCTACCGCAACCCAGCTATCCCCTTGTATGCCGATAGACGCGGTCTTGGCCGCCAGGCCCTGTGCCAAAGCGGTCCGCTCAGCGCGACGACGACATCGGCGGCGCGATCGTCTTTCTCGCCTCCAACGATGCCCGTTGGATCACCGGAGACACACTCCACGTCGACGGCGACTACCAGTTGTGAGCGTATGGGCGGCCCCTAACGGAGGTCGCCCATTTTGACTTTGTCTTCGAAAGGCAGGTCTGCTTTTTGGGCGAGCTTCTCATCGCGTGAATGGCTAGGAAGGGCGTGCCGCTGGACCACCCAATGGGATAAGAATGGCGGGTCCGGGCAGGATCGGTCACTCATGCTCACGCCGTGGAACGACTTTAGTTGGGTCGAAAGCGGTCAATGATGCGCTGCCCTCAGGATAGGCAGCTATCCGACTTTTGCTGCCGAAACCTGCCAGTCTCCAACCGGCCCAAAATTTGACATAGCCACTACCCCTCCCAATCCCCCAACCGCCACCCACCAAACAGCGCCACATCCGGGTGATATGCCGCCGCATCCCCCTTCCCCCTCGACCACCCCGTCACCTGCGCCAGATCGGGCAGCACCGGGCGTTGGGGCAGCTGCTCCGGGCCGAACAGCCGGGGCTCGCCGCGCGCGCGCCGCTCGGCCTCGGCGATGTCGAAACGCTCGCGCTCCCGGGCGAGGTGCGCCTTGTACATCGCAGCGAGGCGGAAGCTGTGCGCTTCGGCGCTTTCGCCCCGGCGGCGCCTGATGTGCGCGGGCTCGCTCTGCAGCCGGGCTTGCTTCTGGTGCAGATACATCAGCTGCAGCGCCTGATTGGCGCTCATCGGCGGGATCGGCGGGGGATCATTGTGGCGCCAGGCATCGTCCTGGTGACTGGCCGGCTGCATGCTTTCGAGCAACGCCAGCTCGATCCGGTCATAGCCCATCTGCAGCGCGAGGCGCATTTCGCGCGCAAAGGCCGGGTTGTCGCGACGGCGGCGGTAAAAGGCCGCGACAGAGGCGCCTGCCGCCGCCGCCGACAATCGCACGTTTGCCGTTGCCGAAAGCGCCGCCAGGAACGCCTGCTCGCACTGCCGCGTCAGCTTGTTGGGCTGGGCGCTGCGCACCTGCAGCTTGCCGTCGCGCCCCCGCACCACGGCATATTCGCCGCCGCGCGTGCGGTGGCCACGATCATCACCGCTGATCGCCGCGCGTTCAGCGACCGGCGCGGCAAGGCCGCCCTGCGCCGCGCAATCGGCTTGCGCCAGCGCGATCGTCGCATCGACGGCCTGGGCAAAGGCGGGGTGCTGCGCGCGGCGATGCTGGATGGTGCCATATTTGAGGCCGGTCTGCCGCGCGGCGAGCCGGATATTGCCGGTGCGGCGCAGCGCGCGCAGGAACGCGGCATTCTCCAGCTGTTGCGCGCGGGTGAGCGGACGGGCCATACCCGCAACCATCTCGCGCGCGAAATCCTACATTGCAAGAGGGTTGGGCGGTCTCCCCTCCCCACATATGCACGTCACCCCGGACTTGAACCGGGGTCCCGCTTCGTCTGTTTGTCGGCGATGGCGGGCCCCCGGGTCGAGCCCGGGGTGACGGCGCTGTGGAATCGTGGGCTGGCGGAAAAGCCTCCCCCTACCCCACCGCCTCAATCACCCGGTCGAAATCGCTCGCATCGTGCCGCTCGGCCAGTTGCAGTGCCGGGTCACCAAAGGTGCGGTTCACCCGCGCGCCCCGCTGCACCGCGTCGCGCGCGCCGATCTGGTCGGTCCAGCGCGCCAGGTTCTTGTACTCGTCGATGCCCAGGAATTCGCGGGCGTTATAGGCCACGCGGATGCCGGCACCGTACCAGGGGTAAATCGCCATGTCGGCGATCGTGTATTCGTCGCCGATCATATATTCATGGGCAGCCAGATGCGTGTCGAGCACGTGCAGCTGGCGCTTCACTTCCATCGCATAGCGATCGATCGGATATTGCATCTTGAACGGTGCATAGGCGTAGAAATGGCCGAAGCCGCCGCCCAGAAACGGCGTTGCGCCCATCTGCCACATCAGCCAGTTGAGCGTCTCGGCGCGCTGCGGCTGGGCGGTGGGCAGGAAGGCATCGAATTTCTCGGCGAGATAGACCAGCATCGATCCGCTTTCGAACAGCCGCGTCGGCGGGCTGGTCGAATGGTCCATCATCGCCGGGATTTTGGAATTGGGGTTGATCGCGACGAAGCCG
Source organism: Sphingomonas sp. 28-63-12 (assembly GCA_002281535.1). Taxonomy (GTDB): domain Bacteria; phylum Pseudomonadota; class Alphaproteobacteria; order Sphingomonadales; family Sphingomonadaceae; genus Sphingomonas. Next base: position 229,500 of record NCGD01000002.1, read on the forward strand.
CTGCCGAACTGGTCGCCCTCGCCGATCTTGATCAGCCAGGCGTCATAATCGGCGCCGGCATGGCCAGCGGCGAGCAGTTCCTCGAGCATGATCGTGACCTTCACCCCGTTGGGGGTGCCGAGCGAATAGAGCTGGATCGGGTGCTTGCCGACCGGCAGCGCTTTTTCGTGCGTGGCGCCCGAGACGGGGCGGTTGATGTTGGCGAACTGGCCGCCATTGCCGGGCTCCCAGGTCCAGACGGCGGGGGGCACATAGCCTTCAGGCTGGTTGGCAGGGGGAATAGGGGCTTCTGGGGCGGCGTCGGTCATGGCGGGTCTCCTGTCGATAGCGTCGCTGGTGTTAGCGCCATATGGGATGGCGGGCAGGCAGCGCCAGCCAGTGGGATGATTGCGCACCGAAAAGCAAATCCATCGTTGCGGCGCGCCCGCGCATCCGCTATGGCCCGCGCCTTCCAACGCTATCGCCCAAAGCTGAAGTTGCGGAATTCGCGCGGGAGGCAGACCCCATGGGTCAGCCGCTTGTACCGCTAAACTTGAACGGGGGGCACCGCTGGTCGGCGTTCCCCTTGAAAGAGTGAGACATGGCAAAAAAGATTACCGGCTATATCAAGCTGCAGGTCCCTGCAGGCAAGGCCAACCCCTCCCCGCCAATCGGCCCTGCACTGGGCCAGCGCGGCGTGAACATCATGGAATTCTGCAAGGCGTTCAACGCGGCGACGGGCGACCAGGAATCGGGCATGCCGATCCCGACCGTCATCACCGTCTATGCCGATCGCAGCTTTTCGTTCGAAACGAAGACGCCGCCGGCATCTTACCTCATCAAGAAGGCCGCTGGTCTGAAGTCGGGCTCCAAGGAGCCGGGCAAGATTTCGGCGGGCACGATCGCTCGGTCCAAGCTGACCGAGATCGCGCACACCAAGATGAAGGACCTCAACGCCAACGATATCGAAGCGGCAACCCGCATCATCGAAGGCAGCGCCCGCGCAATGGGCCTCGACGTGGTGGAGGGCTGATATCATGGCAAAACTGACCAAGAAGGCAAAGACCCTGGCTACCGCGGTTGACCGCGAGAAGCTCTATGGCATCAACGACGCGATCGCGCTGGCCAAGGCCAATGCGACCTCGAAGTTCGACGAAACCATCGAAATCGCGATGAACCTGGGCGTCGATCCCCGCCATGCCGACCAGATGGTCCGTGGTGTCGTAACGTTACCCGCTGGCACCGGAAAAACCGTGCGAGTCGGCGTGTTCGCCAAGGGAGCCAAGGCTGACGAAGCCCGCGAAGCCGGTGCGGATGTTGTCGGCGCCGAAGACCTGATGGAGCTCGTTCAGGGCGGCACGATCGAATTCGATCGCTGCATCGCGACGCCTGACATGATGGGTGTCGTCGGTCGCCTAGGCAAGGTGCTGGGCCCCAAGGGCCTGATGCCGAACCCCAAGCTCGGCACGGTGACGATGAACGTCGCCGAAGCCGTGAAGGCAGCCAAGGGCGGCCAGATCGAATATCGCGTCGAAAAGGCAGGCATCATCCATGCGGGCCTTGGCAAGGCGAGCTTCACGCAGGAAGACCTGCGTCGTAACTTCGACGCGCTGGTCGATGCGGTGGTCAAGGCCAAGCCGACGGGCGCCAAGGGCAAATATGTCCGCAAGATCGCCGTCAGCTCGACGATGGGCACGGGCGTGAAGGTTGACGTGACGGAAGTCGCCGGGGCCTGATCGGCGCACGACAGCTGCCGAAAAAGATCAAGGGCCGGGCTCACCCCCGGCCCTTTTTCGTGCGCGTTGGCGGCATCGGGCCTGACGCACCCAAGCAGCCCCGCGACCGCCTCAGGCGTGGATGATCGAAACCTTGGTGCCCGGTTGCAGATCGACCAGTTCGACCGTGGCCTGAAGCTGCTTTGCCAGCGCTTCGATGATGCTGGTGCCCAGCCTAGGCGTTGGCGCATCATCGCCCCTCGGCACGCCGACGCCATCGTCGCTGACCGATAGCGCCCAGGCGCCGTCGAGCGATTCATACCTGACCTGGATGGTCCCGCGATGGAGCCCGGGATAGGCGTGCTTCAAGGCGTTGATCACCAGCTCCGTCACGATCAGGCCAAGACTGACGGCGGTATCGGCAATCGCCATGCTGTCATCGACCTTAGTGACGATCGAGATCCTATCGTGATCGCGGATCATCGATGCGCCCAAGCTTTCGCACAGGTCGCGCAGATAATGGGCGAGCCTGACGTCGCTCGCGCTCGTCACCGCCAGCTGGCGTTGGACGGCGGCGACCGACATCACGCGCTGATGGGCATCGCGCAGATGGACGCGGGTTTCTTCCGATTGCACGCGCCGCGCGCTGAGCAGCAACACGCTCGCCACGATCTGCAGGCTGTTGGCGACGCGGTGCTGCAGTTCCTGCAGGAGCACGGCCTTTTCGCGGAGCAGATCATCCTTGGCCTTCAACGCCAGCCGCGCTTCGGTGACATCGGCAATCGACAGCGTCAGCCGGACGCTGTCAGCATCGCCATAATCCAGCCGCCGGGCGGTAAGGATCAGCTTGCGCGGCGGCGCGTCGGCCACTGCGAGATCCATTTCATAGGCTGGAATGTCGGCATGGCCAGATACCGTGGCGCGCAGCAGCGCGCGAAGCTGGGGTACAGCCCATTGCCCGTTCCCGACCCTGGCCAGATCGTCGCCAACCACGGCGGCCGAATCAACTCCGAACGCGGTGCCAAAGGACCGGCTGGCGGCCATCACCAACAGATTGTCGTCAAGCAGCAGCAACGGGACATCCGATGCCGCGATCAACGCAGCGGCCAAGCCATCTGCGGCTTCAAGGCCGACAGGAACTCTGCTATGCAAAGCAAGCACTTTCAAAGGGTAACCGGAGGCTCACGGTGCGAAAGCCATCCCCGGTATCGGACTCTCGGCTAGCTTTAACGACGCCCCATTTTAAGACGCGAAATTCAGTATCGCATGGTGTGATGGGCATAGCTATCGGTAAAATGGGCCCCATCGTACGACCAATGGCTGATACGCACCGATCGCGTAGCCCGCCCGCACGCCTGATCCGCGTTGACTTTCGCTGCCATTTCGCTACCAGCACGCGCTCACCCAGCACAGGTTCGCTTGCGCCGGGCACCGTCCGAGACGGCAGGTGCGGGTTTCCCGCTTAATCTCCTGCCTAGACGGGGAATGGAATTTTCGGCCTTGCGGGTGTGATCCGTGCGGCCGGTCTGTCGCGGCCCGATGGCTGCGCCCAGAAGCCCCATGCCCCTTTGACGGACAACCCGGTGATGCGGGGCTTGTCCCGCATTGCCGGTTTAACCGGCCCGTTTGCGTGTCGCAGGCGGGCTAGAAACGTGGAGAATGGCATGGATCGTGCTGAAAAGTCCGAACTCGTTGCCGAGCTGAACCGTAGCTTTTCCGAAGTTGGCGTGGTGGTTGTCACCCGCAATCTCGGCATGACCGTTGCACAGTCTTCTGTGTTGCGCTCGAAAATGCGGGAAGCCGGCGCGAGCTACAAGGTCTCGAAGAACAAGCTTGCCAAGATCGCGCTCGATGGCACCGACTATCTCTCGCTGGGCGAACTGCTCACCGGGCCGGTCGGCCTCGCCACCTCGATTGACCCCGTTGCGGCCGCCAAGGTGGCCGTGGAATTCGCGAAGACGAACGACAAGTTCGAAATCGTGGGTGGGGCAATGGGCGCGACCGTCCTTGACGTTGATGGTGTGAAGGCACTCGCCACGATGCCCTCGCTGGATGAACTGCGTGCCAAGATCCTTGGTCTGCTTGTTGCCCCGGCAACCAAGCTGGCGACGATCGCGCAGGCCCCGGCAGCGCAGCTCGCGCGTGTTCTTGCCGCCTATGCGGAAAAGGAAGCAGCCTGAATTCGGCGCCCCGGCAACCGCCGGGGTCTCGTGCCCGCAAGGGTGCGCTTGTTGAGAAATGCCCGGGCTGACGCCGGGGTGACGCACATTAAACTGGAGAACTAACATGGCAGACCTGAACGCGCTCGTTGAGAGCCTGAGCGAACTGACCGTCCTCGAAGCCGCTGAGCTTTCGAAGATGCTTGAAGAGAAGTGGGGCGTTTCGGCCGCAGCAGCGGTTGCAGCACCTGCAGCCGGTGGTGGCGGTGCCGCTGCACCTGCAGTGGAAGAGCAGACCGAATTCGACGTGATCCTGACCGGCGACGGTGGCAAGAAGATCAACGTCATCAAGGAAGTCCGCGCGATCACGCAGCTTGGCCTGACCGAAGCCAAGACGCTGGTTGAGTCGGCGCCGAAGGCCGTCAAGGAAGGCGTGTCGAAGGACGAAGCCGAGAAGATCAAGGCGCAGCTCGAAGCCGCTGGTGCGACTGTCGAGGTCAAGTAATCTGCAGCGGGCGTTCGGTTCAGCCCCGGCTGGATCGCCCACCCGCCTGCCCGACATGAGCGATGCTCATGGCGGACAGAGCGGAACAGAAAAGGGCGGCCTGGCAACGGGTCGCCCTTTTTCGCGTTCCCAACGCATCAATCAGCGCCCCAACGCCATTATCCTTTTGACGAAATCAATCGCCCGCGAACACAGGAGCCGAGGGCTCCTGAGCGCTGTGCGCTGCAGCCCTGCCTCCCCGCTTTTGCCGGGGTGCGGCGATGGTTCAACCTCCCTTGAATCGACTCCAGTGCCGCAATTTGCCTTTGGCGGCGTTGCGCCGGGCGTTATGCTGCCGGCAATGAAACGACCGCGACTCATGATGTTACCTGCCGCCGTGGCCGTGCTGGCGGGATCGATGACCGGTGCGCCCGCCGTCACCGCATCGGTGCGCGACCGGATCTATCCAGCGCCATCGGCACCGCTCAGCCTGACCGGCCTGCCGACCGATGCGACGCTGGTTGCGGTGAAGACCACAGACGGGCTGATCCTGACAGGCGTTATGCGCCCCGCCCGAGCCGGCATGCCAACCGTGCTGATCCTGCACGGCAACGCATCGAGCGCCAGCGGCATGATCCAATGGTTCGCGCCGCTCAGCGCGCTGGGCTATGGCATCGTTGCGGCCGAATATCGCGGCTATAGCGGCAACCCCGGCACGCCCGATGAGGCCGGGCTGATCGCCGATGCCGAGGCATTTCTGGCGCTTGCCCGGCAACAGGCCGGGACGGCCCCTGTCTATGTCGTCGGCCACAGTCTGGGCGGCGGCGTCGCTTTCGGGCTCGCGCGGCGGCACCGGCTCGACGCGCTGTTCACGATCGGCACCTTCACGCGGCTGCGGGCCCTAGCGCCCAGGATCGCCCGATCCTTCGTTCCCGACTCCTATCAAAACGAAGCCGCCGTTGCGACACTCGATGAGCCCTGGTTCCTGATTCACGGCCTGCGCGACGATGTCGTGCCCGCCGATGAGGCCGCCAAGCTCCATCGCGCGGCTACGCTGGCCGGCCGCGACGGCGCGTCTTTCGCGCTGCCTGCCGCCGATCACCACCCCGACGGGGCGCTGATCGCGGCGATCATCGAGGCAGCACGCGGCAAGCTGGCAACCGGCAGCTATGAAACGAAGGGCCTGCCGGCCGATGTCAGCATCGTCCCCTTTGGCGCCAGCAAGCCGATTGATCGCTGAGCGGGATTATTCCCCCGCCACCACCGGCAGCCACACCGCGCTGGGCATCGCGCCGCCGCGCACCAACGTTACCGTCGCCTTCTGATAATCCTCTTTCCTGGCGAGGAAGATGTTGGGCACGAATTTCTGCGGGTTGCGATCATAAAGCGGGAATAGCGAGGACTGGACCTGCACCATGATCCGGTGCCCCGGCTGGAAGACATGGTTCACCACCGGCAGGCGGAATTTATAGCGCTGCACCTTGCCGGCCGGAATGGCGGTTGGCGCGGACACGCTGTCGCGGTAGCGGCCGCGGAAAATGTCGAGCGAGACCGCCAGTTCATAGCCGCCCATCTTGGCGTCGCCCGGCACTTCGTCTGGATAGACATCGATCACTTTCACCACGAAATCGCCGTCGGTGCCGGTGGTTTTGGCAACGATGTCGGCGATCGGCGCGCCGGACACACGGACCGGCTGGGTAAGCACCGGCGTCTGATAGGTCATCACATCGGGGCGACCGTCAACGCTGCGCTGATCCTGCACCAGCCAATCGGGCCAGCGACCATCGCCAAAATTCACCGGGCGCGGCAAATGGGGGACCGGCTTGGCGGGATCCGACACATAGCTGTCTTCACCCGCGGCCGCTTTGCCAAAGCCCAGGCCGCCTTCGCTTTGCAGATAGATCGGCGTCAGCGGGGAGGCGCAGCCGCTTTCGCAGGCGAGCGGCCAGCTCGCGAAACGGTCCCAGTGATTTTCACCTGTGTTGTAGATGGTCGCCGCCGGCAGCGCCGCCGCCGGGCCATCCTTCAGATATTGATTGAACAAGGGCAGCACCATCTGCTCGCGGAACTGCGCTGCGGTGTCGCCATTCCATTTGAACGGCCCGAGCTCCCTGCCCTCGCGGTTGATCTGGCTGTGCCGCCACGGGCCCATGACGAGGAAGTTGTTCCCCAGCTTGCCCTTGGCCTTCAGCGCTTCCCAGGCGGTGATCGCGCCGTACATATCCTCCTGATCCCACAGCCCCTGTTCCCAGATGGTCGGGATATTGGACGGGTTGGCGGCGAGCAGCTTGTCGAGCGCCTGCCCCTGCCAGAAGGCATCATAGGCGGGGTGGGCGACCATTTTCTGCCACGCCGGCAGCTGATCGAAGCCCGATGCCTTAGCCCATTCGGCGGCGCCGCCCAGGCGGCGGAATTCCTCATAATTGTCATAGATGCCGGTGGCGGGATCGTCGCCCTTGCCCTTGTAGCCGGTCTGCGAGGCGATCCAGCCGATATTGGCCAGACGGAAGGCGCCATAATGGAACCAGTCGTCGCCCATCCAGCCATCGATCATCGGGCTTTCCGGTGCGGCGACCTTCAGCGCCGGATGCGGCGCGAGCAGCGCCATGACGACGGTAAAGCCCTCATAGGACGAGCCGATCATGCCGACCCGGCCGTTCGATTCGGGCAGATTGGCCTTGTTCACCAGCCAGTCGATCGTGTCATAGGCATCGGTGACATGATCGACCTTGGTGGGGTTCAGGGGGCCGATCACCGGGCGGGTGACGATATAATCGCCCTCCGATTTATATTTGCCGCGAATGTCCTGATAGACGCGGATATAGCCGGCATGGACGAAGACCTCATCCGACAGCGGCAGCGCCGACAGAAGGTTCGGGCTGTCCATCCGGTTCGCGCGCGCTGTGGCATTATAAGGTGTGCGCGTCAGCACGATCGGCGCGTTGATCGCCCCCTTTGGAATCATGATGACGGTGTAGAGCTTGGTCCCGTCGCGCATCGGCACCATCGCTTCGCGGCGGATATAGTCATTGGCGGTGACCGGTGGGGTAAAATGGGCCGGCACATCGCTGGCGGCCGTGGTGAGATCGGGCGCCTGCTGCGCCATGGCGGGGGTCGCCAGGATCGCAGCCGCGATCCCGAGGCGAAGAAGTGAAGGCTGCATGAAAATCTCCAGTCGGAACGACGATGGGCGATAGTGTCATGCCAGCCGTAGGGCGCAAGCCTAATCGCTATCGGCGAATGCCCATGTCGTGGAGGCGATAGGTGATGCGCTCGGCCATGCGCGGCTCATGATCGAGCCAGAAGGGCTGCATCTTGTTCTGCCCCTGGTGCCCGATACCGAGGATATAGGCGTTGGCGGTGCTGCCGCCCTGCCCGCGCTCCCCTTCCCAACCATAGACGGCGCGGACCGCCAGGATCGGCACGAACATCGGCCGCCCCTGCAGATCCACCCGGCTGATCTTGTCGAGCGCCAGCGTGCCGACCGCCTTGATCGAGGCAAGATCGCCGGGATCGAGCGGGAACGGTGCGATCACCGGCTTATCGGTCGGGACGCCGAAGGCCGCGGCGATCTGGGCATTTTGCTGGGGATTGGCGGTCAAAAGCTGGACCATGATCCGCACGTCACTGGCCGCGATCGAGCCGATATTGCGCACGGCGAGTTCGAATTCCACCGCCGCACCGGTCAGATTCCGACCCGCGCGAAACGGCGTGAAATCGATCTCGAGCCACGGCCGGAGCACCGGCGCCGTCACCCGGGGCACCGGCGCGGCGGGGGGTATTGGAGCTGGGGCTGGGGCCAATGCGGGCACCGGAGTCAGCAGCGGCGAGGGTATGGATGGGGGGAAATCGATCACCGCCTCTTGATCGCGCCGCGCGCCCGCCCGGCCGCCTGCAGGCGTCATCGCCCGACGGCGGGCAAGCGCGCTTACCCCCGTGAACAGCAGCACGCCGAGCCCGCCCGCAATCAGGACCAGCCCCGCGATCATGATCCATTGTCGCTCGCCTTGCGGCGGCGTCGGTGCCAGCGGGACGCGGGTGACGGTGCCCGTCGGCTCGGTGATTGGATCGGCCTGGTTGAGCGATGCTGCCGCAAAAGCAGGCGGCAGCGGAACAACCGACGTGATGGCCGGTGCGGGCTGGATCGGCGCATCAGTTCGTTCGGGCTTGGGCGATGGCGCCGGGGTCGGCGTGGCGATGGGCTGTTGGGCAGCCTTGGCCAGGGCCGGGGTCTTGACTGGGGCCGGGGCCGGCAGGCGGGGCGCCATATTGATCACCGTTTCGCTCAGATCCGTCTCGGGCGTCACTTGCGGTGGGGGTAGCAGGGCGCGCCGGGTGGGCGCCGGTGTCGGACTCGATGGCTGTGCCGCGCCGGCTGGCGGCGGCGCATCCTGACCGAGGGCCAGCGCCGGCAGGCCATGCAGGATGGCGGCAGCGATCACCGTTCCGACGAAGAGCCCCCGCCCCCGCAACAATATCAACTTTTGCTTGCTCACGCGCCCCGTGTACCGATTTTTGGGCGGAGAACAGCCCGGCTTTTCACCCGCCCGCGTTAATTTGGCACGCCCATCCCGATCAAACCGCCTTCACGAGGGTGGCCGGACCATGATATGACCAGTGAACATGCACGTTGTTGGGCACGATGTTGGGAAAGCCTGTTTGACTTCCCCGGCCTGTCTGCCTATATCCCGCATTCCACCACAGCTTTCGGGAAATGAGGTGCCGTCGCGCAGTGCCTCGATCGTATAGGGAGTTGTGGTTTCAGAGACGCTGCAAGCTGCGGTTCCCGCGATAGGGAGCACGCGGCTTTTTGTGTCTCTGGCGTGCCCGACAATATTGGCTGATTGAGGCAAAAATTTCTATGGCATCCAAGGTAATCGAGGGCGGCACCGCAACGCGCCGCATCCGCAAGGTGTTCGGCAATATCCACGAAGTGGTGCAGATGCCGAACCTGATCGAGGTTCAGCGCGAATCCTACGAACAGTTCCTCCGCTCGGACCCCTCGATCGGCTATGTGTCCGGCCTTGAAAAGACGCTGCGCAGCGTTTTCCCGATCCGCGATTTCGCCGGCACCGCCGAGCTTGATTTCGTCAATTATGAGCTGGAATCGCCCAAGTTCGATACCGAGGAATGCCGTCAGCGCGGCATCACCTATGCGGCCCCAATGCGCGTGACGCTCCGCCTGATCGTGTTCGAGGTCGATGCCGACACCGATTCACGCTCCGTGCTCGATATCAAGGAGCAGGACGTCTATATGGGCGACATGCCGCTGATGACGGGCAACGGCACCTTCATCATCAACGGTACCGAACGCGTCATCGTCAGTCAGATGCACCGTTCGCCGGGCGTGCTGTTCGATCATGATCGCGGCAAGACCCACGCTTCGGGCAAGTACCTTTTCGCTGCCCGCGTGATCCCCTACCGTGGCTCGTGGCTGGATTTCGAATTCGACGCCAAGGACATCGTCAACGTCCGTATCGATCGGAAGCGCAAGCTGCCGGTCACGGCGCTGCTCTATGCGCTCGGCCTGACGAGCGAAGAAATCCTCAACTATTTCTACAACCGCGTGACCTTTGTTCGCGGCCAGGGCGGGTGGATCATCCCGTTCCAGGCAGAGAATTGGCGCGGCCAGAAGCCGATGTACGACATCATCGACGCCAAGACCGGCGAGATCGTGTTCGCTAACGGCCAGAAGATTTCGCCGCGTGCCGCCAACAAGGCAGCCAAGGACGGCCTGACCGACCTGCTGATCCCGACCGACGAGATCTTCGGTCGCTATTCGGCCTATGACCTGATCAACGAGACCACCGGCCAGATCTTCATCGAAGCCGGTGACGAAGTGTCGGCCGAAAATCTCGAACTGCTCGACAAGGCCGGGATCGACCGGATCGAACTGCTCGACATCGATCACGTCGCGACGGGTCCGTGGATCCGCAACACGCTCAAGGTCGACAAGGCCGAAGAGCGCGAGCAGGCCCTGTCCGACATTTATCGCGTGATGCGCCCCGGAGAACCGCCGACGCTCGAGACCGCAGAGTCGCTGTTCAGCGGCCTGTTCTTCGATCCCGATCGCTATGACCTGTCGGCGGTTGGCCGCGTAAAGCTCAACATGCGCCTTGACCTCGACGTCGAGGACACGGTGACGACGTTGCGCACCGAGGACATCCTTGAAGTCGTCAAGACGCTCGTCAACCTGAAGGACGGCAAGGGCGAAATCGACGATATCGACAATCTCGGTAACCGTCGTGTCCGTTCGGTCGGCGAATTGCTCGAGAACCAGTACCGCGTCGGCCTGCTCCGCATGGAGCGCGCCGTGAAGGAGCGGATGAGCTCGGTCGACGTGTCGACCGTGATGCCCAACGACCTGATCAACGCCAAGCCCGCGGTTGCCGCGGTGCGCGAATTCTTCGGCTCGTCGCAGCTGTCGCAGTTCATGGATCAGACCAACCCGCTGTCCGAAGTCACCCACAAGCGCCGCGTGTCCGCCCTTGGACCAGGCGGCTTGACGCGTGAACGCGCCGGCTTCGAAGTCCGCGACGTTCACCCGACGCATTATGGCCGCATCTGCCCGATCGAGACGCCGGAAGGCCCGAACATCGGCCTGATCAACTCACTGGCATCGTTCAGCCGCGTCAACAAATACGGCTTCATCGAAACGCCGTACCGCAAGGTCATCGACCATAAGGTGACCGATGACGTCGTCTATCTGTCGGCGATGGAAGAGGCCAAGCACACGATCGCACAGGCCAACGCCGATCTCGACGGCGAAGGCCGCTTCCTGGAAGAGCTCGTCTCGTCGCGTCAGGCGGGCGAATTCCTGATGGCGATCCCCGACAACATCACGCTGATGGACGTCAGCCCCAAGCAGCTCGTCTCGGTCGCAGCATCGCTCATTCCGTTCCTGGAAAACGATGACGCCAACCGCGCGCTGATGGGATCGAACATGCAGCGCCAGGCGGTGCCGCTCGTTCAGGCCGAGGCGCCGTTCGTCGGCACCGGCATGGAAGAGACGGTTGCCCGCGATTCGGGTGCCGCCATCGGTGCCAAGCGTTCGGGCATTGTCGATCAGGTCGATGCGACGCGTATCGTCATCCGCGCAACGGGCGAAGTCGAAGCCGGCCAGTCGGGCGTCGACATCTACACGCTCATGAAGTTCCAGCGCTCCAACCAGAACACCTGCATCAACCAGCGTCCGCTGGTGAAGGTGGGCGACGTGATCAAGGCCGGCGACATCATCGCCGATGGTCCGTCGACCGAGTTTGGTGAACTCGCGCTTGGCCGCAACAGCCTGGTCGCGTTCATGCCGTGGAATGGCTACAACTATGAGGATTCGATCCTCATCAGCGAGCGCATCGTCAAGGACGACGTCTTCACCTCGATCCATATCGAGGAATTCGAAGTGATGGCCCGCGACACCAAGCTAGGGCCGGAGGACATCACCCGCGACATCCCGAACGTCGGCGAGGAGGCACTGCGCAACCTCGACGAGGCAGGCATCGTTTACATCGGCGCCGAAGTGGAGCCGGGCGACATTCTGGCCGGCAAGATCACCCCCAAGGGTGAATCGCCGATGACGCCGGAAGAAAAATTGCTCCGCGCGATCTTCGGTGAAAAGGCCAGCGACGTTCGCGACACCTCGCTTCGCCTGCCCCCGGGTGTTGCCGGCACCGTCGTCGAAGTCCGGGTGTTCAACCGCCACGGCATCGACAAGGACGAGCGCGCGATGGCAATCGAGCGCGAGGAAATCGAGCGGCTGAAGAAGGATTCGGACGATGAACGTTCGATCCTCAACCGCGCGACCTGGAGCCGCCTGCGTGAAATGCTGACCGGCCAGACCGCCACCGCCGTGCCCAAGGGGCTGAAGAAGGGCGTCGTCATCGACGAGGCCCTGCTCGACAGCGTTGACCGGCATGAATGGTGGAAGTTCGCGGTTGCCGACGACAAGGTCCAGAGCGATCTGGAAGCGGTCAAGGGTCAGTATGACGATGCCGTCAAGCTGATCATGGACAAGTTCCACGACCGCCGTGAGAAGCTGGAGCGCGGCGACGAGCTGCCCCCCGGCGTGCTCAAGATGGTCAAGGTGTTTGTCGCCGTGAAGCGCAAGCTGCAGCCGGGCGACAAGATGGCCGGCCGTCACGGCAACAAGGGCGTCATCTCGCGCATTCTGCCGGCGGAGGACATGCCGTTCCTCGCCGACGGGACGCCGGTTGATATCGTGCTCAACCCGCTCGGCGTGCCGTCACGCATGAACGTGGGTCAGATCTTCGAGACGCATCTCGGCTGGGCGGCGCGCAATCTTGGCCAGCAGGTCCATCAGGCGCTGGAGGAATGGCGTGAAGCCAATCCCGAGGCCAAGCCCGGTGCGATGCCGGCCCCGGTCAAGGATCGGCTGCTCGAAATCTACGGCCCGCAATATGCCGATGATATCAACGCCCGCGACGGTGACCAGATCGCCGAGCTCGCCGAATATTCGAAGACGGGTATCCCGATGGGCACCCCCGTGTTCGACGGCGCGCGCGAAAAGGCGAAAAGGACGTATCGGAAATGCTGGCGCTGGCCGGTCTCGATACGTCGGGCCAGTCCGAGCTGTTCGACGGGCGCACCGGCGAGATGTTCGATCGCAAGGTGACCGTGGGCATCATCTACATGCTCAAGCTCCACCATCTGGTCGACGACAAGATCCATGCCCGGTCGATTGGCCCCTACTCGCTCGTTACCCAGCAGCCGCTGGGCGGCAAGGCGCAGTTCGGTGGCCAGCGCTTCGGTGAAATGGAGGTCTGGGCGCTGCAGGCCTATGGCGCTGCGTATACCTTGCAGGAAATGCTGACGGTGAAGTCCGATGACGTGGTCGGCCGCACCAAGGTCTATGAAGCGATCGTCAAGGGTGACGACAGCTTCGAGGCCGGCATTCCGGAGAGCTTCAAC
>NCGD01000035.1 GCA_002281535.1 Sphingomonas sp. 28-63-12
ACGATCGTCAACCCGCCGCCCAATGTGACGGGATCGCTGCATATCGGCCACGCGCTCGACAACACGCTGCAGGACATTCTCACGCGCCATGCGCGGCTGAAGGGCAAAGATGCGCTGTGGGTGGTCGGCACCGACCATGCCGGCATCGCCACGCAGATGGTGGTCGAGCGGCAGATGGCCGCCAAGCAGGACAAGCGCACCAATTACACGCGCGAGGCCTTTATCGAGAAGGTCTGGGACTGGAAGCGCGAAAGCGGCGGCGAGATTACGCAGCAGCTGCGGCGGCTGGGCTGCTCGATGGATTGGGCGAACGAACGCTTCACGATGGACGCTGGCTTTTCAAAGGCCGTCATCAAGGTGTTTGTCGACCTGTATAATCAGGGGCTGCTCTACCGCGACAAGCGCCTGGTGAATTGGGACCCCGGCCTCGGCACCGCGATCAGCGATCTCGAGGTCGAGACGCATGAAGTGAAGGGCCACTTCTGGCACTTCCGCTATCCGCTGGCGGACGGTGTGACGCTGGCCGATGGGCGCGACCATATCGTGGTCGCGACGACGCGGCCTGAGACGATGCTTGCCGACATGGCGGTGGCGGTCAACGCAGCGGACCCGCGCTATCAGTCAGTGATCGGCACGTTCATCGAACAGCCGATTACCGGGCGGCGGATCCCGATCATCGCCGATGACCATGCCGATCCCGAGCTTGGATCCGGCGCGGTGAAGATCACGCCGGGGCATGACTTCAACGATTTCGAGGTGGGCAAGCGCGCCGGGTTCAAGGCGGGCGCGATGCTCAACATGCTCGATGCCAAAGCGAATGTGGTGCAGACGGCGGACGGGCTGGTGCCGGAGGCGTTTGTGGGGCTGCACCGCTTCAAGAAGGATGGCGTGCCCGGCGCGCGCGAATTGGTGGTTGAGCGGATGAAGGCGCTTGGGTGCCTCGTGCCCTTCACCGACAAGGACGGCGCGGAGCACGACGCCGAACCCCGCACGATCCAGACGCCGTTCGGGGATCGCTCGAACGTGGTGATTGAGCCGTGGCTGACCGACCAATGGTATGTCGACGCGGCGACACTGGCGAAGGCGCCGATCGAGGCGGTGCGGTCGGGCGCGATCGAGATCGTGCCGAAGAGCTGGGAGAAGACGTTCTTCAACTGGATGGAGAATATCCAGCCCTGGTGTGTGTCACGGCAGTTGTGGTGGGGGCACCGGATTCCGGCTTGGTTTGGGCCCAATGCGACCAACAAGGAGGTTAGCCTGCAACTCGGCAGTAAGGCTGAACACAGAGTTTTTGTTGCAGAGACATTCGAAGCCGCACTGCCAGAAATGGAAAAATATTATGGGGTCGATCGTGCTTCGATTGTCGAAGTAGAGCCCAACGCCAAGTCTATCTTAGGCGCCGAACTTGAAGTTGATGGCTATCTCCAAATCCCGGTTTGGCGCGACCCCGACGTCCTCGACACCTGGTTCTCCTCTGCGCTCTGGCCGTTTGCCACGATGGGGTGGCCGGATAATTCTTCTCCCTCTCCCCTTCGGGGAGAGGGTCGGGGAGAGGGGTTGCCAAGCAGCGCAGCGCCTGAGGCCGCCCCTCTCCCAACCCTCTCCCCGGAGGGGAGAGGGCTTTTAGGCGGCCGCTACCCCAATGACGTGCTGATTTCCGGCTTCGACATCCTGTTTTTCTGGGATGCGCGGATGATGATGCAGGGGATGCACTTCATGGGCGATGTGCCGTTCCGCAAGCTGTACCTGCACGGCCTTGTCCGCGCCGCCGACGGGCAGAAAATGTCCAAGTCCAAGGGCAACACCGTCGATCCGCTCGGCCTGATCGACAAGTATGGCGCGGATGCGCTGCGCTTCTTCATGGCGGCGATGGAAAGCCAGGGTCGCGACATCAAGATGGATGAACGCCGCGTCGAGGGTTATCGCAACTTCGCGACCAAGCTGTGGAACGCGGCGCGTTTTGCGCAGGGCAACGGGATCGTCGCGAGTGCGTCGCCCGAGGCACCGGCGGCGACGCTGGCTGTCAACAAATGGATCATCGGCGAGACGATCCGCACGGTGCAGGCGGTGGACGCGGCGCTGGCGGACCTGCGCTTCGACGGCGCGGCGAACGCGATCTATCAGTTCGTGTGGAGCCAGTTTTGCGACTGGTATCTGGAGCTGATCAAGCCGGTGCTTTCAAGCCCCTCCCCTTCAGGGGAGGGGCTTAGTGAGGCGGACGAGACGCGCGCGGTGGCTGGCTGGGTGCTCGACCAGATTCTGGTGATCCTGCACCCGTTCATGCCCTTCATCACCGAAGAGCTATGGTCGAAAATGGGCGCCCGCGAGGGCGAGCTGATCATAGCGCAGTGGCCGGTGGTCGATGCCGGCGCGATCGATGCCAGGGCGAGCAAGGAAATTGACTGGCTGATCAAGCTGGTCAGCGAAATTCGCGCGGCGCGCAATGAACTCACTATCGCCCCCGGCACCCGGATGGCGATGCATGTGCGGGATGCCTCCGCTGAAACGCTGGCGCGGCTGGAGAAGCAGGGTGCTGCGCTGGCCCGGCTCGCCCGGGTCGATCCGATTGTCGGCGACGCGCCCGCCGGTGGGGCCGCGCAAATCGTGGTCGACGAGGCGACCTTTGTCTTGCCGCTCGAAGGCGTCATCGATCTTGATGCCGAGCGGACCCGTTTGACCAAGGGCATCGCGGCAGCGGAGAAGGAACGCGATTCGCTTGCCGGGCGGCTCAACAATCCGAGCTTTGTCGAGCGCGCCAAGCCCGAGGCGATCGAAAAGGCGCGCGCGGACCATGCCGATAAATCGGCGGAGGCCGAGCGTTTGTCGGCGGCATTGGCGCGGTTGGGATGAGACAAGCTGCATTCGATCCATGGCCGTCACCCCAGCGAAAGCTGGGGTCTTTGTGGGGCGTGCACTGTGCCCCGAGCCGAAAGACCCGAGCTTTCGCTGGGGTGACGCTAGCAGTGATGGGGGCGTAGCAGCATGGCCCAACCTCCTTCCCGTCCCGGCAGTCGCGATCTGACCACCGGCCCGATCGGCAAGACGCTGCTGGTGTTCGCGCTGCCGACCATGGCGTCCAACGTTCTGCAATCGCTCAACGGATCGATCAACGCGGTCTGGGTGGGGCGCTATCTGGGCGAAAGCGCGCTGGCGGCGACGTCCAACGCCAATAACATCATGTTCCTGATGTTCGCGGCGGTGTTCGGGTTCGGCATGGCGGCGACAATCCTGGTCGGCCAGAGTTTCGGCCGGCGCGATATCGATGGCGCACGGCGTGCCTTTGGCTCGGCGGTGGGGCTGATTTTCTGGTCGGCGATCGTGGTGGCGGCGCTCGGCTGGATCTTTGCCCCCGGCATCCTGCACCTGCTGGCGACGCCGGGCGCGGCGATGCCGCTGGCGCTCACCTATCTGCGGATCATCTTTCTCGGCCTGCCCTCTTCGATGCTGATGGTGCTGATGATGATGGGGCTGCGCGGCACTGGCGATTCGATGACGCCCTTGTGGTTCGGGATGCTGGCGTCGGCGCTCGATGTGATCCTCAATCCGGTGCTGATCGCCGGGATCGGGCCATTTCCGCAGATGGGGATTGCCGGATCGGCGACCGCAACGCTGATCGCCAATGTCGTCTCGGTCGCCGGGCTGGTCAGCTATATCTACGCCAAGGATCTGACGCTGCGGCTGCGCGGGCCCGAACTGGGCTATCTCTTCCCCAGTCGCGACGTCGTCTGGGCGATCGTGACCAAGGGCGTGCCGATCGGCGCGCAGATGATCGTGATCGCGCTCGCCGGACTGACGATGATGGGGCTCGTCAACCGCGAGGGCGTGGATACGACGGCGGCGTTCGGCGTGTCGCTGCAGCTCTGGGCCTATATCCAGATGCCGGCGATGGCGGTGGGGGCCGCGGTGAGTGCGATGGCGGCGCAAAATATCGGCGCGGGTAAATGGGACCGGGTGGAGGCGATCACGCGATCGGGCCTGGTCTTCACCACCATCATCACCACGACGATGGTGGCGGTGCTGCTGGTCTTCGACCGGCCGGTGATGGCGTTGTTCCTGGGCTGGGACAGCCCAGCATTGCCGATTGCGCGGCATATCCAGCTGCTGTCGACCTGGAACTTCATCCTGTTCGGGATGACGATGGTGTTTTTCGGGGTAGTGCGCGCCAATGGCGCGGTGGTGGGGCCGTTGATCATCCTGTTCATTGCCATGTTTCCGGTGCGGATCGGCTTTGCGACCGCCCTCAAGCCGCTGCTTGGCGTCGATGCCCTGTGGCTGTCCTTTCCGTTGGGATCGGTCGCGACTTTTGTGCTGTCGGCGTTGTTCTATCGCTACGGGGCATGGCGAAACGAACGGCTGGTGGTGCCGCCGGCGCATCATGCTGCCGAGGCGCATGCCCAGGCGGTTGGCGAACCGGCGGCGACATTGCATCCGGCGGGGTGATTGGGCTCTTGCCCAGCGCGCGCTGATCCCCCACAAAACGGCGCATGAGCCATTTTCCCGCGCTTCGCCTTCGCCGCACCCGTTCAACCGCCTGGAGCCGCCGGCTTCATGCCGAAACGGTGCTGACTCCCGCCGATCTGATCTGGCCGCTGTTCATCAGCGACGGGGAAGGGGTGGAGGAGCCGATTGCGAGCCTGCCGGGCGTGTCGCGCTGGTCGGTCGACGGCATTGTGGCGCGCGCCAAAGAGGCGCGGGCGGCCGGGATTACCTGCATCGCCCTGTTCCCCAACACCCCGCGCGAATTGCGCACCGAGGATGGGCGCGAGGCGCTCAACCCCGATAATCTGATGTGCCGCGCGATCGGCGCGATCAAGGATGCGGTCCCCGATATCGGCGTGCTGACCGATGTCGCGCTCGATCCCTACACCGCCCACGGCCATGACGGGCTGGTCGACAGCCAGGGCTATGTGATGAACGACGACACCGCCGAAGTGCTCGTGGCGCAGGCGCTCAACCAGGCCGCGGCGGGGGCGGACATTATCGCGCCGAGCGACATGATGGATGGCCGCATCGGCCTGATCCGCGACGCGCTGGAGGAAGAGGGGCATGTCAACGTCCAGATCATGTCCTACGCCGCCAAATATGCGAGCGCGTTTTACGGGCCGTTTCGCGACGCGGTGGGATCGCGCGGGCTGCTGAAGGGGGACAAGAAGACCTATCAGATGGACCCGGCCAATGCCGAAGAGGCGCTGCGTGAAGTGCAGCTTGACCTGGATGAGGGCGCGGACAGCGTGATGGTCAAGCCCGGGCTGCCCTATCTCGACATCATCGTGCGGGTGAAGGCAGCGTTTGACGTGCCTGTATTCGCCTATCAAGTTTCAGGCGAATATGCGATGATCGAAGCCGCCGTCGCTGCGGGCGCCGCCGAGCGCGACCCGATGGTGCTGGAGACGCTGATGGCGTTCAAGCGCGCGGGCTGTTCTGGCGTGCTGACCTATCACGCGCTCCATGCCGCCCGGCTGATGGGCGGCTGATCCGGGCTGGCAGGGTGATCACCACCGAGCGGCTGATCCTGCGCCTGCCCGAACCGCGCGACCGGGCCGCGCTGCATGCCATGTGGGCCAATCCGGCGGTGATGGCCGAGCTGGGACCCGTCAAGGACGCAGCGGCGAGCGATGCGGTGCTCGCCAAGCATGATCGCTATCGCCATGAGGGGCTTGGTTTCCGGACGGTCGAGCGGCACCGTGATGGTGCCGTCCTTGGCTTTTGCGGGCTGAAGCGCGGCGATGCGCACAATCCGATTGCGGGCGAGGTCGAAGCCGGGTGGATCATCGACCGGCCATATTGGCGCCTGGGCTATGCGCGCGAGGCGATGGCGGCGTTCTTTGGCTGGGCCTGGGAAAATCTCGATGCCCCCCGGATCGTGGCGATCACCTCAGCGATCAATCGCAAAAGCCAGCAGCTGATGATGACATTGGGGATGCGACGCCTCGTCGATGGTGATTTCGATCATGCGCTGATTCCAATCGAAGATCCGCTGCGTGCGATGGTCACCTATGCGATCGATCGGCCATGATCGAGACCGAGCGCCTAATCCTGCGCCCCTGGCAGGATCGCGACCGCGTGCCCTTTGCGGCGATGGGGCAGGATGCACTCGTGATGCGCTATCTGGGCCCGCTCCAGTCGCGTACGGAAACCGACGCTGCGATCGATCGCATGATCGAGCTCCAGGTTGCGCTCAATCATTGCTTCTGGGCGATCGAGCGCCGCGTCGATGCCGCCTTTCTCGGCTTTTGCGGGTTGAAGCCCGGCCCGGATCGGACGCCGATTGCGGGCGGTATTGAAATCGGCTGGCGCCTGGCAAGCGCCCATTGGCGGCAGGGCTATGCGCGCGAGGCCGCGCAAGCCAGCCTTGAATGGGGCTGGGAGAATCTGATCGATACGGCAATTCTGGCGATGACGGTCGCGGCCAATGCCGCCAGTTGGGGGCTGATGGACCGGCTGGGGATGTATCGGCAGCCCGCGCTCGATTTCGACCATCCCGGCGTGCCAGAGGGCAGCCCGCTCCGGCGCCACATGATCTATCGGATCGATCGCCCCGCCAATCGACACTTTATTAACCAAAAGGCCTGAAGACACTCGGGCGCGCCCTATCGCGGGCGCGGTTGGGGCAGGGCGATGTACGAAGCAAAAATTGTCGCGGCGCAGCCATCGCGGACGGCACCGCCGTTGCTTTTTGCCGCTGCCATCCTTGCCGGATCGTTCCTGCTCTTTCTTGTCCAGCCCCTGGTCGCGCGCATGGCCTTGCCACGGCTTGGTGGTGCGCCGGCGGTGTGGAACTCGGCCATGCTGGTCTATCAGGCGCTGTTGCTCGGCGGCTATGGTTATGCCCATGCGCTTGGCCGGGTGCCGCCAAGGCTGCAGGCGCTGATTCATCTCGCCATTTTGGCCGTCGCTGCCTTGTGGCTGCCGATCGGGTTGATGGCGATGGAGTTGCCCGCCGATGCGCTACCGGCGCTGTGGGTGCCCTGGCTGCTCGGGCTTTCGATCGGGCCGCTATTCTTCGCCATTTCTGCCCAGGCGCCCCTGCTGCAACGCTGGTTCAGCGCGGTCCATCCGGCGCGCGATCCCTATGCGCTCTATGCAGCCTCCAATCTAGGGAGTTTCGGGGGGCTGATCGCCTATCCGCTGCTCGTCGAGCCGAGCCTGGCCCTCAAGGCGCAGAGCAGCCTTTGGACCGCGGGCTATGCCGTGGTGGTGGTGCTGGTGATCGGCTGTGCGCTCGCGTTGCCGCGCCGGGTTGCACTGACCGAGCCAGTGGCGGCGGCCAGCCCCAAGCCCATGGCGCGCGCCATCGGCCGCTGGATCCTGTTCGCGTTCATCCCCTCGGGCATGATGCTGGCGACGACGACCTATATCACCACCGATATCGTCGCGATGCCGCTGCTCTGGGTGATCCCGCTGGGCCTATATCTGCTGAGTTTTTCGATTGCCTTTGCCGGCAACCGGTCGCTAGCCAATCTCATCACGCGCTTCGCGCCACTGCAGATATTGCTGTTTGGCGGGGTGATGGTCGGTGGTTTTCAGGGCATGCCCTATTTCAATGCCGGCGTTGCACTGGCGTTGCTGTTCACGATCTCGGTGGCGCTGCACACAGCGATGTACCGCGAACGCCCCGCGCCCGATCGCCTGACCGGCTTTTATCTGGCGATGTCGTTGGGCGGCGTGCTGGGCGGCGTTTTTGCGGCCCTGATCGCCCCGGTGCTGTTCGACTGGACCTGGGAATATCCGCTGCTGGTGCTGGCGGCCGGGCTGCTGGCGCGGCAAGAGCTGGTGATCGCGCCGCTGGCCGCGCTGTGGCGCGGCGATGCGCAGCGGCAACGGATCATCACGCTCGCCATCGCGCTGGCGGTGGGCCTGTTGATTGTTGTCGCCACCCGCAATGTTCAGGCATTTCAGGCCGGGCAGGGGCGCGGGCCAGTGTTCGCCGCGATTGTCGCCCTTGGCCTGGTCGCGCTGGGCCGACGGTTGCCCTTTGCAATCGTGCTGGCGGGTGCGCTGGTCATTTTCGGTGGCTTTCAGGCAGCGATGATCAGCTGGCAGGGCGATGCCCGCACGCGCAGCTATTTCGGAATCTACACGGTTGGCGGCAATGACCGCGTGCGCCAATTGTCGCACGGTACAACGGTGCATGGCACGCAGCTGATCGGCTCGGCCGCACGCGAGCGGACGCTAACGACCTATTATGTGCCCAATGCCGGAATCGGTCGAGCGCTCCAAGCAGTCAATGATTTTTATGGACCAAGGCCGCGTATCGGCGTGGTCGGGCTGGGGGCTGGAACGCTGGCTTGTTATGCGCGGCCCGGGCAGGACTGGCGATTTTACGAGATCGATCCGGCTATCGTCAGGATCGCCCGCGATACCGGCCAGTTCAGCTTCCTGTCGCGCTGCCTGCCCGATCCCAGGATCGTTATCGGCGATGCGAGACTTAATCTGGCGCGCCAGGCGACCGATAGTCTCGATTTCCTAGCGCTCGACGCCTTTTCATCGGACTCGGTGCCGATGCACCTGATCACGCGCGGAGCCTTTGCCGGCTATGATCGCGTGCTGTCACGCCACGGCTTGTTGATGGTCCACATTTCGAACCGCTTCCTCGATCTCGAGCCGGTGATCGCTGCTGCGGCGCACGATGGTGGCTGGACGGCGACGAAACTTCTCTATCGCCCTGGCCCCCACCCCAGGGAAGGGGAGACGGTTTCCGCCTGGGTCGCGCTGTCGCGCGACCCGATGGTGATTGATCGCTTGCGCGCGCGGGGCGGCCCCTGGCAGCCGCTTCGGGCGCGGCCGGGCTTTACTGCGTGGCGCGACGATTATTCGACGATCCTGCCGCTGCTGAAATAGCGCCACCCGGGGCGCCCAGAATCAATTTCGATCAGGATAAACCAGCACCGGACGCCAGCGAAAGCCGGGGTCCGGCACCGCCGAGAACGGCGCCTGGGATCCTGGACTCCCCCGTTCGCGGGAGCAGGATTCCATCATCAGGAAAACGACCCTAGGCGGTCGCCAGTTGCGCGTGGAGAGTGTCGATCGCCGCCGTCTGGGCCGCGACCTGAGCCTCCGCCCGGTCGCGCAAAACGGCAATGGCCGGATAGGCGGGCAGCCCTGCCTGCGCGCGATCGATCGCCAGCCGATCGATATCGACCAGCGCCGACAGGCTTTGTGCGCGGAGCGAATCGAGCGCCGAGATCGCCGCCTGTGCCGATAGCCACGCTTCGCTGCCAACGCGCGCGCCCCTGGCGGCCCGGGTGGCCGTCGTGGCGCGATCAACGGCTGCCGGGAAAGCTGCGGCATCGCCGGCCAGCGTATCGTTCAGGGCGGTGATCTGGGCGTCGAGCGCAGGATCGGCGCTGGCGACCGCCGCGGCGCGCACCGGCTCCGACTGGTCCTGTTGCTCGACGGGGCGCACCAGCAGCGAGGGATAGCGCCCGGTCGGGGCCACGCAGCCGGCCAAGGCGAGCAGGGCGAACAGGATCAGCATGCGGTTCATGGTCTTCGCTCTATGCCGGCGCCGGCCGTGGCGCAACGGGCTTGCGCAATCCGAAACCGCCCTCTATGGACACGCCTCCCAGCACCCGTAGCTCAGCTGGATAGAGCATCAGACTACGAATCTGAGGGCCGGGCGTTCGAATCGCTCCGGGTGCACCATTTTTCTCCTGACCAGCCGGGTCAGGGTCGCGACTGGCGATCAGCAGCCATGATGGCGGCGATACCAGTCGACGAATTTCGGCACGCCGATCGCCACAGGCGTTGCCGGCACATAATCGATCAGCGCGCGCAACAGGTCAGTCGAGGCTTCGGTCCTGAGCACTTCGCCGGGCTGGAGCGGCAGCAGGTTCATGATTGCGGGCGTACCGATCGCCGCCTCGATCGCCGCGATGTAATCGAGCAGCCGGACAGGATCGCCCTGGCCGATATTGACGACCCGGAACGGCGCCACTGGCGACAGGCTATCGACCGGGGAGACGGGTGTGACGCCGGGAATCGCCGCCATCAGCCGCACCACCGCTTCCGCCAAATCCTCGACATAGGTAAAATCGCGGACCATCTCCCCGCGATTATAGACGTCGATCGGGGTGCCGGCGATGATTGCCTTGGTGAATTTGAACAGCGCCATATCGGGCCGGCCCCAGGGGCCATAGACGGTGAAAAAGCGGAAAAACGTCATCGGCACGCCAAACAGATGGGCATAGCTGTGCCCCATCAGCTCGGTCGCCCCCTTGGTGGCGGCGTAGAAGGTCAGTGGCGTCGCGCATTGATCGGTCTCGCGGAACGGCATCGCGCTGTTGCCGCCATAGATTGAGCTGGTCGAGGCAGCGAGCAGATGCGCAGGCTTGGTCCGCCGCGCCAGTTCCAGCACGTTGAAACTGCCGACCAGGTTCGACGCGACATAGGTTTCGGGGTGGTCGATCGAGTAGCGCACCCCGGCTTGGGCGGCGAGATGGATGACGATATCGGGCGCGAAATCCTCCCACACCGGTGCAAAAGCAGCCATGTCGTCGATCGACAGCCGCGCGACCCGGAAGTTCGGGTGTTCGGCGAGGCGGGCGTTGCGCTGCTCTTTCAGCGCGACATCATAATAGTCTGAGAAATTGTCGATACCGAGGACCTGATGGCCCTGATCGAGCAAGGCGCGCGCGACATGCATGCCCACGAACCCGGCCGATCCCGTGACGAGTATCCTGTTGCCGGTCGCCGTCATTGTCGTGCCCTTTGCTCGTTTCGGCCGGTCGCTATGGCTGATTGCCGCGTCCGTGGTCCCCCCTGCCTAGCGCGCCCAGCTTGCCAGACCGCTAATGCTGGCGCCACGGCCGTGAGAATATCCGCGCCGGAATCCAGGCCAACGTATAAGCGGGCATCGCCCAGTTCGGGAGCGCGAGATGGCCGCGCGAATGCGGCTGGGTGAGATCATGCCACAGCATCGCCGCACGATAGCGCGTGCCGGGGACGAATCCATATTTGACCAGCGACAATGCCCAGGTGGTCGCCATCGGGCGCCGCAGTTGCTCCTGGCGGGACGCGGCCGCGCGAATGAGGGTCAAGGCCATGCGGATCAGTCCCCGGCTCAGGCGATCACGCCGGATCGCGTCGCGGACAGTCGGTGGCAGATCAGTCCCCAGCAGCGTTGCGGCAAGGTATAGTGCCACCCGGGGGCAGCGCCCGGCGCCCATCGCCACGGCCTGATCATGCAAGTTTTCGACCGGGATCGCCGTAGTTTCGATCAGGGCGGCAAGGTCGGCGAGCCATTTCAGGCGTTCCCAGCCATGCCCCGTGCCGTGCACGCACAGATAGGCAAACAACTCGACATCAGCCAGCGTTTCGACCGGCTTGCCGGGCACGAAGGCGATTGGCTGGCGGGGCGAGTGCATGCCGATCGCCGGAATCAGCCGGGGTCCGTCGGCGAGCGTGACATGGAGTTCAAGTTCGATCCGGCGCCTGTCATTGACCCAGGAAGTTTCCTTCTTGGCCGCGATCCAGCGACCCGCCGTGCGCTCATCCAGCCGGCCATCGAACAGGCAGAGCCGATAGCCAGCGGTTTGCAGCAGCCGAACAGCCGCATCGATATCGCCGGGGTCGATCAGCATATCGATGTCCTTGGACGATTTTGCGCCCAGGCTGCCATGCGCCCGCACCGCCAGCGTCGCTCCTTTGAGGAACAGGCAATCGATCCCTGCTGCTGCAAAGGCCGTGGCGACGCGGGTCTCCTCGACAGCCAAAGCCATCAGCTGGTGCCGACGCTGGCCGGCGCGCGCCGAGAGCACTGCTTGCGCGGCGTCTGGCAGCGCGACACCGGCGTCGCGCAGCGCCTGCTCGATCAATCCTTCGACGCGGTGCACCTGGGCGAGATCGAGCAGGCGATCCGGATCGATCGGGGCTGCGGCCGCTGCACGGACAGCCCCAGGCCGGCCCGGCTGGCCGATCGGGCGGCAACAGGCCAGCACCAGTTGCTCTTCCGCCGACAGCGCACGCAGGCCACGCGCCGGATCTGGTCGGCGGGCCGGCTGGGTCGGGGATAGCGATGCCGCGTTCAGTGTGTCCTCCCGTGCTGCCCCGGTTCATAAGCCATCGCCGTGGCGCCGTCGCCGGGAAAGATGCCGATCATCGATGTGCGGTGGCGTCCGCGCCGCGTCCGATCGCGCCGGGAGGCTGGCAGCCAGGCGTGACTATTGTAGAGCCAGCGGCCGCGCTACGTGTAACGGTGCGCCTGTCTGGACGAATGGATATCATGCACGATCTCGCGATTTTCTACGAACACCCGCTTTGGTTTGCGCCGCTGTTCGCCGCGCTCGACCGGCGCGGCATCGATTATGGGAAGATTGCGATCGAGGGGCATAGCTTCGATCCCGCGGGCTCGCCGCCGCCCGCGCGCGTCGTGCTGAGCCGGCTGGCGATGTCGAGTTTTCTGCGCAGCGCCGATCACGCGATTTTCTATACGCCGGCGCTCTATGCGCACTGGGCCGGGCAGGGCGCGCGGATCATCAACGGGGCGGATGTGCTGGCGATCGATGCCAACAAGGCGCGGCAGCTGGCAGTGATCTCGGCGCTTGGATATGCGGTGCCTGCCACTCGGGTGGTCCACCGCGCGATCGATATCCCGAAAGCGGCAGAAGCGCTTCGCTTTCCGATCGTGGTGAAGGCCAATATCGGCGGGTCGGGCGCAGGGATCATGCGGTACGAGACGCCGGCGGATCTGGCGCTTGCCGTGGCCGACATGTTCCTGCCGACCAGCATCGACGGCGTGTTGATGGTGCAGGAATATGTGCCCGCGCGCGACGGGCGGATCACTCGGATCGAGACGCTCGATCGCCGCTTCCTCTATGCCCTTGATATCGACGGCGGTGGGCAGTTCGATCTCTGCCCGGCGGATGCGTGCGTTGCCGATGGCAAGCCGGTCGTGATGACGCAGGCCGATCCCGCGCCCGAGATCATCGAAGCGGCGGAGCGGATCGCGACGGCGGCGGGGCTGGACGTGGGCGGGATCGAAGTGATGATCGATGATCGCGATGGCGTGCCACGCTTTTATGATATTAATGCCTTGTCGAACTTCGTTGCCAGGCCTTTGGATGTACTCGGCTGGGACCCGCATGAGAATTTGATCGATTTTATCGCGGCGGAAATTGTGAAGGTGAAAGCATGAGATACGGCTATTGGATGCCCGTCTTTGGCGGCTGGCTGCGCAATGTGGCCGATGAGCAGATGGAGGCGAGCTGGGCCTATACCAAAAACCTCGCGATCAAGTCCGAACAATGGGGCTATGATCTGTCGCTGATCGCCGAGCTCAACATGAACGACATCAAGGGGGTTGGCGCCCCCACGCTCGATGCCTGGTCGACCGCGGCGGCGGTGGCGGCGGTGACCGAGACGCTCGAGCTGATGGTCGCGGTCCGCCCCAATTTCCACCAGCCCGCGCTCTTCGCCAAGGCCGCCGCCAATATCGACCAGATCGCCGGCGGGCGGCTCGCGCTCAACGTGGTGTCGTCGTGGTGGGCGGACGAGGCGCGGCGTTATGGGCTGCAATTCGACCAGCATGATGATCGCTATGCGCGCACGTCCGAATGGCTTGAGGTGGTCGAGGGGCTATGGAGCCATGAAGAGTTCGATTTTTCGGGCAAATTCTACACCACCGAACAGGCGATCTGCAGCCCCAAGCCGGTGCGCAAGCCGGTGACCTATGCGGGCGGGGAGAGTGAGGCGGCGAAGACGCTGATCGTCAACCAGTGCGATGCCTATGTGATGCACGGCGACCCGGTGGAGAATATCGCGCCCAAGATCACCGATATGGCGACGCGCCGGGCGGCGACGGGCAGGCCGGCGATGCAGTACGGCATGGCCGCCTATGCCATTGTCCGCGACAGCGAGGCGGAAGCGCAGCGCGAGCTGAAGCGGATCACCGACGTGAGCGAGCTGCCCGCCGGTTACGACAATTTCGACCAATGGCTGTCGGGCACGCAGCTTGAGCGCGAGATGAAGATCAACGAATATTCGGTCTCCAACCGGGGCCTGCGCCCGAACCTGATCGGCACGCCGGAGCAGCTGCGCGAGCGGATCGAGGAATATGAGCATGCGGGCCTTGACCTGCTGCTGCTGCAGATGAGCCCGCAGGCCGAGGAGATGGAGCGGTTTTCGGCGCAGGTGATGAAGCGCGAGCCGGTCAACGCCTGACGGCCGCGACCGGGCTGATCGGGCGAAACAGCAAGATTCTGCAAAAGTGCCGCGAATGGGGGCTGATTGACCGCTTTTGCGGCTAATTCCGCCCCTGTCGCCTGTATCGGCCCGGCGATAGACCGACCGCCTTGGTGAAAGCGGCGGTGAAATGAGACTGGCTGGAGAAGCCGCAAGCGAGTGCCAGCTGGGCGATTTCGAGCCTGCCTTCAGTCAACAACAGCCGGCTCCGTTCGAGCCGGCGATCATGGACGAATTGATAGGGCGACAGGCCGGTCGCGCGCTTGAACACGCGGGCGAAGTGGAAGATCGACAGGCCGGCGACGGCGGCGAGATCGGCCAGACGAATATCGCCGGCCAGATTGGCGTCGACATAATCGAGCACACGGCTCAGCTTCCAGGCCGGCAGATGGATCCGATCCGCTTGCGCGATGGCGGCCTGCGGATCGAAGCGCATCAGCGCGATCATGATCGAGCGGCTGAGCCCTTCCACCAGCATCGACGACGCGAATCCGGGTGCGGTGATTTCGGCTTCAAGCGCGCGCGTCAGCTGTGCAAACTGGAGATGGCGCTGAAAGAGAAAGGGAACCAGCTCTTTCGATGCAATCGACTCAGGGGCCAGCCGCTTCAGATAGCCGTCGGGAAAGATGAGCCCGAAGGTGTAGGATGAGGGTGTGTAAATGACATAGCTGTCCGATCCGTGGGGCGTAAAGGTCGCGCGCACGGCGCTGCTCGGATCGACCTTATAAGGTGAACCGGCAAATTTGCCGCTGGCAGGCTTGCCGGAACCAGCGGTAATCATCAGCATGTCAGGGCTGTCGGCGTTGCGGCCCGATGCCATCAAGCCGACGGAGCGCGGGGCGGTCGGCACGCGAAACAAGGTGACGCCGGTTTCATCGTGGACGGTGTGTAGAAGGCTGGGCCGGGCGAGCGCATCAGGCGCGGCACACCCTTCTGGTGGGGTCTCCGTGGCCATAATCTTGCTCGGTGTGGACACTGTTCAGCCCCTGGGTTCAGCCCTGGAACCCGACTCCACCGCTCGACATCGCCCGATCGCGATGCTCAAATGGCCGCGGATTTCCTGATTGGACGATGATTGAACCGGGGCGTGGTACAATCAAGCCTTGAGCACCTGCCGATCAATCAAAACAGCAATTTTTTGACAAAGGCGGTTGGCGGCGATCAGGGACAGTTCGCCCGCAGTTCCTCCAGCCAAACCGTCGCGACTCCGTCACTAGGTGCCCGCCAGTCGCCACGGGGAGAGAGCGCGCCGCCGCCCGACACCTTTGGCCCATTGGGCAGCGCAGATCGCTTGAACTGGCTGGTCTGGAAGAAGCGGTAGAGGAACTCCTCGAGCCATTTGCGGATGGTCGCCAGATCATAGGCGTGGCGACCAAGCACCGGAAAGCCGACCGGCCAGCGGCCAGCATCGGCATCCTTCCAGGCATGCCACGCCAGAAAGGCGATCTTCGACGGCAACTGCCCCTGGCGGATCGTATAGTGCAGGAAGAAATCATGCAGTTCATACGGGCCGATCCTGGCCTCGGTGCTCTGGATGATGCCATCGGCCCCGGCAGGGACGAGTTCGGGCGAAATTTCTGTCGCGAGGATTGCGTCGAGCACCCGCGCGGTTTCGAGATCCCAAAAGTCGGTCGCGATCGTCCAGCGGATGAGATACTGGATCAGTGTCTTGGGCACGCCGGCATTGACGCCATAATGGCTCATATGATCGCCCACGCCATAGGTGCACCAGCCCAGCGCCAGCTCGGACAGGTCGCCGGTGCCGATCACCAGGCCCTGATGCTGATTGGCGAGGCGAAACAGATAATCGGTGCGCAGGCCCGCCTGCACATTTTCGAAGGTGACGTCATAATGTTTTTCGCCGAGCGCATAGGGATGATGCATGTCGGCCAGCATCTGGTTGGCGGCAGGGCGAATATCGATCTCGTCACCGGCAATGCCGAGCGCGCGCATCAGCGCCCAGGCATTGGCCTTGGTGCCGTCGCTCGTCGCGAAGCCGGGCATGGTATAGCCCAGGATATGATCGCGCGGCATCTTCATCCGGTCGGCCGCCTTGACCGCGACGATCAGCGCATGGGTTGAATCGAGCCCGCCCGAAATGCCGATGACGAGGCGCTTGGCGTGCGCGGCCTCGATCCGCTTCATCAGGCCTTCGACCTGGATGTTGAAGGCTTCGTAGCAATCGGCATCAAGCCGTTCGGGCGTATCGGGTGCAAATGGGAAGCGCCGCACGTCGCGCTTCAGGCCGATATCGGCGAAGTCGGGCTTGTGATCAAAGCTGATGCGGCGAAATTCATATTCGGGATCGCCCGCCAGCCGCGCGGCATCGTTGAAGGTGCCGTTGCGCATGCGTTCGATCCGCAGCCGGGCGACGTCTATATCGGCGACGATGGTGTCGGCTTCGCAGCGGAAACGCTGCGATTCCTTCAGCAGGTCGCCATTTTCGTAGATCAGGCTCTGCCCGTCCCAGGCGAGATCATTGGTGCTTTCGCCCGGGCCCGAGGCGGAGAAGACATAGGCGCAGATCGCGCGCGACGATTGCGCCGAGGCGAGCATCGCCCGGTCGCGCGCCTTGCCGATCAGGATCGGTGACGCAGAGAGATTGCAGCAGATATAGGCCCCGGCGAGCGCGCCCATTGTAGAGGGCGGGGTGGGCGACCAGAAATCCTCGCAGATTTCGGCATGGAAGACGAAATGCGGCAGGTCGCTGGCGGCGAAGATCAGATCGGTGCCGAAGGGGACGCGCTGGCCGGCAAGGTCGATCTCCATGCCGGTCAGCCCGGCACCGCTGGCGAACCAGCGCTTTTCGTAGAATTCGCGGTAATTGGGCAGGAAGGTCTTGGGGACGACCCCCAGAATTTTGCCGCGCGCGATGGCGATGGCGCAATTATAGAGCCGCCCGTTGCGGGGGATGGCCGCACCGACGAGCATCACCGTGGCGAACTTGGCGGTCGCCTTGGCCAGCCGGGCAATCGCCGCCTCGGTCGCCTGATGCTGCGCGGCCTGCATATGGAGATCGTCGATCGCGTAGGACGACATGTTGAGTTCGGGGAAGACGATCAGATCGACACCGCTGGCCGCTGCCTTTTTGACGAGATCGATCGCCGCATCGGCATTGGCCGCAGGTTCGCCCACCGTCGCGCGCGGCGTGGTGGCGGCGACGCGGACCATTTCCTGCGCGTGGATCGAATAGAAGCGGTGCGATTTCAGGATAGCCATGGCACCGGGCAATAATGCGCTTTGCCGGGCAATGCCAGTAACGCGATCGATCATCGCCCGGCCTGCACGCGACGAGCGCGGGGCGGACTCTGGCCCGCCCCGCCGCCATTTGGATCAGGGGTGCGAATAGCATCTACCGCGTTATCAGATGGGGCGACTGGCGGTTATCGATACGCGTCCGCACGCCAACGTCGATATTGTCGCGGCACGCGCGTTGCTCAGCGCGCACATTGGCGCCGAAGCGCTGATTGGCGGTATCGCACAATTGGTATGCGATTTGCGCAATCCTCCGATCGAGCACTGCCTGCCCCTTGCGGCTGTTCAGATCGATGTCGCCATAGTGCAGAGTCATGCTGGTCTGGCCATGGGCCTGGGCGAGACCTGGGGCCGCGACGAAGGCGAGCATTGCGGCGATGATGGCTAAGATTTTCATCTTCATTCTCCGGGTTAATCCGCGATGCTGTTCACGGCGGATGCCCGGTTCGTGCCGATAATAAAGGGTTCTGGCTGCGCGGCTGTAAATTTTTGTCGTCAATTTTGAAATTGACGATAGTTTTTCAAACCTGAGTCGTGTGGCGGTCTCCGCGCTACGCCCGGCTCTTCATCAGCGGCTGAATATGCTGGCCAAATGCCTCGACCCCCTCGATAAAGTCGTCGAAAGTCAGCAGCACCCCGCCGGTATTGGGCACCTCCGCCATCTCGTCGAGCATCCGCGCGATGCTCGCATAAGACCCGACCAAGGTCCCCATGTTGATGTTGACCGCGCCTTCGGGCGCGGCAAGCTGGCGGACATTGGTGGTGGCGTTGACCTTGTCGGCGGCACCCTGATCAGCGAGCCAGGCGATGGCGGCATGGTCGACGCCGTCATTATAGGATTTCCACTTCGCCATTGCTTCTTCATCGGTCGCCGCGGCGATGACCATCACGAGAACGAAGACGGAGACGTTCCGCCCGGTTTTCGCGGTGGCGGCCGCCAGGCGCTCGTTGTTGAAGGCGAAGGCGGTTGGCGTGTTGACGCCCTTGCCAAGGCAGAAGGCGTAATCGGCCCATTGCGCGGAGAAGGCGAGGCCATCGTCCGAGGAACCGGCGCAGATGATCTTCATGTCGCCCGTCGGTTTGGGGCGGACGAGGCAATCGTCCATCTGGTAATAATCGCCCTTGAAGTCGCTCCGGCCGGTCTCCCATAATTCACGCAGGATGTGCGCATATTCGTCCAGCATCTTGTAGCGATTGCGGAAATGATCCTCGCCCGGCCACAGCCCCATCTGCGAATATTCGGGCTTCTGCCAGCCGGTGATGAGGTTGAGCCCAAAGCGGCCATGGCTGATCGAATCGATCGTGTTGCACATCCGCGCGGCAAAGGCGGGCGGGATGATGAGGGTGGGGCAGGTCGCGTAGATCTTGATCTTCTCGGTCACTGCAGCGAGGCCGGCCATCAGCGTGAAGCTTTCCAGCCCATATTCCCAGAACTCGGTCTTGCCGCCAAAGCCGCGCAGCTTGATCATCGAGAGCAGGAAATCGAGCCCGTATTTCTCGGCGCGCTGGGCGATCTCCTTGTTGAGATCGAAGCTCGGCATGTACTGCGGCGCATTCTCCGAAATCAGCCAGCCATTATTGTTGATGGGCACGAAGACGCCGACTTGCATGATGGTTATGCTCCCAGAAATTCGATGACGAGGTGATTGAAACGGTCCGGATCGGTGACGTTGCAGGCGTGGCCGCCCCATGGCATCGTTATGCGTCGCGCGCCGGCAATTCGCTGCTCGATCGGGTCGGAGCAATAGGCGGGCACCAACATGTCGTCGGCGGACACCAGCGCCAATATCGGGGTGTCGATAGAACCTAGGTGATCGGCGATGTCGAATGCCTTAAGCGCGGCCACCCGCCGCTCGATATTTTCAGGCGGCGGGAAGTGCGCGAGATGCAGTGGCTCCTCGGCATCGAGACGCTCACTGTGCCGGGAAATCCATTCCGCTGGAAACAGGAAGATGGGTTGCGCGCGCACATAAGCAGCGGGGCCGGCGTAGCGCAGCAGGGTAAGCCGCACGTCGAAACAGCGTGCGAAATGCGGATCGGGCGCCACCCAGCCGTTGACGACGACCAGCCTGTTGAGCCGCTGCGGCGCCTTCAGTGCGATCGCCAAGCCGATAATGCCGCCCGCCGCATGCCCCATGAAACGCGCCCGCCCAATGCCGAGCGCATCCATCAGCGCGATGACGTCATCGGCCATGCCGTCGACCGTGACCTGTTCGGGCAATGCCAAGTCGCTCCGCGCTGTCCCGCGATGATCGTAGAGCAGCACGCGATACCGGGCCGCCAGCGCCGCCAGATTGGGCGTCCAAAACCCCGCCGATCCGCCCAGTCCGGGCGACAGGATCAGCACCTCGGCATCATCGGGGCCGTGCCATTCGTACCAGAGCCCGGCGGCGTGGGGCATCAGAGATGGGCGACCGAGGCGATTTCGACCAGGCAATCGGGCTTTACCAGATCGCACTTGATACAGTAGCGCGCGGGCTTGGGGCCGGGGAAATATTCGGCATAGACGGTGTTGAAGGCGGCGTAATCGCTCAGGTCCTTCAGGAAGATGTGGTTCATCGCCACGTCGGCCAATGTGGCGCCGGCAGCTTCCAGCGTCGTCTTGATCACTTCAAGCACATGCCGCGTTTGCGCCGCCGCATCGCCGATGTGCAGCACGGTGCCGCCCTCACCAAGCGCGAGCACGCCCGAGACATAGACGGTGTTGCCCGCCTTCGCGCCCGCCGAATAGGGGGCGATGGGGGTGGGGAATTGCGGCGGGTTGATGGCTTCGAAGGGCACGGACTTTATCCTTTTTGTTCGGGGATTTGCCCAAAGGTGCCGCAGAAATCGGCGACGGTCGACACCCAGCCGAAGAATTTCTCGACATTGTAGACGGTCGCCTCCTGCATCGCGGGCGGGCCCAGATGGTGCGTCGCATCCTCCAGCATCACCCCGAAATATTCGAGGTGGAACCCGTCGCGCAGCGTGCTTTCCACGCACACATTGGTCGCGATGCCGACGAACACGATATGGCGGATACCGCGCGCGCGCAGCACACTGTCGAGCTGCGAATTGAAGAAGGCCGAATAGCGCGTCTTATGGAGCGAGATGTCGCCGGGTTGTGGCTTCAGCGCATCGACGAGTTCGTAATCCCAGCCACCACGCGCGAGCAATTGGCCAGACAGTTCGGGCCGGGCGCGCATCGTCTTTAATGCGTTGGATTTATGCCAGTTAGGCGATCCCGGCCCGCCCGCCTCGACATAATCCGGGTCCCAGCCATTTTGCAGATAGATGACCTGGACGCCCGCCTTGCGCGCGGTGCCGAGCACCGTGCCGATCTTGCTAATCGTGCTGGCAGCGCCGGCGATGTCGAACCCGGCGAGGTCGACATAGCCGCCTGCGCTCGCATAGGCATTTTGCATATCGATCACGACGACGGCGGTGTCGCTGGCCGCCATTCGGATGGCCTCGGGACGGGCGGGGAGGGTGACCTTGGCGCCGGTGCCACCGGGGTTGCTGTCGACGGTCATGGTTTCACTGCCCGGGATGATAGCTGTGGGCGATATGCGGCGTCAGCTCATCGGGATAGAAATACACGTCGCGCAGGTTGCCGCTGGCATAGCGTTCGGCCTGATCGCTGAAATGCGGCGACGCCGGATCGCCGCTTTCGCCGCCGGCGGTAACGGCACGCGCTTTAACGCGGTCTGCGAACTCGACGATCGCCACAAAGCTGTTGCCGCTGGTGCCATAGTAACGCTTGGTCCCCGGATAGCGCCGCGCACCGAACGAGGCGAGCGAGCCCCATTGCGCCGAGGCGAAGGGAACTGGGATGCTCGGCTTGGCATCATCGAAATGCTGCGTGATTGCGCCGTCATTGCGTTGGAAACGGTTGATCGCGCCCCACGGGGTTTGCCAGCTGCCAAAATCGGCGACCAATCGATCCGACGCCTTGGCCAGCGCGGCCAGTTTGCGGGCAGGTTCGGTGGCGAGCATGTGGGTGTAGCGGCCAAGGCCGGCGGTCTCCAGGTCGAGATCGCTGCTGGTATCGCCCCAGAGCGCTTCGCCCCAGAACACTGCGAGCGACGTTGCGATCGAATCTGCACCCCATGTATCGTCCCAGCTGCGCAGCACGGCAATCTGATCAGCGAGTTTCGCCTTGAGTGGATCATCCACCGCCAGGCCGTCCCATGCCGCGACCAGCGACGGGATCAGCGGCGCAAAGGCGGTGAGATAGGGATCGAATGCAGCATCACGCAGCGTATCAATCGTGAAATCACGAGTGCCCTTGAGCACCCGGGTCGCGTGCAGCCCCCGCGGATTTTCGCCGGCGCTGTCCATATAGCGCGGGAAAGCGGCCTGTTTCGGGCTGTCGGCACCGGCCGCGGACCACGGCGCGTTATTGGTGTTGGCGATCCAGCCGCCGGGCGGTGAGCGCAGTTGCGGCAGATCGGCCAGTGCGTGCAGCCCCTGCCAGTCGGTCGCCGGATCGCTGCCGTCGACGGGCTTGGTATAATCGAAGCGATCGTCGCGCTTGGGTACGAATTGCGGGTGGAGATACGCTATCTCGCCCTTGTCGTCGGCAAAGATCGTGTTGTTGGAAGAATTGGCCTGGAGCGCCATGACCTTCAAATAGCCGGTGAGATCAGTGGCCTTGGTGCGCGCGAAGCTCTGCTCAAGCGCAGCGACGGGCGAATTGAGCAGCGCCATCGCCACCCATTTGCCGCCCTGCGCACGCACGATCGGGCCGTGATGCGTGGCGAAGCCGGTGAAGCTGCGGCGGGCCATCATACCGTCGGGCGTGCGGTAGGCCAGGCTGATCTCAGAGACGCGGACGGGCCTGAGTTCGGTTCCATAGCGGTAATATCGCTTGCCATCCTTCTCGACGATCGTTTCGAGAAATTCGTCGACTGAATCGACCCCGCTCGACGTGTGCATCCAGCCGAGATGGGCGTTGAAGCCCTGGTAGATGAAAAACTGCCCCCAGGTGGCGGCGCCATAGGCGTTCAGGCCCTCGTCGCTTGTCACTTGCTGTTCGCTGCGGAAGAAGAAGCTGGTGTGGGGGTTGATCAGCAGCAGCGCATGGCCGTGCTTGGTGTTTGCCGGCGCGATGGCGAATCCGTTGGAGCCCGATGGCTCGCGAAAGGCGCTGTGGTCGACCGGGTCGGCCATGGCGAGTTTGTTCTGGCCGTAAAAAGCCTCAAGCGGTGGCAGGGCGACGCGTTCGATGTCGCCGCCGATGCTGCCTTCTGAAAAGCTGAGTGCCATCCAGGGTTCAAAATGCCGGATCACGCGCGGCTTCACCTCTGGGTGGGTCAACAAATAAAAGTTCAATCCGTCTGCCCAGGCGACCATCAGCCGCTGCAGCCAGGCCGGTGCCACCGCATATTGGCGACGAAGCTGGGCGGGATCGATGAACAAGCGCTGGCGTAAATCCTGCCAGATCGCGCGCTCGCCCTCGGCCTCGGCGAGCCGGCCGAGCGAGACCAGATAGTTGGTCTCGATCCGGTTGAAGTCATCCTCGGCCTGGGCATAGATCATCGCGAACACGGCATCGGCATCGGTC
Organism: Sphingomonas sp. 28-63-12; assembly: GCA_002281535.1. Lineage (GTDB taxonomy): Bacteria > Pseudomonadota > Alphaproteobacteria > Sphingomonadales > Sphingomonadaceae > Sphingomonas. The sequence continues at coordinate 22,982 of NCGD01000035.1, forward strand.
TTGCCGTGAATATGGGCGATGCCCCAGTCATCGCGGATGATGCGTGCGCGCGCGGCGGTGGCGCGCAGATGCTCGTCGTCACTGGCCGACCGGGCGTGTAGCGGGGAGATTGCCACAAGGGCCATAGTCGCGGTGAGCAGCGTCAGCATTTTGTTCATGCCGCAAGCGTATCGAGCCGCTCGGCTTGCGGCAAGCGCAGGCGGACAGCCGGCAGAACGACCTTCGCGGCGCGCCAAGCGCAATGGCTGGGCGGGGGCGATCAGGTCAGGTGCGGTGCCACGATCGACGATCCGATCTCGGCCCCCGTGATCAAGCCAGTGGCGCTGCCCGCGATCGGGGCTGGCTGCGGCGCTGGTGCCGGGGTTGCCGAAAAGCGCGGGGCCGGGGCGGGTTGGAACGCGCCACCCAGGGTGATGAAGGTGTCGCGCGCCCGATTATGCGGGTGGAGCGGGGCTTCGGCCATCGACAGGATCGGCGCGAAGCAGACGTCGGTCATCTCCATGATCGTGCACCACTCGGCGCGCGTCTTTTGTGCGAAAATCTCGGCCAGGCGCTGCTTGCGCGCGGGCCAGGCCGCCTTGTCGAACTGGGCATCGAAAGCGGGGTCGTCGGCGATCCCGGTCTTGGCGCGCAGGAGGGCGTAGAATTGCGGCTCGATCGAACCGATCGCGATCCATTGGCCATCCGCACAGACATAGCTGTCATAAAAAGGCGCGCCGCCATCGAGCAAATTGGTGCCGGGTATGTCGCTGGTCGTCCCGGCCGCGAGCATCGCATAGCTCATGCCGGCGAGCAGTGCCGAGCCGTCGGTCATCGCGGCATCGATCACCTGCCCGGGCGCGCCATTTTTCACGGCCAGCAGGCCAGCGACCATGCCGAATGCCAGCAACATGCCGCCGCCGCCGAAATCACCGACATAATTTACCGGCGGCACGGGCTTGGCCCCGGCGACGCCGATTGTGTGGAGCACGCCCGACAGCGCGATATAGTTGATGTCATGGCCGGCGGCCTGGGCATAGGGACCGGTCTGGCCCCAGCCGGTCATGCGGCCATAGACCAGCTTCGGATTGGCTTCGAGCAGCATATCCGGGCCCAGGCCAAGCCGTTCCATTACGCCCGGTCGGAACCCTTCGATCAGTCCGTCAGCGGTGGCGCACAGCGCGCGGGCAGCGGCGAGCCCGTCGGGGCGCTTGATGTCGAGCAGCACCGATTGGCGATTGCGCGACAGCGCATCGCGTGGATCGAGCCGCGCGCCGGGCCGGTCGATGCGGATTACCTCGGCGCCATGATCGCCCAGCATCATCCCGCAAAACGGGCCGGGGCCGATGCCGGCAAATTCGATGATCCGAATGCCCGAAAGCGCGCCTGCCATATCCTGCCCCCTTGATGATGTTGGCGCGCCCGGCTGGAGTCGAACCAGCGGCCTCAAGATTAGAAGTCTCGTGCTCTATCCATCTGAGCTACGGGCGCGCGCTGGCCACCGGTTAGCGCGGATTGCGCGGCAACGAAACCGGCATCATAACCGCAACGATCGTAGCGGGGGTAACAATGAGCTTGAAGGCAGTATCGGCGCGTGAACTGATCGGCGGACAATTCCGCTATTATGATTTTGTCATGGCAGCGTTCGTGGCGATCATCCTGCTGTCCAATGTGATCGGCGCGGGCAAGGTGGCGCAGATCTGGTTGCCGGGGGTTGGCTATTGGCCGTTCGGCGCCGGCATTTTGTTCTTTCCCATCTCTTATGTGATCGGCGACGTGCTGACCGAGGTCTATGGCTATGCCCGCGCGCGCCGCGTGATCTGGGCCGGGACGGTGGCGGTCTTGTTCATGGCGTTCATGTCCTATGTCGTCGTCGCGCTGCCACCCGCGCCGGATTGGAAGAATCAGGGCGCTTATGAAGTGATTTTCGGCCAGGTGCCGCGCATCGTGCTGGCGTCGGTCTGCGCGTTCTGGGCCGGTGAATTCGTCAATTCCTATGTCATGGCCCGGATGAAATTGTGGACCCAGGGCAAGATGCTGTGGACGCGGACGATCGGCTCGACGGTGGCGGGGCAGGCGGTCGACAGCCTGATCTTCTACCCGCTGGCCTTTTGGGGCGCGCAAGGCTGGACCAACGATCTGGTGATCAAGGTGCTGATAACGCAATGGGTGTTGAAGGTCAGCTGGGAAGTGGTGCTGACGCCGGTGACCTATCTGGTCGTCAATTTCCTGAAAATGCGCGAAGGCGTCGATGTCTATGATCAGGGCACCGACTTCACCCCATTCAAGGCGGCGCTATAGGCATGAGCCCATTCCAGGACATGAAATTGTGGCTGGTCGGCCTGACCGGGCTCGCCAAGGATGCGCTGCATATCTATGTCGCGCTCAGTTTGTTCTTCGGCTCGGCGCTGCTGTTCAAATGGCCGCTGACGAGCTGGCGGCCCTGGCTGGTGGTGCTGGCCGCCGCGCTGCTGGGGGAGGCCTGGGACATCGCCGATTTGCGGGTTATCTCCGTGCCGCTCGACCTGGGCGGCAATTGGCACGACATCTGGAATACATTGTTCTGGCCGAGCATGATTTTGCTGCTGGCGCGGACGACCCGCCTGTTTGTGCGCTCAGGCGCCGACGGTTTCGAGCAGCCCCGCGAATAGTCGCCGGCCCTCGTCACCGCCATGCGCCGATTCGATCCGGCGTTCGGGGTGCGGCATCATCCCGATGACGTTGCCGGCGCTATTGAGCACGCCGGCGATGTGGCGTGCCGAGCCGTTGACCGGTTCGGCATAGCGGAACGCGACCCGTCCTTCGCCCTCAAGCCGATCGAGCGTTTCGTCATCCGCGGTGTAATTGCCGTCGTGATGCGCCACGGGAAAGATCACCCGCTCGCCGGCGGCATACAGGCTGGTGAAAGCGCTTTGGGCGTTATCGACGGTCAGCGCGACATCACGGCAGACGAAATCAAGGCCCGCATTGCGCATCAGCGCGCCGGGCAACAGGCCGATTTCAGTGAGCACCTGAAAGCCATTGCAGATGCCAATCACCGGCACGCCGCGCTCGGCCGCCGCGACAACAGCCGCAATGATCGGCGATCGCGCCGCAATCGCGCCGCAACGCAGATAGTCGCCATAAGAAAAGCCGCCGGGCAGCGCGATGGCGCCGATGCCATCGGGCAGCATGCTGTCGCCATGCCAGACCATCGCCGGCTTGGTCCCCGTCACCGATTCAAGCGCAACCGCGATGTCGCGATCGCAGTTCGAGCCCGGGAAGACGATGACCGCCGTCTTCATGCGTGTTCGATCCGGTAATTTTCGATGACGCTGTTCGCCAGCAATTTCCGGCACATCTCGTCAATCTGCGCATCGTCGGTATCATCGGCGACGTCGAGCTCGATCAGCTTGCCGGCGCGGACATCGTTGATCCCGGCAAAGCCCAGCCCATCCAGCGCCTTGTGGATCGCCCGGCCCTGGGGATCGAGCACGCCGGGCTTCAGGGTCACGAAAATGCGCAATTTCATCGGGCAAAGCTCACGTCAATTGGCGGGTGGCCGCTCCTATGCCGGGGCGGGGCCCCGGCTGCAACCGTCACTTGCCGCGCTTGAGCCGATGTTCTTCGAGATCAAGCACCGCGCTGTCCGCACCTTCAGGCAGCAACCCGAGCCGGCGGGCGACTTCCTGATAGGCTTCGACCTCGCCGCCGAGATCGCGGCGGAAGCGATCCTTGTCGAGCTTCTCGCCACTCGTCATGTCCCACAGGCGGCAGCCATCGGGGCTGATCTCATCGGCCAGGATGATCCGGGCATAATCATTGTCCCAGATCCGCCCGAATTCGAGCTTGAAATCGACGAGCCTAATGCCGATCCCGGCGAACAGGCCGCACAGGAAATCATTCACGCGGATCGCCAGATCGGCGATGTCGTGCATCTCCTCCTGGCTCGCCCAGCCGAAGCAGGAAATATGCTCATCGGTGATCATCGGATCACCGAGCGCATCGTCCTTGTAGAAATATTCGATGATCGTGCGGGGCAGCTGCGTGCCTTCCTCGATCCCCAGCCGCTTGCTGAGCGAACCCGCAGCGACGTTGCGCACCACGACCTCAATCGGCACGATTTCGACCTGGCGGATCAACTGTTCGCGCATGTTGAGCCGGCGGATGAAGTGCGTGGGCACGCCGATGGTCGCGAGCAGGGTGAAGATATGCTCGGAAATCCGGTTGTTGAGCACGCCCTTGCCGCTGATCGTGCCCTTTTTCTGGGCGTTGAAAGCGGTCGCGTCATCCTTGAAATATTGGATTAGCGTGCCGGGTTCGGGGCCCTCGTAGAGGATCTTGGCCTTGCCCTCATAGATTTGGCGGCGGCGTGCCATGGCGGCGATACCTTATAAAAAGATCGGCCCCGGCCACGCGGTCAACAAGGTCGCGTGGGCCGGGGCAGGAAGTATCTCTATATCGAAAGCGCCAAGGCCACGCAATCGCGGTAGTAGCTTAGCTGACCGGTTCGGATTCGACCGTTTCGTGTTCGGCGTCCCGGCCGAACCAGCGCCGGACGACGCTCCTGCTTTCCTCAGAAGGCGGCAACGGCACGCCGACCGCTTGGTGGTTTTCGGGCTCGTCAGGTTGGACGAAGCGCCGCAGGATCAGTGCGACGCCGAGCAGCACCAGCAGCCAGGGGCCTACCCCTGCCAGCACCTGCGCCATCGCCGCGGCCGACTGCACAAACGCCTGGCCGGCATTGTCAAAGGTTGCGCTTGACGAGCCGCCGAGCGCGGGAATGACGGTGCCCGACTGATAGGTGAACAGCATCGGCGTGGTCGCCATGCCCTGTGACGAGCTCTGATCGAGATCGCTGATCGTCGCCACGGCGGCGCGGAGCTGGGTCTGTTTGGCGGTGGCTTCGGCGCGCTGCGCGTCAGTGAGATTACCCTTTAGTTTGGTGTCGAGATTGGCGATTTCCTCCCGCAGCCGGGCGACGATGCCACCGGTGCGGACGGCGCTGTCGCTGCCGATCATCCGCGAATCCATCACCAGCCCCGCCGATGCCTTGACCGCTGCGCCAGCATCCCGGCCGAAATTGCGCGCCAGGACGGGATCGATCTGGAACGCCAGCACCGCCGACACGCTATTGTCCTGGTCATTCACATGATAGCGATTGGTCAGCACCCGGCAGCGCGCGCGGCCCAATTGGTCGCAGGCGCGGACATGGCTGTCCTGGACTTCGGCGATGCGGGCGGCGGGCAGGCGGAAGGCGTAGCGATAGTCAAAATCGCCGCCGATCGCGGCTCCTTCGCTCCGGTCCGCCCCGGCAGTCGGCGACCCAGCGGTCATACCCGTCGAGTCGACGCCAATCGGCGCGCATCCCGTCAGCACGAGTAACAGCCCAGCAACACCCAGCGCGAATCGCATCGCCGTCTCCTTCAAACCTGCATTAACTATATCGCAGACGCGGCTGGCGACCAATCGAAGATCAGGTGACGGCGTACCGGTTTGAGAATTCGGGTGCGAGATGACGGTGGTTGGCAAGAATGTCGGCTAGTTTTTCGCCGGCGATCACCAGGTCCTCATAGCCGAGATAGAGCGGCGTGAGGCCAAATCGCAGGATATCGGGATCACGAAAATCGCCGATCACGCCTTCAGCGATCAGCGCCTGGCACAGCGCATAGGCGCGGGGGTGACGAAAACTGATATGGCTGCCGCGCAGCGCCGGATCGCGCGGACTGATGCATTCCAGGCCAAGCGCATCGCCCATCGATGCCATCAGATCGAACAGCCCAGCACTCTTGGCGGCGATATCGGCCGGGTCGGCTTCAAGCATCAGGTCGACGCCACTCTCCAGTGCGGCGATCGCCAGCATCGGTGGGGTGCCTGTCAGCCAGCGGGCGATGCCGGGGGCAGGCACATAATCATCACCAAAATCGAACGGCGCGGCATGTCCCATCCACCCCGACACCGGATTGCCGAGCCGTTGCTGCAGGCCTTGCGCGACATAGAGATAGGCCGGGGCACCGGGGCCACCGTTCAGATATTTATAGCCGCAGCCAATGGCGAGATCGGCCCCGCTGGCGGCCAGATCGATTGCCAGGGCGCCGGCACTATGGCTCAAATCCCAGAGCACCAAGGCACCGCTGGCATGCGCACGCGCGGTCCATGCTGCCATGTCGAAGCGCTCAGACGATTTGTAGTGAACATGGGTGAGGAGGAGCAGTGCAGTCGTGCTGTCGATCGCCTCGGCAATCTCGTCGCGCGGTACGGCGCGTAGCCGCGCGCCTTCGACACAGCCGACCGCGCCTTCGGCAATATGTAGATCGGTCGGGAAATTGCCCAATTCGCTGACAATCGTGCTGCGCGCGGGATCGAGCCGGAGCGCGGCGACGATCAGCTTGAACAGGTTGACCGAGGTCGAATCGGTGACGATCACTTCATCAGGGCGGGCACCGATCAACCGGGCGATCTTGCTGCCGATCCTGTGTGGCGCCTCGATCCAGCCCTCATTCCAGCTGCGGATGAGCCGATCGCCCCATTGGCGATCGACCATGTCGGCGATGACAGGCGCGGTCGCGCGGGGAAGCGGGCCCAGCGAATTGCCGTCGAGATAGATGACGCCTTGGGGCAGCGCGAACTTCTGCCGAAAATGGCGCAGCGGATCGGTTGCGTCGCGGGCGCGGGCTTCGTCGCGGGTCATCGGCCGAGCGCTCGTTTGATAAGCGCAACGCTCTGCGCCCAGGCGGCACTTTCGGGTACGATCAGTTCGACATGGCCGGTCTGACCGACCCGGTGGAGCACGGCCCTGTCGCCGGCTTTGGTAGCCTGGTCGACATAGCCGGTGCCAAGCCGCATCGGGATGATCCGGTCATTCTCGCCATTCACCAGATCCGCTGGCACGCCAATCGGCAGCAGCCGGGTGACTGAGGTGTCGGCAAAGACATCGGGATGGGCCGGCGTTGCCGGACCGGTCAATTGGGC
>NCGD01000036.1 GCA_002281535.1 Sphingomonas sp. 28-63-12
ATGTCTCATGGTTCAGCAATGGGGTCGGTTCAGTTCGTTCGGGGGACGCGGCGCTGATCCGCCGGGCCTGACGGGGGGTATTCTCCCCCAGTCAACGTCAAGGCCCACAGGATTGGCGGCTCGCATGGTCTCCCGGGCTGGAGCTTCCGGCCGCTGACCATGTCAGGAGGTTGCCGGGGTGGTGCATTGGCGCCCCCCGGCAGCCTCTTTTCATGTCCGGCGTTGGCGCGCGGCGATTTTGGCGCGGGCGATACGGTCTTCGGGGCAGTCCCCCTTGCCACGGCGTGCTCCCGCGCTACGCTCACCCCCGATCTGATTGATTCATGCTTTTCGGCCGGTTGGGCCGGGCGTGTCGACGTGCCGACGTTCGTTTCCGCCGGGAAAAGAACAGCAGCCCATCGACAGGCGCGGGGCGAGCGGCCTTGGAAAGTTGCCATCACGCTACATGGCCATTGCCGGCCTGATCCGACCACCGCCAAAGGGGAATATAATGCGCGCGATCACTGCCCTGCTTTTGATGACTGCCGCCGTGCCGGCTTTCGCCGAGACGGCGCCGAAGGTGGAGGAAGCCACGATTGCCGATCTGCAGTCGATGCTTGCGACCGGCGCAGCGTCGAGCGAGACGATCACCGAGGCCTATCTGGCGCGGATTGCGGCAATGGACCGCACCGGGCCGGCGCTGCGCGCGGTGATCGCGACCAATCCCGACGCCCTCGCTCAGGCAAAGGCGGCGGATGTGCGGCGCAAGGCGGGCAAGTCGCTTGGCCCACTCGACGGCGTGCCGGTGCTGATCAAGGACAATATCGAAACCAAAGATCCGATCGCGACAACGGCAGGCAGCCTGGCGCTGAAAGACAATGTCACCCTGCGCGATGCGCCGATGGTGGCGATGCTGCGCAAAGGCGGTGCGGTCATTCTGGGGAAAACCAATCTGAGTGAATGGGCCAATATCCGCTCGAACAATTCGGTCAGCGGCTGGAGCGCGGTAGGCGGTCAGGTGAAGAACCCCTATGCGCTCGATCGCACGGCGTGTGGTTCGTCGAGCGGCACGGGCGCGGCGATTGCAGCCAGCTATGCTGCGGTTGGTATCGGTACGGAGACCGACGGCTCGGTCGTTTGCCCATCGTCGATCAACGGCCTGGTCGGGCTGAAGCCGACCTTGGGGCTCGTCAGCCGCACGCGTGTCGTGCCGATCAGCCATAGCCAGGATACACCGGGGCCGATGGCGCGCAGCGTGACCGACGCGGCGATCCTATTTTCGCAGATGATCGCCAGCGATCCCGCTGATCCGGCGACGCGCGACGCTGACCTGTTCAAGCGCGATTATGCTGCCGACCTGCCACGCGCGTCGCTGAGCGGCGTGCGGGTAGCGGTCTACCGGCCGGAGATGAATGCCGATCTCACCAAGGCGTTCGACGCCGCGCTGGCGGTGCTCAAAGCGCAGGGCGCGGTACTCGTCGATGTCGAAAAGCCCAAGTTGGAGGGAATCGGTGCCGCTGAATTCGCGGTCCTCCTTACCGAACTCAAGGCCGACCTGAACAGCTATCTGGCGACCACGCCGGCGGCCGTGAAGACCCGGACGCTGGCTGAGGTGATCGCGTTCAACGAAACCAATGCCGCGACGGAAATGCCCTATTTCGGGCAGGAGACGTTTGTGGCGGCCGAAAAGACCAATGGGCTGGCCGATGCCGAATATCTTGGCGCGCGCGCCAAATCGCTGCGGTTGGCGGGCAAGGAAGGCATCGACGTGATGCTCGCCAAGGCCGGCGCGCAGATTCTGATCGAGCCAAGCTATGGCCCGGGCTGGCTGATCGAGCCGGTCTATGGCGACCAGTATAATGGGCCCTCGTCGAGCGAATTGCCGGCGATTTCGGGCTATCCCAACCTCACCGTGCCGATGGGGCTGGTGCGCGGGCTGCCGGTTGGCCTGTCGTTCATCGGCAAGGCGCATAGCGAGGCAGTGCTGCTGGGCGCAGGCTTCGTCTATGAACAGGCAAGCAAGGCGCGGGTGGCGCCCCGCTATCTGCCGACCGCTGATGTCGGGCCGGGAATGGACGGCGCCCGGTAAAGGGACAGGCAGGCGTCGTCGGCGTCTATCCTGCCCGGGTGCGGGCCCAATTTTCAAGCCAACCGATCGCAAAGGCGAGCATCGGCCGGGCATCGACCAGCAGTGACGGTGCCCGGCCGATCAGGCCCTGATGCCCGCCGCCACCGGCAACATAGGCGGTGACGATCCGTTCGATGTAATCATCCGGCATGCCGGCCATGATCGGCTCGCTGGTGTCGAACTCTTCGATGAAGCGCCAGGCCGTCCCGGTTTTGCTCGCGAAGGGTACTTCGTAGCGCAGTTTTTGCTTGGCCGGCAATGGCGCGAGATGATCAGCATGATGGACCAGGGTCATGGTATCCCATGGCGCACCGGCCATCAGCACGCGCCCGCCAATTTCGACCAGCCGGGCGAGTGGCGTGCCTTCGCCAAAGCCGAAATCCTGGGGATGATCGGCGGTGACCCAGTCGGCCAGCTTGCCGATCGCCGCTACTGACGCGCCCGGATTGGCGCTGCGCCGCGCGCCCGGTATCGTTCGGACGAATTCGGCGATGATTCCGTTCATCCGGACGGCGCGCGAGGCCTGGGGATCGAACCCCGGCACATGATCGCGCCATTGCGGCAGGACGCGCCCGTCATCGTCGAGCAGATCGTCGTGGACGCTGTCCCAGCTGGTATAGACCATGATGGTCCCGTCCGCACCGACTACGTCAAGCAGCGCATGCGCCAGCGCGTCGGGGCCGTTGAGCAACGGGCCAACCCGGCGCATCGCGGCGTGCAGCATGACGGTATCGCCGGGCCGTATGCCGATGCGCCAAAGGTCTTCGCCAAGCGATGTGCGCGTGCGGTAATTGGGCAGATCGTCGTCCATCAGCCGAGCAGCTCCAGCGGGCCGATCGCTATTATGCCTGTAGCCTGCCGGAAACAAAGGGGTTTTCGGCGCGCACCGGTTGACGCTAGCCGCGTTCGCGTTCGAGCAATTCGACGCGGACATGGGTTGCACGCAGCGACAGGCGGACCTCGATCATGAACATGACAAGCCCGGCGACGAGCAATGCCATTGCGAGGATGAAGATCAGCGCGACGATGGTGCCGATGTGCAGATTGGTGAGTTCGGCGATGAACAGCAGCGCGACCACGGTGCATATTGCGACCGCGCTGGTGACGCACAGAAACAGCGCGGCATTGATCACCGACATGCGCCGGTCGAGCAGCCGCAATTCCCAGACATGGCGATCATGTTCGGGCCCGCTGCTGCGCGGATGGAGTTGTTCGAGCGTACGGGCACGATCGACCACGCGCGCCAGCCGCCCGGCGATCACGTTGAGGACCGCGCCAATCCCGGCAAGCAGGAAAACCGGCGCGACCGACAGCTGGATGGTCTGGGCGATTGTCGTTACGGCAGGAGAGAATTGCATGCGGTTGATCCCATCGGGCGGCGCGGCGACATCAAAGCGCCAACCATATCGTAACGCCTATGGCGGTAATTTCGCAGCATGACCAAGCCGATGCTGCTCGCCGATTTTGTGCGCCTGCCGCCGACGATGACGGCGGTGGTCTGCGATGGCCTGTCGAGCAGGATCGATGCCGTCGCGACGGCTGCACCCGCCAGCCACCAATTCCTGCGCTATTCCTGGTTTGCCGCAGCACTCGCCGCTTATGGCGGCGCAGCGCAGACGATCGTGATCGAGGCGGATCGAGTGCCGGTGCTGGCGTTGCCGATGATCGCGATCGGGCCCCGCTGGGCGCGGCTGGCGGCAGTACCGGGCAGCTATTGGCCATTTCGCAGTTTCCCCGCCGATGGCGATGCCGAAGCACCGGCCTTTGACCTGCTGGCCGACACGCTTGCCGCGCGAGTCAATGCGATCAGGATCGGGCCTGTTTATGATGATGATCCGGCAGCGCAGGCGCTGATTGCGGCGGCCCGATCGCGCGGCTGGGCGGTGCTTGACCGATTTATTGCCGACAGCTTCCTGCTCGACATGGCCACGCAAGCGGCGAGCGGCTGGCCGCGCACTTCAACGCTGCGTAAAAACCGCTTCCACGAAAAACATCTCGCCGACCATGGGATGCTGGCATGGGCGTTTCTCGATGGCGCGGCGCTGGCGGCGGGCGGCTTTGATTCGCTGGCTGCGGTGGAGGAAAAAAGCTGGATCGCCGCGCGTACCGATGGCCGCGATGCCAAATTTACCGCCACCGGGCACGGCGCCTTTTGGCGCCACGCTGCGGGCGACCCGGTATTGTCGGGCATGCTCCACGCCGCCTTGCTGATTGTTGATGGGGCGCCGGCTGCTTTTTCGTTCGATATCAATGCCGGTGCGCTCAAATATGCGATTGCCAACAGCTATGATCCGGCCTTTGCCAAGCATTCGCCGGGCAAATTGCTTTATTATCGCAATCTGGTCGATGCGATGGCGCGTGGCACCACCCGGGTCGATTGGGGGGCGGGCGACAGCGGCTATAAGAGCGTGATCGGTGCGGCCAAAGGGCCGGCGATCCGGGATTGGCTGCTGGTGCGGCCCGGCCTGCCGGCGATGCTTGGTGGGCTGCTCAAGAGGCGCTGGGCGCGCAGCGGGCAGCGCGGATGACGCGGCGGAGCGCGCGCTGCGTCTATCCACCCGTGGCGGTCTTGGTGGGGCGTTGACCGGGCAGTAATCCGGCCCGGCCACTCTTGCGGAACAGCCCGAAAAGTCGCTTTAAGCAATGTCATGTACTCTCCGCTTTGCCTCAGGTTAACCGCGTCATGAACAGGCATGGTGAGCTCCTCGCCGGGATCGAACTTGGCGGTACGAAATGCATCGCCGTGCTGGCTCGGGGCGAGACAATTCTCGCCAGACAAGCGTGGCCGACCGGCGCGCCGGTCGAGACGCTGGCAGCGGTGCTCGGCACGCTTGAAGGCTGGCGGGCGCAACAGGGATTTGTCGCAATCGGCATCGCTGCCTTTGGGCCGCTCGGGCTGGCACCGGGAATGGCGGGCTATGGGCATGTGCTGGAAACGACCAAGTCGGGCTGGAGCGGGTTCGATCTGCTCGGCGCGGTGCAGGCGCGATTCGATCTGTCCACCGCGCTCGATACCGATGTGGCCGGCGCGGCACTGGCCGAGCAGCGCTGGGGTGGATCGGTCGGCTGCCGGGTCCACGCCTATGTCACGATCGGGACGGGCGTCGGGGGCGGGATCATCGTCGACGGCCGGCCGGTGCACGGTTTTCTGCATCCCGAGATCGGCCATATGCGCGTGCCGCGCCGGGCGGGGGACGCCTTTCCCGGCATCTGTCGTTTCCATGGCGATTGCATCGAGGGGCTGGTCTCCGGGCCCGCACTCGAAGCGCGGACCGGAATGGCGGGGGCGGCCATTCCCGCCGATCACCCGATCTGGGCCGATGTCGCGCAGGAACTGGGGGATTTCTTTGCCAATATGCTGACGAGCTTCGCGCCCGAACGGATCGCGCTGGGCGGGGGGGTGCTTCAGCAACGCCCCTATCTCCTGCCGGCAATCCGGGCAGTGGTGAAGGCGCGAATCGGCGGCTATCTGCCTGGCAAGGCCATCGCGCCCGAAGCGCGGATCGCGATGGCGGCGCTTGGTGCCGATGCAGGACCGCTCGGCGCGATTGCGCTGGCGGCGCTTGCGCTGGGGTAAGGGGTTATTGGCCTGACTGTTGCCCCGGGACAGGCGCGACCGGATCGCCGGTGGGCGGATTCGGCGTCCAGTCATTGGCCTGCCCCTTGCTGAACCCAAAGGCATAGAGCCGGTTCATATAGCGGGTATCGAACGGAGTATGCGGCGGCCCGATATCGAAACCCGATGTGATGTAGGTGAGGTGATAGCGTGCGCCGTAGCGCTTCGCCCAGAGATAGGCGGTGGCGGTCTGTTCGCGCACCGCCGCTGCGGTCGCCAGGGTGAAGGCACGGCCGGCAATGGCGAGGATTCCGCCTTTGACGATCCGAAAGTCGCCACCCAATTGCCCATTCACCAGCAGATAGAGATCGGACACGTCTGCGCCAATGCCGCTGGTGGTAATAACCCCGGGCGGCGCGACCAGCAGCGATCCTGCGGTCGCGCCGTCGACATGCGCCTCGCGGATCAGTTTGCCGCCCGATTGCGCATCGATGACGACCGGGGGAAACAGGGCCGGCACTGCGGATGACGCGAGCAGGACGCGCCGGAACAGCATATAGCGCCCCGGTGCCTGGCTTTCGGCGATCACGCCCATGTCCCAGACCACGCCGCGCTGCGCATCGAGATTGGCGGTGCCGACGAACAGTCGTCGACCGTGTTGATGTTCGACGGCAATTTCATCGATCACCTGATCGGTGACATAGGCGTTGAGCAGCTTCCACAGCGGCCCGGTGGTCGCGACGCTGGTCGACAGCAGCGCAGTGGGCGGGATGCGGACGTGATAAATGTCTTTCTGGCTGATCGTCGTATAGGCCGCCTTGACGCGATCGTCGTAGCGCGCGCCGAGAAAGGCGAAGGGCGCAAGCAGCGCGCCGGTGCTGACGCCAGTGACGACGGTGAATTCAGGCCGCTTGCCCGATCGACTCCAGCCATTCAGGAAGCCCGCGCCATAGGCCCCGTCATCCGATCCGCCCGACAGGGCGAGCATCGCCTCAGGCCGACCGGGCATCCGGGTCGGCCGGGCCCGGAGAAACGCTGCCGGATCATCTGCCCAGAACCGCGCGCCCGGAATGCCCGGGATGTCGGCAATCGATTGCTCGTGTTCGCTATAGTCGCGCTTCGGCAGCGTCGCGCAGCCGCTGGTGGTGACCAGCGCCAGCGCCAGCAGCGCGGTCATCCCGAAACGTCGCGTCATTTGTCGGTCTCCGCCCAGGTGCCGCCAAGGGCCTTGGCGAGCGCAATATAGGCTTTCAGACTGTCCGTCTGCGCGATTAGCGCCTGTTGTTCAATGGCGAGCCGAGTCGATTGCGCTTCCAGCCAGGCGATTCGGTCATCCTCGCCGGCACGGAAACGACGTTCGGCCAGCGCGGCCGCAGTGCTGCTCTGGTCAAGCGCAGCGTTGCGGTCCAGCTGGGCGGTTCTGGCGGCAGCCAGGCGATTGATCGCCGTCTCGCTATCGGCAAGCGCGGCCAGCACGGCCTTTTCGTAGCGGGCCGCCGCCGCATCGGCGCGGGCATCGGCGGCGCGAACCTGCGCGCGTATCCGCCCGAACGAGAAGATCGGCCAGCTGAAGCTCGGGCCAATTTGGAAGCGCGTGCTCGCGCCCGAACCAATGTTGCCGATCGTCCGCGATTGTTGGCCGAGGCTGCCGGTGAGCGAGATATGCGGGTAAAGATTGGCGGTTTCCGCACCGATATCGGCGGTCGCGGCGGCGAGGTCAGCATCGGCGGCTCGGATGTCGGCGCGACGGCGGAGTAGATCGGAGCGAATGCCGGTCGCCACCAGCGCCGGTGCCTGGGGAAGCGATGCAGCGGGCGAGAGCTCGGCCAGCAACGCTTCGGGCGGTTTCCCGGTGAGGAGCGCGAGCCGATAGATCGCGCCCCGGATATCGGCTTCGATTCCGCTGATCGCGGCACGGGCGGTGTCAGCGCGCTGCCGGGCGCCTGCCAGGTCGCTGACCGATGCTTCGCCGGCTGTAGCGCGCTGTTCGACAAGGGATGCGATCGATTCGCGAACCGCGCTGTCTGCCCGGGCATTGGCGAGCCGGGCCTGGCTGGCGCGCAGATCGGTATAGCTGCGCGCGACTTCGGCGATGCTTTGCAGGCGGATATCGTCGATCCGGGCGGCAGCGGCAGCGGCCCGGGCACGCGACCCTTCGACCGCGCGGCGGGTGCCGCCCCACAGGTCGATCTCCCAGGAGGCATCGAAGCCGGCGTCGAACAGCGAAAATTGCCGGGTGAAGCCGGGAATCCGCGCGACCGGAATCTGGCCATTGCCGCTCAGCTGGTTCTCGCTGGCCGACGCAGTGGCGCGAATCTCGGGTGCGGCACGACCGGCGGCGGCGTCGCGATTGGCGCGGGCTTCGAGCAGCCGCGCCTGTGCCTCGCGAATGTCGAGATTTCCGGTAAGCGCCGAATCGACCAGCCGGTCGAGCATTGGATCGCCGAGCGCACGCCACCAGCTTTGATCGACCGCACCGGGGCGCGCGCCCGGTTCGACCCAGGGCGCGGTCGCGCCGGCGGTGGCGGGCGGGTGCTCATAGTTGGGGCCGACGGTGCAGCCGCCAAGAACGGTGAGCATCAGGATGAGGGGCGGGGCATATCGCATCGGCTTCACTCCACGCGCGATCGGAATTGCAGGGTCGCCGCGGTCAGCGTGACGGCGGCGATGATCATCATCGGCCAGGTGTTGGCAAAGACGTCGGCCAGAGGCATCGCCTTCAGGAACAGACCTTCGGTAATGATCAGGAAATGCTTTTGCGGGTTGGCCTCGGCGATAAGCTGCAGCCAGCCGGGCATATTTTCGAAGGGACTGGTGAACCCTGACAGCAAGGTCATCGGCACCGTCACCAGGAACATCCCCAGAAACGCCTGTTGCTGGGTATGCGCAATGGCCGATACGACCATGCCGATGCCGATCACCGCGAGCAAAAAGACCGTCAGCGCGCCGTAAAAGAGCAGCACCGATCCGGTCATCGGCACACCGTAGAAGAGCGGGATGACGATCAGATAGAGGGTGCCGTTGAACATGCCGATCAGGAAGGGCGGCGCCATCTTGCCGATCAGGATTTCATGCAGCCGCAGCGGCGAGACCATCAGCTGATCGAACGTCCCCAATTCGCGTTCGCGGGCAACGGATTGCACGGTGACCGACAGCGCTGAAATTGCGCAAATGATCGCGACCAGCGACGGCATGATGAACCACAGAAAGTCGAGATTGGGATTGAACCAGTTGTTGATCAACACCTGGCCGCGCGCCGGGCTTCGGGCATTGCCGGGGCGGACGGCGGCGCCGACGCTGGCGGCGATCTGGTCGAAATAGCTTGCGGTAATCTGGGCGGCATTGGACCGCCGCCCATCGAATATCGCCTGGACCGTGGCGGGGCGGTGCGCGGCAACGTCACGGCTGAAGCCCTGATCAAACACCAGCGCTGCGATCACGCGCTGGTCGTCGATCGCCCGGCGCAACGCCTGTGGTGAATCGATCCGGACAAGGCCCTGAACGTTTGGGCTGCCAGCAAGCTGGTTGATGAATTCGCTCGCGGCTGGGCCACGGTCCCGATCGTAAATGCCGATCGTGACATTCTTGACCTCAAGCGTTGCTGCCGCGCTGAACAGGATGAGCTGGATCAATGGCGGCAATACCAGCGTGATCCGCCCGCGCGGATCGCGCAGCACCGCCCATAATTCCTTGACGATCATCGCCAGGATACGTCCGCCGCCGCTCATGCGATCCGCCGCTTCGTTGCGCGAACGGCGAGGGTGAAGAAAACCATCCCGAAGCCCAGCATTGCGCCGATATCCGGCAGGAACAACCGCCAATTGTCGCCCGTGACGAACACGGTTTGCAGCGGTGGAATCAGATAGCGTGCCGGGATCAGATAGGTGATCGCCTGCACCCAGCGCGGCATTGACGCAATTTCGTAGATAAAGCCCGACAGCAACAGGCCGGGCAAAAACGCCGTCAACAGCGCGATCTGGCTGGCAACGAACTGGTTCTTGGTGGCGGCTGAAATGAACAGCCCCTGGCCAAGCGCCGGCACCAGAAACGCCGAGGCGATCGCCAGCAGCGCAAGCGGCGAGCCGCGAAACGGCACGCCGAACACGAAAACCGCCAGCAGCGCGCAGGTCGTCATCGAGCCGAGCCCGAGCAGGAAATAGGGAATGACCTTGGTCGCCATGAATTCCCCCATGCCGATCGGGGTCGCCATGATCGCCTCCATGGTGCCGCGTTCCCATTCGCGGGCGATGACGAGCGCGGTCAGCAGGGTGCCGATCATCGTCATGACGATGGCGATCGCCCCCGGCACCAGAAAGAAGCGGCTGGCGAGCTCCGGGTTGAACCAGAAACGCTGGTCGATCGCGATGACGGGGGCGGCAACCGTGCCGCGATCGGCGCTTCGTGCCGCCGCCCAGCTTGCCTGGACGCCCTGCGCATAGGCACTGGCGAAGCTCGCTGTATTGGGCGACGAGCCATCGGTGATGACCTGGATGTCGGCACCGCCCTGACGCTCGACCCGCCGGCTGAAATCGCTGGGAATCACGACAATCGCGCGCACTTTGCCCGCGACGAGATCGTGCTTTAACTGTTGCAGATCGCCGATGGCGGCGACGTCGAACCATCGCGATCGCTGAAACGCGCCGGCAAGGCTTTGCGCTGGCGCGCCGCCATCCTGCAGCGACAGCGCGATCTTGGTGCGGGCGGTATCGAGGCTGACACCATAGCCGAACAGGAAGATCAGCAGCACGGGCAGTACAAAGGCGATCAACAGGGTCGATGGATCGCGGAAGATCTGTAGCGTTTCCTTCAGCAGCATCGCGCTGAAGCGCCGGTAATTCCAGGGCGCGCTCATGCCGCGTCGCGCTTCTGGTCCGCCGCCTCGATCAGCGCGATGAAGGCATCCTCCATCGTCGCTTCGGCTTTGCCGGCCTGACGCTTCAGCTCGTCGGGCGTGCCAGTGGCGATTTGCTCGGCGCGGTAGATCAGCGCGATCCGGTCGCAATATTCGGCTTCGTCCATGAAATGGGTGGTGACGAGCACGGTCACGCCCTTTTCGACGAGCCCGTTGATATGCCCCCAGAATTCGCGCCGGACGATCGGGTCGACGCCCGATGTCGGTTCATCGAGGAAAAGGACGGGGGGCTCGTGCATCACTGCACAGGCCAGCGCGAGCCGTTGTTTGAAGCCAAGCGGCAAGGTGATGCTGTTGACCTTTAGATAACGCTCCAGCCCGAAAATCTCGGTGATCCGCCCGGTCGCCGCGCGCCGGGCGGCACCTTGCAGCCCATAGATTCCGGCAAAGAAATCGAGATTTTGCTGGACGCTGAGATCGCCATAGAGCGAGAATTTCTGGGCCATATAGCCAAGCGACTGGCGGGCATCGGCCTTGGCGGTGCGCAGATCGAAGCCCGCGACTGATCCGGTGCCCCGGGTGGGCGTCAGCAGGCCGCAGAGCATCTTGAAGGTCGTTGATTTGCCTGCGCCATTGGGGCCGAGCAGTCCGAAAATCTGCCCGCGCGGGATCGAGAAGCTCACATCGTGCGCGGCGGTGAAATCGCCGAAGACCTTGGTCAGTGCATGGGCGGCAATCGCCGGTGAGTCATTGGCAGGGATGGTGCGATAGGCCTGCGCAAGCGCGCTGCTGCCATGCGCACCCCCGCCCAACAGATCGATAAAGCCGTCCTCGAAACGCGGCTCGGCGCGTTCGACACTGATCTGGGGCAGGCCGAAATCGGCGGCGGCGAGCACCACATCGCGGTCGCGAAGCAGCAGCCGCAGCGCATCGCCCTGTACGGTGCCGTCGATCACCTCGTCGCGATCGAGCACTTGCGTCAGGATGTGGCGGCGCTCGGCCGAAGGGACCGCGACGCGCACCACGCGCCCGTCGACTCGGCCGAGCAGATCGCCAGGCGGTCCGCCATGAAGCATCTTGCCTTCGTTGAGCAGGAAGACGGTATCGCATTTCTCCGCTTCGTCGAGATAGGCGGTTGACCACAGGATGCCGACCCCTTCGCCGGCCAGGGCGCGGACCATCGCCCAGAGCTCGCGCCGCGAGACGGGATCGACGCCAACGCCGGGCTCGTCGAGCAGCAGCAGCCGGGGCGCGCGGACCATCGCACAGGCAAGGCCGAGCTTTTGCTTCATCCCCCCCGATAATTTGCCGGCACGCCGTGCCTGGAAGCGCTTGAGATCGGTAAAGTCCAAAAGCCGGTCAAAGCTGTCGGCGCGCTCGCCCGGCGGCAGGCCGCGCAGATTGGCATAGAGGGTGAGATTCTCGATGACCGACAGGTCTTCGTAAAGGCCAAAGCGTTGCGGCATATACCCGATCTGCGCGCGATCGGCCTGGGCGGCGGGCACGCCGAACACCTCGATGGTGCCCTGATCTGGAATGACCAGCCCGGCGAGACTGCGGATCAGCGTGGTTTTGCCGGCACCGTCGGGGCCGACCAAGCCGGTCATCAGCCCGGGCAGGATCGTCAGATCGACAGAGTCAAGCGCGGCGGGGCCTTCAGCGGCAAAGCGCTTGGTGACACCCATTGCCCGTGCGACGGGCGCGGCCATATCAGCGCCGGCCCGCTGTACGCGCGGTGGGGACGGCGATGCTCACCGGCTGGCCCTGCCGCAGGGCGTCATCGGGATCGCTGACATTGATCCGCAACCGATAGACCAGATCGGTCCGCAAACTTTCGGTCTGGACCGATTTGGGGGTGAACTCGGCGGTCGGCGAAATAAAGCCGATCGTGCCGTGATAGGTCCGGTTATTACCGTCCGCGGTGACCTGTACGGCCATGCCGGGAGCAATTCGGCCGATATCGGGCTCGGCGATATAGGCGCGGACACGCAGGGGCCGGTCAATCGTCAAGGTGAACACGGTTTCGCCGGCCTGGACGATCGCGCCGGGCTCGCGCGCGCGGGTCAGCACGGTGCCGCCCTCGGGCGCGACAATCACTGCATCGGCAAGGTCAGTACGCGCGCGGTCGCGGCTGGCGATCGCCGAAGCGCGCTGGGCCCGGGCGGCGCGGATATCTTCGCGACGGCTGCCGGCCTGTTGCAACGACAGCATCTGTTGCGCTGCCCTTAGCCGCGCCTGTGCCGCACGGAGATCGGCGCGGGTCGCGTCGGCGAGCGCCTGGCTGACCGCACCGCTGGCGACCAGTGACTGGCGGCGAGCATCGTCCTGCTGCGCCTTGTCGAGCGCAGCCTGACGTTCGGCGAGCACCGCCTGCGCCTGAGCGATATCCTGGGTGCGATTTCCTGCCTCGCGCTTGGCGAGTTCGGCATCGGCTTGCGCGATCTGCGCATCGGCGACCGCTACTGAATCGCGTAACGGGCGCGGATCGAGCTGGGCCAGCACGGTGCCGGGCGGCACCTTCGCGCCCTCGTCAACCGCCATCGAAGCGATCCGGCCGGGCACGCGGAAGCCGAGCTCGACCTGGCGGACATCGACATTGCCATACAGGGCGAGGCCCTTGTCGGCGGGCGTGAAGGCCCCGAATCCGCGCGTGGCGAGCCCGGCCACCATCAGCGCGATCAAAGCCGCGATGCCAATTAGCCGCCTGACATTCATTGATCGTCCCCTGCTTCGAGCGCATCGAGAATGGCGGCGAGATGCCGCTGTATCGTCTGGTTGATTGCATCGGCCTGTGCGCCGCCGATGCCGGCCCAGCCGGTCGACCGCATCACCGCCGCATGGGCAACGCGAAAGGCCATCACCTGGCCCATCAGCGCAATCGTCCGCACCCGCGCTTCGGCGATGCCGATCCGTTGACGGCTGACTGCCATCAGCAGATCGGCGATGTGGGTGAGCATGGCGCCCATGATGCCGCCATAAAGAATGTCGAACGCCTCGGAGGGCTCCATCTGCTCGCGCATGATGAAGCGGGCGAAATGGGCGGTGTCTTCGCTGACCATGGTCTGGACGAAGCGTGAGAAGATCAATGACAGCGCTGCGCGCGCCTGCGCGGGGCTGTCGTCGGCTCGGCAAAGCGCCGCAACATGCGACAGTGCCGGCGCGATCATGGCGGCAATCGTGTCGGCGATATATTGCGCGCAGGCCAGATACAGCCCCTCCTTGCCGCCGAAATGATAGGTGATTGCCGACATCGGCTTGCCCGCCGCGCCGGCGATGTCGCGCGTGCTCGCGCCTTCAAGCCCATGCCGGCCAAAGGCATCGATAGCGACTCGCAGCAGCGCCTGATCGCTGGAGAGGGGGGACGTGGACATCGACTCGCATCTAGTTCGTTCGAACGAATGAGTCGAGCATCAATTTGCTGGGCTGGCGCTGATAGCCGAGTGTCGAATATTTACAGCAGTAAGATCAGTATTTTATGGATTCAGACACACAAATACCGAAAATACCACACCTCGCGCCCCTGCCGCCGGGCCTTGCGTTCATAGCGAGTCTCCGGCCAGTCGTCAGGGCGGGTAAGGAAGTCTGCCGCGCTGGTCGCCTGCCAGGCAAAGTCCGCGCGCCCGTTCAAGATCATCATCGACCAGCGGCAATAGGTCGGGTCGTCGGTGCCGAGGCGGAATTCGCCACCCGGCTTGAGTTTGGCGTGGATCAAGTCGAGCGGGCCGTTGTTGACCATCCGGCGCTTGGCGTGGCGCGCCTTGCGCCACGGATCGGGGTGGAGCAAATAGACGCGCTCAAGACTATGATCAGGCAGCCGCTCGAGCACCGTCAGCGCGTCGCCCATGTACAGGCGGACATTGGCCAGATCGCCATCGCGGATATGGCCCAGCGCGCCGACTACGCCATTGAGAAAGGGCTCGCAGCCGATAAAGCCGGTGCCAGGATGCGCTGCCGCCTGTCCGGCCAGATGCTCGCCCGCGCCAAAGCCGATCTCCAGCTGCAGGGGGCGCTCGTCACCGAACAGCCGCACCGCATCGAGCAGGCCGTCGTCTGGCACACTGATGTCGGGCAGCAGTTCCTCGACAAGGGTTGCCTGGCCCTGCCGGAGTTTGTGGCCCTGGCGACGGCCATAAAGGCGGCGGATGGTGGTGGGATCATTCATTGCGCGTCCGCCTAAAGACTGCACCGCGAAAGTCCAGCCGGGAGCCGATTGGCCGGTCGACCGTTACGCTCCGGATATGAGGAGTATAGCATGACCGAAACGACCCCTGGCGATGTCGATGAGCTGAAGGCAGCCAGCGCGCAGGAGCTGCATCGCGCGGTGCGTGAAGAAGGGCAGGAGGAGTTGGACCGGCCTGCATCGTCGCTGTTCTGGTCCGGGCTGGCGGCCGGGCTGACGATCAGCGCGTCACTGCTTGCCGAAGGCACGCTGGAGGCGCATCTGCCGGACAGCCCGGCGCGTCCGCTTTTAGCGGCGCTTGGGTATCCGATGGGCTTCCTGCTCGTCATTCTTGGCCGCATGCAGCTTTTCACCGAAAGCACGATCACCGCCATGTTGCCGCTGGTGACAGCACCGAGTCGCTGGGCCTTGCTGAGCACGCTGCGATTGTGGGGGATCGTGATTGGCGCCAATCTGGTTGGGACGTCGCTGGCAGCCGCGGCGATCGTGTGGGGCTGGCCCGGTGATCCGGCGATCCGCGCCGGGATGATCCACGTATCGCACGCAGTGATTGCCTTTGGCCCATTCTCCACCCTCCTCAACGCGATTCCCGCCGGCTTTCTGATCGCGATCATTGCCTGGGCGCTGCCCAACGCCCGCGAGCAATCCTTCTTCGTGATCTTCGCGGTGACCTATCTCGTCGCGATCGGCGGTTTCAGCCATTCGATCGTTGGGTCGAACGAGGCTTTCGTGCTGATCTTTAGCGGCGAGGCTGGGGCCGGGCGGGTGCTGTTCGGGTTCCTCGTGCCGGCGATCCTCGGCAATCTGGTCGGCGGCGCCGGGCTGTTCGCGGTGCTCGCGCACGCCCAGGTCAAGGACGAGATGCGCACTGGACCCGATTTGCGCAAAAAGGGCGCAGCGCGGCGCAGCGCTCGTCCCCAGCCGGCTGCCCGAAAGCCGCTGTCCTGACGGTGCCATGCTTGCCGTCTGGATAACAAAAACCCCGGGAGCCGCTGGGCGCCCGGGGTCTTTGTGATGGCGAACGCTTAGCGCGCGTTGGCTTACGCCACCGCTGCCTTGAGTTTTTCGACCAGGTCGGTTGCTTCCCAGGTGAAGCTGTCGCCCTCCGCCTTGCGGCCGAAATGGCCATAGGCTGCGGTCTTCTGGTAGATTGGCGCATTGAGCTTGAGATGTTCGCGGATGCCCTTGGGGGTCAGGCGAACCAATGTTGGCAGGACTTCCTCCAGCTTCGCCTCAGTGACGGTGCCGGTGCCATGGGTATCCACATAGAGCGACAGCGGCTCAGCGATGCCGATCGCATAGCTCAGCTGGATTGTGCAGCGGCGGGCAAGCCCGGCGGCCACGATGTTCTTGGCCATATAGCGTGCGACATAGGCGGCCGAGCGATCGACCTTGGTCGGGTCCTTACCGCTGAACGCGCCGCCGCCATGCGGGCTTGCGCCACCATAGGTGTCGACAATGATCTTGCGACCGGTCACGCCGGCGTCGCCGTCGGGTCCGCCGATTTCGAAACGGCCGGTCGGGTTGACGTAGATCGCGGTCTCGTCGGTGATGAAGCCCGCCGGGAGAACCTTGTGGAAGACGCCGATCACATAATCGCGCAATTCCTTATACTTGGCGGGGTCGCCTTCATTGTCGTGGAAATAATAGCCGGGCGCATGCTGGGTCGATACGACGAGTGCCGTCGCGCGCACCGGCACTTCATTCTCGTACTGCAGCGTCACCTGGCTCTTGGCGTCAGGCTCGAGGAAGGGGACGACCTTGCTGTGGCGATCCTGGGCCATCTGCTCGAGAATGCGGTGCGAATAATAGAGCGTGGCGGGCAACAGATCGGGGGTCTCGTCGGTCGCGTAGCCGAACATGATGCCCTGATCGCCGGCGCCTTCATCCTTGTTGCCGCTCTCATCGACGCCCTGCGCGATGTGCGCCGACTGGCCGTGGAGGTGGTTTTCGAACGAGAAGGTGTTCCAGTGGAAGCCATCCTGTTCATAGCCGATTCGCTTGACGGTCGCGCGGACGGCGGCTTCGATTTCGTCGAGCGCGCCTGCGGCCCATTCGCCATTCTCATAGACGCCCTTGCAGCGGATTTCGCCTGCCAGCACGACACGGTTGGTGGTCGTCAGCGTTTCGCAAGCGACCCGCGCATAGGGATCCTTCGAAAGAAACAGATCGACGACGGCGTCGGAAATCTGATCCGCGACCTTGTCGGGATGGCCTTCGGAAACCGATTCGGACGTGAAGAGAAACGATGCGCGCATGGAAATCCCTCTGGTTGGGCGACAAAACTAGGCACTGAAATCAACCGCGAACGGCATATAAAGCTTTTGTTATATGCGCCCTATCGCGCTCTTTGGCGAATGGCAACTGCCAGCACCAGCAAGCCTGCCGCGACCAACGCGGCCATCAGATTGCCGACCCGGGCAAACAGCGTGGCGGCATGCGCCGGCGGGATCGGCAATTCGATCGCGCCATCGGTCTTGGCCGGGATGCTGGCCAGGACGCGACCATCAGCGTCGATGATCGCGGAGACGCCGGTGGGGGTTGCGCGGATGATCGGCAGCCCTTCCTCTATTGCGCGCAGGCGCGCCATGGCGAGATGCTCGACCGGGCCCCAGCGGCCGTACCAGCTGTCATTTGAGGGATTGAAGATGAAGGCGGGGCGATGGGCGCGGCTCACCGTGTGGCCCGAAAAGATGATTTCGTAGCAAATATCCATGCCAACCAGCCCGAAGCCGGGCAGATTGAGCCCAGCGGGCCCCGGCCCGGGCTGAAAATCGAGATCGCCCGGCACCAGCCGCGACAGGCCGAGCGCCGACATGAGCGGCCGGGCGGGCAGATATTCGCCCCAGGGGACGAGATGGGCCTTGTCATAGCGGCCGAGCAGCCGGGCCTTCGCATCGATCGCAAACACCGAATTGGTACCGGTGCTTACTGCGCCACGGGCATCGAATTGCAGGCTGTTGCCGCCCGTCAGCACGATATCGTTTGGGCCGAGATGGCTGGCAATCCGGGCGAGCGTGACCTCGGGCCGGCCCTTCCAATACCAGGCCGGCGGGTAGCCTTGCTCGACAAAGAAGCGCAACGCGCCTTCGGGCCAGACGATCAGCCGCGGGACAGCGCCGGGCGTGCCGATATGGCGCTCGATCGCGGCCAGATTGGCCTCCGGATAGTCGTCGCGGGGGCGCTCTTCCTGATCGAGATTGGGCTGGATGACGCGGATGCGCGGGGCATTTGGCACATCCGCAAAGGTGGCGGGTGCCCGAAAATCGATTGAGGCCAGCATCAGCAACGCCACCCCGGCGATCACCCCGACGGGGAAGCGCCATTGGCGACGCGCGGCAAGCAGACCGGCCCCTGCGATGGCCACGCTAATCCCTGAAAGCGCATAGGTGCCGATCAGCCGTGCCGAATGGGCAACGTCGATCACCGGCAGCCAGATTACCCCCAGCGGATTCCACGGATAGCCGGTGAACATCGTGCCGCGCAGCCATTCGGTCGCGATCCAGGCTGCCCCCGCCACAGCCACGAAGCTGCCCCCCGGTGGCGTCTCGGTGTCGCCGGTCGCGCGGGGGCTGGCGAGCCGCCACATCAGCCCCGCGGCCAGCATCGGATAGATCGCCAGATAAGCGGCAAGAATCGAGACCGCCGGATAGCCGAGCCAGGCCGGCATCGCGTCCTGCAGGCTAAAGGCGCGGGCAATCCAGTTGTTGCCGATCGTGAAATGCGCAATGCCGAACAGCCAGCCGCGCCACAAAGCGGCGCGCAACGTCGGCGCATCGTGCACCAGCCAGAGCCACGCCGCGAAACACGCCAGCGTCACCGGCCAGAGCTGTAACGGGGCAAAGCCCGTCGCCGCGACGGCACCGAGCAGGAGCGACAACAGGGCGGGGCGCTGATTGAGCCAGTTCACCCACCGGCTATCGCGTGGAACGCCGCGATTTGCTAGCATGTTTGCATGATCCGCCCCTTCCACCTCGCGTTCCCCGTCCATGACCTGCCTGCGGCACGGGCGTTTTATGGTGACGTTCTGGGCTGCGCCGAGGGGCGATCGTCGGACAATTGGATCGATTTCAACCTTTTCGGTCATCAGGTCGTTGCGCATCTCGATCCGGCGGCGACCACGGCGGCGGTAACGAATCCGGTCGACGGGCATGACGTGCCGGTGCCGCATTTCGGCGTGGTGCTGACGATGGCCGACTGGTTGGTGCTGGCAGACCGGGTGACGGCGGCACAGGTGCCATTCAGTATCGCCCCGCATATCCGCTTTCGGGGCCAGCCCGGCGAGCAGGCAACGATGTTCTTCCATGACCCCAGCGGCAATGCGCTCGAGTTCAAGGCGTTTGCCGACGACGCGATGATCTTTGCGACGGACTAAGTTGTCTCGCGACGCGATTGATCAGTCGTCGTGAATTTCGATGACGCCGATTCGGGCAAGTTGCTCGGCGGTTTTGGTGAATTCGGCGAGCAGGGGCTCCAGCATCGGCGCCAGGCCGAGCATCTCGATCACCCCGGCCGGAGGGGTGACGCCGCCGCGGCAATCCTCGATCAGCAGCCCACGCTCGATCAGCCTTTCAACCTGTCGTCGGACGGTCTCGCGCGGGAGCCCGGTGGCGGAGGCGATCGCGTTACGGGATATCGGCACCACCCATTCGCGCGGCAGGATCGCCGTTGCGGTGAAATGGTCCGGAATGGAGCGTTCCCGCATCAATTTCTGCACATTGGCGACGCATACCGTCAGATAAATCAGCAACTCGCTGGGGCTGATCGGGATATCGCCAGACGTGAAGGCGCGCTGAGTCGCCAGAAAAAGATTGGCAACTCCAAACATGGCAACGCGCCAATTGGCTGCCATCTTCGCCGGGTTGGTCGAAATCCGCACTGTCATCGGGCGCCCATTTCCTCCCCGAGATCGCCTTGCAAGGCGGCGGTGGATTTATGCCCATTATGGGGCAATTGGGGGCTAGTTAAACCAACATGGCATCATCGGGCAATCGGAATGACAACGATGGCATTCAAATAATAGGGTATCGTGGCGGCATGGTTTACCGACCGCTGCTCACCCGCCAAATCACGTTGCCAACATCATCAGCGACCAGCAGACTGCCGCTGCGATCGAGCGCGACACCGACCGGACGGCCTTGCGCGTTGCCATTCTTGTCGAGAAAACCGCCCAGCACATCGATTGGCTTAGCGTCTTTGACGGGAAAGCCATCCGCAGCGAACGGAACATAGATCACTTTATAGCCCGATACCGGCACCCGGTTCCAGCTGCCATGCTGGCCAATAAAGGCACCATTGGTGAACTGGTCGCCCAATGTTGCGCCCTTGGCAAAGCTCAGTCCCAGCGAGGCAGTGTGGGCGCCCAGTGCATAATCGGGGCGCTTCGCATATTCGAGCAGATCGGGCCGTTCGGGCTGGACGCGCTTGTCGGCATAGCCGCCCCAATAGCTATGGGGCCAGCCGAAGTAATCGCCAAAGCCCACGGCGGTCAGATAATCCGGCGCAAGATCGGAGCCGAGCATGTCACGCTCATTAACGGTGGTCCACAATCGGCCGGATTGTGGTTCCCAGGCCAGGCCTTGAGGGTTGCGGAGGCCGGCGGCGAAGACGCGGAAAGTCTTGGTTGCGGGGTCTACCTCAAGGATATTGGCGCGGTTTGTTTCAACCTCGAGGCCGTTTTCGGCGATATTCGTCGAGGAGCCGACCGCGACATAAAGCAATTTGCCATCGGCACTGGCGATGACATTGCGGGCCCAGTGATTGCCGCCGCCCGGATAGCGCACCACGGTTTCGGGCTTGGCGGTGATCTGCGTCTGCCCGGTGACATAGGGCACGCGCACCAGCGCATCGGTGTTGGCGATATACAGCTGATCGCCGACCAGGACCATGCCGAGCGGCGCATTGAGCCCCGCGATCAGCACCGAGCGAAAATCGGCGACGCCATCGCCATTGGTATCGCGCAGCAAGGTGATCCGGTTGGCGGATGGCACGCCCGCGCCGGCTTTGTCGAGCAGCCACTTCATCACGAGATTGGTGATGCTGAACCCGCCGCCGCGCGGCGGCGAATTGGTTTCGGCGACCAGCATGTCGCCATTGGGCAGCTGATAGAGCCAGCGCGGATGATCCAGCCCCGCGGCGAAGGCCGCGACTTTCAGCCCGGCGGCCGGCACCGGCGTCGCGCCATTGCGCCATCCGACGACGCTGGCGACCTTAATCGTCGGCACGGTCTGGACGCGTGGGGCGGTGATCCGCGGACGCGGGCCCTGCAATGCCTCGATCGGTACTTCGGCGACATCGGGGCGGGTAGCCCAGAACACGAAGCCAGCGCCGAGGATGGCGAAAATGGCGAGGAGGCGGAGGATGTGTTTGCGCATGGCCCCTAGCTAAGGTTCATCGGCGGGCAGGGAAAGACCAAAAGAAACGGCCGCCGGCAAAAGGGGGGATGCCGGCGGCCGGATCGACCCGCGCGATTGGGGCGAGACGAGCGGGGGGCGACGCTTGTCTTCGCGCGCGGGACGAAGGACGAAGGGAAAGTGCCGCTCTACACGGGGGAGCCGGATGCTCCATCGCCCTTGCTGGGCAGCGCTATCGCCGTCTTTGCCTGATCGGCCAAATGGATTAATTCGTACTGAGTAATCGGATGTCTGACTATGTCACTACCACGGTTGCCGACACCGGCGTCATTGGGGGCGATCACCCATCATCGTCAGACGTTGGCACGGGCGGGTGCAGCCTGAGCCGTTGAATCCGCTTGGTATCGGCCTCCAGCACCTCCAGCCGCCAGCCGCTGGGGTGGGTGATGCATATCCCGGCTTCGGGGACATGCCCGATCAGCACCGCCGCGAGCCCGCCGATCGTATCGATATCGTCATCGGTTTCGGCCAGACGCGGGTCGATCGTTTCGGCGATATCCTCCAGCTCGGCGCGGCCATCGGCTTCCCACGCGCCGCCGTCGATCGGGATCATCAATTGCTGGGGCGCGTCGTCATGTTCGTCTTCGATGTCGCCGACGATTTCCTCGATCAGATCCTCGATCGTCACCAGTCCTTCGGTGCCGAAATATTCGTCGAGCACGATGGCGAGATGAACGCGTTTCTGGCGCATATCGGCGAGCAGATCGAGCGTGCCGCGCGACATCGGCACGAACAATGGCTCGCGGATCAGCGCGGCGATCGATTCGGGGTGCGGCGCGCCAGTGGCCAGGATGTTGAAGACATCCTTGATATGAACCATGCCGATGATCGTATCGAGCTTTTCCCGGTAAACCGGCAGGCGGCTATGCCCGGCCTCGGCCAGCAGCGTCACCAGATCGGCAAAGCTGGTCTGTTCCTCGACCGCGACGATATCGGCGCGCGGGACGCCGACATCGCCAGCATCGCGTTCGCCGAAATGGAGCAGGTTGCGCACCATCTGGCGTTCAAGCGGGGAGAGATCGCCACGCGCATCGGGCGCGGGATCGTCCTCATGCGCGTCGATCGCTTCCTCAAGCTGGGCGCGCAGCGAATCGTCGCCGGGCTCGCCGAAGATGAAAGTGCGGAAGGAGCGCCATAAGCTGCCTTCCTGGGAGCCGGCATGGCCGGTCTCGGTACTGGGGCCGTCGGCCATCGCGGTTGGTTAGTCCTCGTCTTGATCGTTCAGGTCGGTATCGTGTCGATAGGGATCGGCGATGCCGAGCGTGGCCAGCACATCGCGTTCGATCTGCTCCATCGCCTCGGCTTCCACCTGCCCCTGATGATCATATCCTAGCAGATGCAGCGTCCCGTGCACGATCAAATGCGTTGCATGGTCTTGCAACGTGACGCCTTTCTCGCTTGCCTCGCTTTCGCAGACGCCGAAGGCCAGCACGATATCGCCCAGCAGCACTTCGCCATCATCGGTATTGGCGACGGTATCGAGCAGATCGGGTGCGATCATCGGGAAGGACAGGACGTTGGTCGGCTTGTCCTTGTGGCGATAATCGCGGTTGAGGGTTTGCACCTCGGCATCGTCGGTAAGGCGGACCGAGATTTCGGCGGTGAAGGGTTTGCCGATCCAGCCACCCTGCCCGGTGGCGGCGAGCGCGGCGGTGGCGGCACGGGTTGCCAGCGCCTCCCAGTCGGTCGAATCGGGCCAGACGGGCTCAGCCGAAAGGCCTATCTCAAGCATCCTTGCCCTCGTACGCCTCCACGATCCGGCCAACAATGGGGTGCCGCACCACATCGCCCGCGCCGAAGCGGCAGATCGACAGGCCATCGACGCCCTGCAGCCGATCGACCGCATCGTTCAGGCCGCTCGACCCCATGCCGCCGGGCAGATCGGTCTGCTTGGGATCGCCGCACACCACCATCCGGCTGTTTTCGCCAAAGCGCGTCAGGAACATCTTCATTTGCGCCGGCGTGGTGTTCTGCGCTTCGTCGAGGATGATGAAGGCATCGGCCAGCGTGCGGCCGCGCATGAAGGCGATCGGCGCGATCTCGATCTCGCCGCTCGCGATGCGGCGTTCGACCTGCTCGGCGGGCAGGCAATCGTTGAGCGCATCGTACAGCGGCCGCAGATAGGGATCGACCTTTTCCTTCATGTCGCCGGGCAGGAAGCCAAGCTTTTCGCCCGCCTCCACCGCCGGACGCGAGAGGATCAGCCGCTGGATGCTGCCGGTGATAAGCTGCGCGACGGCCTGTGCGACGGCGATATAGGTCTTGCCCGTGCCCGCTGGCCCGAGCGCGAAGATGATGTCGTTGCTGAGCAGCTCGCGCATATAATGCGCCTGCGCCACGGTACGCGGGACGATGGTTTTCTTGCGCGTGCGGATCATGATCGAGGGCGCGGGCGAGGCCTCTGCGCTGATGATGCCGTGCAAGGTCGGCTCCGCGGACATGGTGATGACCGCCTCGATCAGCCCGGTATCGATCACCTCGCCGCGGATGATGCGGTTGTAGAGCCCGTTCAACACATCGCGGGCCGAGGCCACCGCTTCGGCGGTCCCCTCAAGCCCCACCTTGTTGCCGCGCGCGGTGATGTACACGCCGAGTCGGTTTTCCAGCAGCAACAGGTTGCGGTCAAACTCCCCGAACAATTGCGCCATCAATTGCGGCCGATCGAAGGTCAATTCGGCGCGACTACGCTCGCCGGACTGGGCGGGGACGGGCTTACGGCTCATGCGGTTCCTTCGGGCGGGAGGAGGCTTAAGGTGCGGAAGTTGCCAGCTGGATGTGACGATGGTGGCGGCCCGACGACACCGCTGCGGCGAGAATCGCCGGGGGTCACGTGGGAAGGGCGGGTGTGCTGCATCCGTGGAGGAGTTTGGCAGATCGGGCGCTGCTAGGACAGGGGAAAGTGCAGCAAAATCCTTGATAATAGTTGATAACGGCATATTGTCGCGCAGAGGAGACTATTTGATGATCAGCGCCGATCTTGGTCAACAGCTTGAGGGCTTCGTCACGAATCTTGTCGAAAGCGGGCGCTATAATTCAAAGAGCGAAGTGCTCCGCGAGGGGGTTCGCCTAGTGCAGGAACGCGAGGCTCGGCTGGCGGCACTTGATGCCTCGATTGCGCGCGGGCTCGATGACGCGGCGGCGGGGCGGACGCTGCCGGCGGGCGCGGTATTCGACCGGCTTGAGAGCAAAATTTGACTTCTTAGCGGATGGATGCCGCCACTAGTCAGCTGCAAATACATCCTTGATCTTGCCCTTAGGGGTGCTGCAGTATCAGTTGCGATATTGATCGTAGGATACTCAATTGCTGCTGACTACAGCCCTCATTGGACACCCGTATGCCTAATCATCCAAGTCCTCCTCCCCCTCCACCTAGCCCACCGCCACCGCCACCGCCTGCCTATCCGGGATATAAAGAGGATCGAGGATGGCCACCATCGAGTCCTCCGCGTCCATAGACGCAGCTAAGTTTGCTGCCTACCAAAATGGCAGCTATCACGCTGATCGAGAGGGCATTCTTGATCGCCGCCATAGGATAATGATGTTCCTAGTGATTGCGCTTGGGACTACTTCGGTGGTCGGCCCGTTCGGTCCTCTGGTGCAAACCTACTCCGGGGTCGTCACGGCACTAATTGGTGCAGTGGATCTAGCATTTGGCTTTTCGATTCGTGCTAGAAACCATGCTTATCTTCGGAAGGAATATTTTCGGATTGCTGCGGCTCTGGCCTCCCGAAAATGCAAGCCGCTCGATGCAGAAGCGAAGATGATGGAGCTCGCAGCGGATGAGGAGCCAATCTTTATGGCAGCGCACGCTATCGCAGAAAATTGGGCAATGAAGGCCGTTTATGGAGATTCAAAGCCACTACCGTGTGAGGTGGGATGGTTGAGGCGTCAATTCCGTCACTTATTCCTCATGACCGACGTAAATTTTTCAACCAAGAAGAAGAAATAGTCAAAGCTAGCCCTTACCCATCACCGAATTTGCGCCCGCTTCGACAATCTCCACCTCGACCAAATCGCCGATCGCCGTATCCCCAACCAGATGCACCGATTGCAGCCAGGGCGACTTGCCAATCAGCTGGCCGTCCAGCTTGCCCTTGCGCTCGAGCAGCACGGCGCACCGCTTCCCCACGCTCGCCGCGTTGAACGCCGCCTGGTCGCGGTTGAGCGCGGCTTGCAGGCGTTGGAGGCGCTCGTCCATTAGCTCGGGCGCGATCTGGTCGGGCATTGTGGCGGCGGGGGTGCCGGGGCGGGGGGAGTATTTGAAGCTATAGGCCTGGGCATAGCCGACCGCACCCACCAGGCTGAGCGTTTCGGCGAAGTCTTCCTCGGTCTCGCCGGGGAAGCCGACGATGAAATCGCCTGACAGCGCGATGTCGGGGCGGGCTTGGCGGACCCGGTCGAGCAGGCGCAGATAACCTTCACGGGAATGGCTGCGGTTCATCGCTTTCAGGATGCGGTCACTGCCCGATTGGACCGGGAGGTGCAGGAACGGCATCAGCTTCTCGACGTCGCGGTGCGCGGCGATCAGCCCGTCGGCCATGTCATTGGGGTGGCTGGTCATATAGCGGATGCGGGCTAGCCCTGTGATCCGGTCGAGCGCGACGATCAGGTCGTGCAAGCCCTTTCCGTCATGGTCCCAGGCGTTCACATTCTGGCCGAGCAGGGTGATCTCGCGCGCGCCCGCATCGACCAGCGCCTTGGCCTCATCGACAATCGTCGCGAACGAACGGCTGACTTCGGCGCCCCTGGTGTAGGGGACGACGCAATAGGTGCAGAATTTGTCGCACCCCTCCTGCACCGTCAGGAAGGCACTGGGTGGGACGCGGCGGCGGGCGGGGAGGTGGCCGAACTTCATGTCGACCGGCATGTCGGTATCGAGCGCGGCCTCGCCCCGCGCCGCGCGGGCGACGAGATCGGGCAAATTGTGATAGGCCTGCGGGCCGACGACGATATCGACCTTGGCGCGGCGGACGATCTCCTCCCCCTCGGCCTGCGCGACGCAGCCGGCGACCGCGATCATCGGGGTTTCCCCCCGTTTGCCGGCCTCCTTTCGCACCCGGCCAATGTCTGAATAGACCTTCTCGGTCGCGCGCTCGCGGATGTGGCAGGTGTTGAGGATGACGAGATCGGCGGCGAACTGATCATCGGTCGCCGTCAGGCCTTGCGCGGCCATCAGCTCGCCCATTCGATCGCCATCATAGACGTTCATCTGGCAGCCAAAGGATTTGACGTGATAGGTTTTGGGGGCAGGCTTCATCGTCGCGCCTATAGCGGGGAGCGGCGGGCGCGACAAATTACGTGTCGGTGACCGACGGCGCACTCGTCAGGGCGGCGTCCTTGCCCCACCAGTCATGCCCGCGAAACGGCAGCAGTGGCGCGCCGACTTCGCTGATCAGCGCCGCTTCGATCCGGCGGCGGCTTTCGGCGGCGATCGCCTTGCGGCCGGGATAATCACGCGGGTGAAAGGGTTCGAGGAATTCGACCATCACCTTGAAGCTGCCCTGGCGCGAGAGGACGCGCAGCGCATTGTCCCTGCCGCTTTCCGCACCGATCCAGGCGATGTCATAGCCGGTGTCGCCACCGTACCAGAGCAGCACCGGCTGGACCATTACGCCGGGCGGTGGCGGCTCCAGCACCTTCAGCATCGGCGTCTTGAAGGGCAGCAGCGATCGGCCGTCGGTGGTGGTGCCTTCGGGAAAGACGGTGACCGACCAATTGTCGGCCAGCGCGTCGCGCAGCCGGTTGATCTGGTCGGCGACGCCGAGCCGATCCTCGCGTTCGACGAAGACGGTGCGGTTCATCCGGGCGAGCGTGCCCACCACGGGCGCGCTGGCGAGTTCGGCTTTGGCGACGAAGGCGGTGCCGCTGGCGCTCGAAATCGCGAGAATATCGACCCAGCTGACATGATTGGCGATGTAGAACACGTCCCGCTTGAGCGGCACGCCCTTGATGCCGACGCGCGCGCCGCAGAGCCGCGCCGCCACCGTCATGAACAGCCGCGGCCACACCGATGGCAGGCGGAGCAACTGAAAGAGATAATGCGATGGGATCGAAATACCGGCGATCAGCGCGAGGCCGAGAATGCGCCAGACGATCCGCGCCCAGCCGATCGGCGTGACGGGGGCCGGCCGGCCGGCGGCGGCGGCTTCGCGCGCGGGGCTGGTGCCGACGGGCAGCGTCGCCATTGCCGGCGGGTCGGCATCAGGGCTCAAGTCTAGACCTTGCGGTCCAGCGCGACGCCGTACAATTCCATGCGGTGATCGACGAGGCGGAAGCCGAGCCGTTCGGCGATCTGCTTTTGCAATTGTTCGAGTTCGGGATCGACGAATTCGATCACCTTGCCGGTTTCGACATCGATCAGGTGATCGTGATGCGATTCAGGTGCGGGTTCGTAGCGGGAGCGGCCGTCACCGAAATCGTGGCGATCAAGGATGCCGGCTTCTTCGAACAGGCGCACGGTGCGATAGACGGTGGCGATCGAAATGCCCGGATCGATGGCAGAGGCGCGCTCATAGACTTTTTCAACATCGGGATGATCTTCGGCATCGGAAAGCACACGCGCAATGATGCGGCGCTGCTCGGTAATCCGAAGCCCCTTTTCATTGCACAGCGCTTCGAGATCGATTTTTCGCGCCATTCGCTCGTCTTTGAATCCCTGTCCGACCGGTCGCCATCGGTGTAGCTGTAACGGGCGCCGGGGGAAAGTGCCCCTCCCGGCAACGGGAGGGGCGTTAGTCGATCAAGGCGCTGTTCGCTTCAGCGAACGGTCTTACGGCGCTTGGTGCCCAGGCCGATTTTCTTCGCCAGGGTGCGGCGCTGTTCGGCATAATTCGGGGCGACCATCGGATAATCGGCCGGCAGGTTCCACTTGGCGCGGTACTGCTCGGGGGTCATCTGATAATGCGTCATCAGATGGCGCTTGAGCATTTTCAGCTTCTTGCCGTCTTCAAGACACGTAATGTAATCCGGCTTGATCGACGAACGAATCGAGACGGCAGGCTCCTGCTTTACTTCCGGTTCGATAACCGGGCCGCCAAGGCCGGCAAGCGCGCCGTGCACATTGGCAATAAGTACCGGCAGATCGGAAACAGCGACGCTATTATTGCTTACATGAGCGGCAACGATGTCCGCCGTGAGCGTTATCAGCGTTTCCTGAACTTCGGTGAGCGGAGGCCATACAATGGCTTCACGTGTTTCATATCGTCCTGTACCGAACAATGTGCAAGCAACAAATTACGTAAACATCGAATCTTACCCTAATTGTCGTTCGAACGTCAAAGCATCGAACAATTGCCCAGCCGGTCCACGGTAATAAGAGGGGCGCTCCCCGACTTTCGTAAAACCTGTAGAACGATACAGAGCAAGTGCTTCGTTGCCGCGACGTACCTCAAGGTAAACTTTTGTTGCGTAACGATCTTGTGCGTCGTTGAGCACTGAACGCAACAAGGCACCTCCTACGCCTCGCCGCCGCACCTCAGGTAGCGTGGCAAGCAACAGGAGCTCGGCTTCACCGGCAATAGCGCGTGCCAAGGCAAAACCGGCGGGCGCCCCATCTAGTTCCGCCAGGGTGAGCCACACCCCCGGCATGGCCAGAATGCCGAGGCACTGGCTGCGCGTCCAGGCCTCGCCAAAGCGCGGATCAAAGGCGCGCTGCATGATCGAGTCGACGGTAACGAGATCGGCGGGGGTGCCGGGGCGAAGCGAGATGAGGTTGAGCGTGGTGCTCATGCAACAACGGCCTTTTTGGCAGTGGCCGGCGTCGCATCGGGCGCGCGGCCATAAATCGGGCGCGGCGGCAGGGTGGCAAATTCAGCGGGCAGCGCGATCAGATCAGCCGCATTGGGCAAGGCATCGATCAGCGGCAGGGCCGGATCGAGCGCGGCCAGGAAGCGGGTGCCGCTGCCGACCCCGGTGCGGTCACCGAGCAGGATGATCGCGGCGGCGGGCGCGAGCGACTGCATCGCGGCGATGGGCGCCAGTGGCGCACCGGCGAATCCCTGGATGAAGACTTCGCCATGCCCGCCTTCAAGGATGACGGCGATCGGTGCGTGGCCAGGATGCGCAGCGAAATGCGCGGCCGCCAGCAGCGCCAGCGAGGAATAGCCGTAGACCGGCACGCTCCAGCCGAGCCCCAGGCCGCGTGCGGCCGCCACGCCGACGCGAATGCCGGTAAAGCTGCCCGGCCCGCAATCGACGACAATGCGATCGGCGCGGCCGCCGCCCGGCAGCTCGGCAATCATCGGCACCAGCCGCTCGGCATGGCCGCGCCCGACGCGCTCATTGCCAATAGCGATCAGGCGGTCGTCCTCGATCAGGGCGACGGAGCAGGCAGCAGTGGCCGTATCAATGACAAGCGTGCGCATCAGCGTCGCTTAGCGGCAAGCGCGCCGTTTGCAAAAGGGGCAGTGCGGTCAGTCAGGCGATGCTGTTGAAGCGATCGAACGCCGGCCTTGGCAAGCGATCAAAGATCGACGCCGGATCGCCGAAGCCCAACGTTGTGATGAAGTTCGATTTAATGTGCGGCGTATCGGCAAAGAAAGCCGCATCAACGGCGGCATTGTCGAACCCGGACATCGGCCCGGTATCGAAGCCGAGTGCGCGCGCGGCGATGATGAAATAGGCGCCCTGCAGCGTGCCGTTGCGCATCGCCG
Organism: Sphingomonas sp. 28-63-12; assembly: GCA_002281535.1. GTDB lineage: Bacteria > Pseudomonadota > Alphaproteobacteria > Sphingomonadales > Sphingomonadaceae > Sphingomonas. Next base: position 29,760 of record NCGD01000036.1, read on the forward strand.
ACAGCTGGCGCAGCGGCAGATTGCCGTCGAACCAGGCCTTGGCATTGGCGTGCGGAAACAGTTCGGGCAGCTTTTCGTGGAAATCCTCATCATTGCCCAGGATCACGGTGACCGGGGCGGCGAGGATCTTGGGCGCGTTGGTGCCGCTGGCGCAGGCGGCCAGTTTGGCCTTGGCAGCATCGCTGGTGCACCAGATCAGCCGGGCAGGCATCTGGTTGGCCGAGGTGGGGCCCCATTTCATCAGATCCCAAATCGCGTGGCAATCAGCCTCGGTTACCGGCTGGTCGAGATATCCATTATAGCTGCGCGCCGAACGAAAAATCGTATCGAGCGCTGAATCAGACAGCTTTTCGCCCATCATGGTTCCTGGTTATTGGAGAGGACTGGAAATCAAACCGCGCGAACTTCGGTGACCTCGGGGACATAATATTTGAGCAATTGCTCGATCCCGTTCTTCAGCGTCGCGGTCGATGACGGGCAGCCGGCGCAGGCGCCCTGCATCTTGAGATAGACTTTGCCCTTGTCGAAGCCCTGATAGATGATGTCGCCGCCGTCATTGGCAACAGCCGGGCGAATGCGGGTTTCGATCAGGTCCTGGATCTGGACGATGATCTCGGCATCGGCGGGATCATCGGCATGGCCGCCTTCCATCGGGACGGCGATCGCCGCAGCGCTGCCCGGGTTAAAGAGCGGCATCCCGCCGGCGAAATGATCGAGCAGGATGCCGAGCACATCGCTTTTCAACGCGTGCCAATAGACGCCCGGTGCGGCCGTTACCGAAATAAAATCGCGCCCGAAGAACACGCCCGTCACATCCCCCAGTTCGAACAGCGCGGCGGCGAGCGGCGAGGCTTCGGCGTCTTCCGGGCTCGCGAAATCGCGGGTGCCAGCGTCCATGACGGTGCGGCCGGGCAGGAATTTCAGGGTTGCCGGGTTCGGCGTGGATTCGGTTTCGATCAGCATGACCCCCATGTGGGCCGCCCCGGCCGGTTGATCAAGATCAAGTCTTGCCGCGCCGAACTGTCATTGGGCCCCGCTGAGATTGGTCGTCGGGTGCGGAGGCGCGGCGTTTGAATGGCGCAGGGCGAGAAAGCGCTCAATTCTATCGGCTTGCCCTGATTTCCTGATATGGACAGGAACAGGGTGGCTGGCGCAGTCCGGTCAACGCCGCTAGACAGGCCCGATGCATCGTCTTGCCCGTGCGCTTTGCCGCCCCGTCGCCCTTGCGCTCCTCGTCGCCCTCGTGCTCCCTGCCGGAGCAATGCCGGCCGAGGCGCAGCACAGCACCCCGAAAAGCGACAATGCCCGCCCCGAAAAGCCGGCGCCGCGACCGCCGATCGTCACCGTGCCCGTAAAATCGGCGGCATCAGGGGCCAGTGCGCATGATATCCCCTGGCTGTTTCGCGGTAGCGATATTCCGCCCGATCGCGACTGGACCTTTGGCGAGCTGCCCAATGGCCTGCGCTATGCGCTGCGCCGCAACGGCGTGCCACCGGGCCAGGTGGCGATCCGGGTACGGGTCGATGCCGGATCGCTGATGGAAAAGGACAGCGAACGCGGCTTTGCCCATCTGATCGAACATTTGACGTTTCGCGGATCGGTCTATGTGCCCGATGGCGAGGCGAAGCGGATCTGGCAGCGGCTTGGTACGACCTTTGGTTCGGACACCAACGCCCAGACCACGCCGACCAGCACCACCTTCAAGCTCGACCTGCCGAGCGCGACGCGCGAGGGGCTCGACGAGAGCCTGAAGATCCTGTCGGGGATGATCGCGCTGCCCAATCTGACCGCGGCGGCGCTCAACGCCGAACGCCCGGTGGTGCTGGCCGAACAGCGCGAACAGCCCGGCGCGCAGGTGCGGCTGAGCGATGCGGTCCGCCAGACCTTTTTCGCGGGCCAGCCGCTCGCCGATCGGTCGCCGATCGGCACGATCAAGGCGCTCGAGGCGGCCAAGGCGGAGGCCGTGCTGGCCTTTCATCAGCGTTGGTATCGGCCCGAACGCGTGGTCGTGATCATCTCGGGCGATGTCGATCCGGCAATCTTCGAACAATTGGTCACCAAATATTTCTCGTCCTGGCAGGGCAATGGCCCGCCGCCGCCCGAGCCCGATTTCGGCAAACCCGATCCGACCCGGCCAACCGCCGTGGCGATATCGGAACCCTCACTGCCGCCGATCGTCACCTGGGCGGTGCTGCGCCCCTGGATCTTCCGCGACGATACGATCATCTTCAACCAGAAGCGGATGGTCGACCAGATGGCGCTGCGGCTGATCAATCGCCGGCTGGAAACCCGGGCACGCAGCGGCGGCAGCTTCATCCAGGCGAGCGTGTCGCTCGACGATGTCTCGCGATCGGCCAATGGCACCTTTGTCAGCATCCTGCCGATCGGTGACGATTGGGAAGCCGCGCTGCGCGACGTTCGGGCAGTGATCGCCGATGCCCAGCGTGCGCCACCGGCCCAGGCCGAAATCGATCGTGAACTGGCCGAATATGATGCCGCAATGAAGGCGCAGGTCGATACCGCGCGCGCCGAACAGGGCGCGCAACAGGCCGATAATATGGGCGAGGCAATCGATATCCGCGAGACGATCGCCAGCGCACAGGTGTCTTACGACATCCTGCTCGGCGCGCGCGAAAAGGGCTTCTTCACGCCTGCCGCACTGCTCGAATCGACCCGGCGGGTGTTCGTTGGCGATGCGACCCATGCGCTCGTCAACATGCGGACCGCCGATGCAACGGCGGCGACCCGGCTGGAGGCGGCGCTGAAGGCGGACGTCTCCGGGCTGGCCAGTGCGCGTGACGCGGTGAGCAAGGTGACTTTTGCGCAGCTCCCCAAGCTCGGCAAGCCCGGCAAGATCGTCAAACGCAGCCAGGTGACGGAGCTTGCCGGGCCAACGGGCATCGAGCGGATCGAGTTTGCCAATGGCGTACGGCTGATGATCTATCCGAATAATGGCGAGGCCAATCGCGTCTATGTCCGCGTCCGCTTTGGCGGCGGGTTGAACGCGCTGCCCGCCGATCACGCGACCGCTGCCTGGGCGGCACCGCTGGCGCTGGTCGCCAGTGGCATTGGCAAGCTCGGCCAGGATGATCTCGATCAGCTGACAGTCGGCCGGCGGATCGGCATGAATTTCGACGTCGATGACGATGCCTTTTCCTTCTCGGCGATCACCTCGCCGGAAGACATGGCCGATCAGTTGCGGCTGATCGCGGCCAAGCTCGCCTTTCCGGGCTGGGACCCCAAGCCGATTGCCCGCGCGCGGGCGGTGACGCTGGCCGCTTATGATTCCAATGCGGCCTCGCCCGGCGGCATTTTGTCGCGCGATCTCGAAGGGCTGCTCCATGCCGGCGATCCGCGCTGGGTGACCGCGACGCCCGATCAGGTGCGGGCGACCACACCGGCGAGCTTCCGCGCATTATGGGCGCCGTTGCTGGCCGCCGGGCCGATCGAGGTCCAGGTGTTCGGTGATTTCAAGGCCGAGGATGCGGTGACGGCCGTCGCCAACAGCCTGGGGGCAATTCCGCCGCGCCGGGCGACCGTCCAGGCCGTGCCGCCGGTCACCTTCCCGAAGGCAACCGGCAAGCCGTTGATGTTGACCCATGAAGGCCCCGCCAATCAGGCCGTCGCTGTCGTCGCCTGGCCGACGGGCGGCGGGATCGACAGGATCGCCGATAGCCGCCGGCTCGATCTGATCGCCCAGATCTTCAGCGACCGGCTGTTCGATCGGCTGCGGTCCGAAGCGGGGGCGAGCTATTCGCCGAGCGTGCAGAGCGACTGGCCGGTTGGCTTGGCCAGCGGCGGGCGCCTGATCGCGATTGGCCAGGTGCCGCCCGACAAGGTCGATTTCTTCTTCTCGCTCGCCCGCGACATTGCCGCCGACCTGGTCGCCAAGCCGATCGAACGCGATGAACTGAAGCGGACGCTGTTGCCCTATGTGCAATATATTGCGCGGGCATCGACCGGGAACACCTTCTGGCTCAACCAGCTGGCGGGCGGCAGCTATGATCAGCGCCGGATTGCGGCGGTCAATGCACTGGCGGTCGACATCGGCGCGGTGACGCCCGAATTGCTCCAGCAGACCGCGCAGAAATATCTGAGACCCGACACTGCCTGGTTACTGGCGGTGACGCCGAAAAAGGGCGGGGATCTGGCGGGGCGATAGACCGGCGTCGATTTCTGTCTGACGGAATCGTGCGCCCGCGATTGCGCGAGCACAGGGTGACACGCGCCGTGGCCGTCTGCCCTGGACCCCAGCTTTCGCTGGCGTGCGGCGCTGGTTCACCCTCACTGAAATCGACTTTACGGTCGCCACCCGGCCCCGGCTGGCCGTGACGGCAAGCCGGGGGGGGGCTTCCTCAGCCAGCGTCGACGCTGGCCAGGATCGTCTCGTTGCTCGGGCGGATCTTATAGTCGGTGGTCGACAGCTTTTTCTTGATCACACCATTTTTGCCGATCACCAGCACCGTTGCCGTCGGCACGCCATAAGCAAAGCTGTCTTTCGGATAGGCCGGATCGCGCAGGCCGAACGCATCGATCTGCTTCGAGCCGACATCCGACAGGAACAGATAATTGACCGGCACCTTGGCGTTGAACTTCGTCAGCGCGTCAATCGAATCATAGCTGATCGCGGCGAGCGTATAGCCGCGCTTGGCGAGTTCGGGCGTGAGATCGCGAATGTCCTTGAGCTGCTTCTGGCAATAGGGGCACCAGGCGGCGGAGCGGAAAAACACCAGCACGACGCCCTTCTTGCCGGTGATCGATGCGAAGTCGCGCGGCTTGCCGGTGATGTCGAGCGCGGTGAAGCCAGCCGGGACCTTGGCCCCGACGGCGATCGGCTCCGCCGCGATGGCAGCGCTCGAGGCAATGGCGGCAAGCGGTGCAGCGAGGGCGAGCGACAGAGCGAGGGTGAGGGCAGGGCGCATGAATCAGGTCTCCTGGTGACAATGGTCCCCCGGGTACGCGCTCGCTGGCCATAACGTTACACCTCTGGACGCCACCAGACGCGCCGGGCCCAACCCGGCACCATCAGGCGCGATAGAGCGCGTCCAGCCGCGGGCCATAGACCTGCTTCAACACATGCCGTCTGATCTTGAGCGACGGGGTGAGCTGCTCATTCTCGATCGTGAAGGGCTCGTCGGCGATGGTGAAGCGGCGGACGCGTTCGATCACCGACAGATCCTTGTTGACGCGCTCAACAGCGGCACCAAGCGCTGCGCGATATTCTGGGTTGTCGGCAAGCTTGGCGAAATTGCAACTGCTGCCCGATTTTGCGCAAAACTCCTGCGTCCATTCGGGATCGGGCACCAGCACCGCGACCATATGCGGCCGCCGGTCGCCGGCGATCATCGCCTGCAGGATCTCGGGCTGGAGGGTGAGCATCCCCTCCACCTTTTGCGGGGCGACATTGTCGCCCTTGTCGTTGATGATCAGATCCTTCTTGCGGTCGGTGATCTTGATCCGGCCCTTGTCATCGATGATGCCGATATCGCCGGTGTGCAGCCAGCCATCCTTGAGCACGCGCGCGGTCTCTTCCGGATTGCGCCAATAGCCGTGCATCACCAGTTCGCCGCGCACCAGTATCTCGCCATCCTCGGCAATCCGCACCTCGGTATTGGCGAGCGGCGGGCCGACCGTGTCCATCTTGAGCCCGACCTTGGGCCGGTTGCACGAGATGACCGGCGCTGCTTCGGTCTGGCCATAGCCTTGCAGGAAGCACAGGCCGAGCGACTGGAAGAACACGCCGATTTCGGGATTGAGCGGCGCCCCGCCCGAGACCATCGCCTTGATCCGGCCGCCAAATTTCTTCGACACCTTTGGCCGCAGCGTTGCGCCGAGCAGCAAATTCATCGGCCCGTCGAGCAGGCCCTTTTTGCCGACATGCTCGCGGCCGCCGATCGCCAGCGCCTGATCGAGCAGATAGTTGGAAAGCTTGCCCTGTTTCTCGATCGTCTTGAGCATCCGGGCACGCAGCACCTCGAACAGGCGCGGCACCACGACCATCAGCGTCGGGCGGGTTTCCTCGATATTGGAGGCGAGCTTGTCGAGCCCTTCTGCATAATAGATCTGCGCGCCAAGCCCGATCGGGAAATGCTGGCCACCGGTATGTTCATAGGCATGGCTGAGCGGGAGGAAGGACAGGAACACCTCCTCCTCCCAGCCGAAATCCTCGGAAATCACGGTGCAGCAGCCATTGACGTTGTGCAGGATTGCGCCGTGGTGCTGCATTACCCCGCGCGGCGCGCCGCCGGTGCCGCTGGTGTAGATGATGCACGCGGTGTCGTTGCGGGTGAAGGTCGCCTGGGCGGCGCACAGCTCGGCGCTGGTTGGATGATCGGCGATCAGCTTGTGCCAGCTGTAGAAATCCATGTCGCCCGACTGGCCGATCCGCAAATCCTCGATGCCGATCACGATCCGCGCCTGATTGGCGCGGACGACGGCGGGGAGCAGGGTCCGCGCGAGCTTGGCGTTGGACACGATCACGGCCTTCGCGCCGCTATTGGTGATGATATGCGTGTGGTCGCGCTCGGTATTGGTGACGTAGGTCGGCACGGTGATCGCGCCGGCGGCCATGATCGCCAGATCGCTGATGCACCATTCCGGGCGATTTTCCGCGACCAGCATTACCCGGTCCCCGGGCACAATGCCGATTGCCTTCAGCCCGGCGGCCAGGCTGGACACCTGACCGGCGGCTTCGCGCCAGCTGCGCGATACCCAGGCGCCGTCATGCTTGTGCCACAGGAAGGGCTTGTCGCCCTGTTCGCGGGCGCGAGTGAAGAACATCGTGACGAGGTTGGGGAAATGTTCGAGCTTGCGCATCGTCTCTCCTGGGCGCGCCGTTACGGCTTGCGCGTGGTTCAGCTATAAACCGTTCGTTCCGGGCTTGTCGAAGGGCTGATCTTGCTTTGCGGCACCGCGCTAGCAAGGCATCGACAGGCTCAGCCCGAACGGGGATCGGGTTACTCTGTCAACGCAACGCCCACGCTGCGCGGATCGGCGGCGCCGACCCAGCCGGTCGGCGTCAGTTCAGCGGCATTGGCCTTCAACCCCAATTTGCTGACCGTCACTTCATGGCCCAGCTTTTCAAGGTCTGCCTTCATCGGTTCGACGGCAGTGCCCTGCTCAAGCACCAGCCCCTTGGCGTTGAAATAGACCAGGCCAAGCCCAAGGGCTTCGCGCCCCGGCATGCCCCAATCGAGATGCGCGATCAGCGCCTTGGCGACCTGCATGATGATCGTCTTGCCGCCCGCCGCACCAACGGTGAAGATCGGCTTGTCGTGCTCGTCATAGACAATCGTCGGCGCCATGGAGGAGAGCGGCCGCTTGCCCGGCTGGACGCGATTGGCAACCGGCGCGCCATCCTTTTCGGGCACATAGGTGAAATCGGTCAGCTCGTTGTTGAGCACAAAGCCGTTGGCGAGGATCTGGCTGCCGAACGGCCCCTCGACGGTCGACGTCATCGTGGCGATGCTGCCGGCGCGATCGACCGAGACGAAATGGGTGGTACCGGGGACTTCGGCCTGAACCGCGACGGTGCGGGGGGCAGCGCCCGGCGGGGTGCCGGCATCGTGGCTCGGCAGCGTTTTGGTCATCGAAATCAGCTTCGACCGGCTCTTGATATAGCCGGGATCGATCAACCCGGCGACCGGCACATCGACAAAGTCACGGTCTCCCAGATATTTCTCACGATCGGCATAAGCGAGCAGCATCGCTTCGCCGATCAGGTGCCAGGACACGGGATTGGCGGCGCCGAGCTTCTTCATATCGAAGCGTTCGAGCATGCCGAGAATCTGGAGGACGGTGGTCGCCCCCGACGAGGGCGGGCCCATGCCGCAGATGCGATAGACGCGGTAATGGCCACACACTGCCGGGCGCGGTTTGGCCTGATAGGCGGCGAGATCGGCGAGCGTGATGTCGCTGGGGCGGCGGGTGCTGCCCGTTGCCGCATCAACGATGCGCTGCGCGATCGGGCCGGTGTAAAAGGCATCGGGCCCGGCATCGGCCAATGTGCGCAGGGTTGCGGCGAGCGCCGGGTTCTTGATCGTCTCGCCGACCGCATAGGGCTTGCCGTCATGCGTATATTGCGCAGCCGTCGCGGGGAAGTCTTTCCACAATGGCGAGACATAGCCCATGCCGGCGGCCATTGGCGGCGTGACGCTATAGCCCTCATCGGCAAGCTTGATCGCCGGCGCGAACAGCGCCTTCCACGGCAGCTTGCCCCAGCGGGCATGCACCATCGCCATCAGCCGGATATTGCCGGGCACGCCGATCGATTTGCCGCCGGGGACTGCCTCGAGAAAGCTCATCGCGGTGCCGTCGGGCTTGACGAAGCGATCGGGCGTCGCGGCGGCGGGTGCCATCTCGCGGCCGTCGATCGTCGACAGTACGCCGGTCTTGGCATCCTGATAGACGAAAAAGCCGCCGCCACCGATCCCGCTCGATTGCGGTTCGACCACGGTGAGCGCCAGCATCATCGCCATTTCCGCATCGGCGGCGGTGCCGCCGGCACGCAGGATTTCCTGGCCGGCCGCTGCCGCGCGCGGGTCAGCCGACGAAACCACGCCCGGCGTTTGGGCCACCACTGGAGCGGCCATCGGCAAAGCGAGCGCCAAAAGCGCGATCAGATGTTTTTTCATAGGACGAAACCTAACGGGCTTTGCCGGGCAAGCAAGCGGCGAACGCTATTTCGCGCCGACGGCATCCGCCAGCCGGGCGAAACCGTCGCGTCGCAGCAGCGAGGCGAGATCGCGATTGATCCGTCGCGCGAGTCCCGGCCCCTGATAGACGAGCGCGGTGTAAAGCTGCACCAGGCTCGCGCCCGCGCGGATACGGGCATAGGCTTCCGCGCCGCTATCGATCCCGCCGACCGAGATCAACGGAATCTGACCGCCAGTGGCGCCCCGCACATCAGACAGGCGGATGCGCGCCAGCGCGGCGAGTGGGGCACCCGATAGCCCGCCGGTCTCGCCGGCATGGCGCGATTGCAGCGATGGCGGGCGCTTGATGGTGGTGTTGGCGACGATCAGCGCGTCGATGCGATGCTCGACCGCGGCGCGCGCTATATCGTCGATCGCGAGTGAATCGAGATCGGGCGCGATTTTAAGGAATAATGGCGTCTGGCCGCCGGGCAGGGTCCGCGCCTGATCGGCGGCAGCGAGCAGGTCGCCCAGCGCGGTGCCGTGCTGGAGATCACGCAGGCCGGGGGTATTGGGCGAACTGATGTTGATCGTGACATAATCGGCGACCGGCGCGGCGCGAGCGACGCCGGTGCGGTAATCGGCGATCCGGTCGGCGGTGTCCTTGTTGGCGCCGATATTGATTCCCAGCATCCCGCGCCGTTTGGCCGCGATGACACGCGGCAGCGCGGCCGCGATGCCGCCATTGTTGAAGCCGAGCCGATTGATCACCGCAAGATCTTCGACCAGCCGGAAGATGCGGGGGCGGGGATTGCCGGGCTGCGCCAGCGGGGTGAGCGTGCCGATTTCGACGCTGCCGAAACCAAGGCCAAACCAGCCAGTAATCGCCGCGCCATTCTTGTCGACCCCGGCCGCAAGGCCGAGCGGGCTGGCGAAGTCGAGCCCCGCCACGGTGCTGCGCAGGTTCGGATCGGGCGGCGGTGCGGCAAAGGGGGTGCCAATCCGCGCCCAAGCAGCAAGGGCATCGATCGTCAGGCCGTGCGCCCGTTCGGCATCAAGCGAAAAGAGCGCGGGGCGGATCAGGCTGAACATGCTGGGCCGTGTGGCAGGGGCATGGGGTGCTGGCAAGAAAGGATAAGGCCTTTGGCCCCGGTTGACGGGGCGCCCGCAAAGGCCCATTTGCCAATCAGATCGAATCTGTCCGATTAGGAATTTGATGCGCCTGTCCAGCCTTGCCGATTATGCCGTCGTGATGATGAGCGCCGCTGCGCGCCATTGCGGCGTCACCGGACGGCTGAACGCGACGCTACTCAGCGACGAGACCGGCATTCCGCTGCCGACCGTGCAGAAGCTCGTCAGCCGCCTGTCCTCAGCCGGGCTGATCGAGAGCACGCGCGGCACCGGCGGCGGTTTCCGCCTGTCGCGCCCGGCGGCGGCGATTTCGCTCGCCGACATCATCGAGGCGGTCGAAGGGCCGATCGTGCTGACATCGTGCGTCGATGAAGGCCGGCATGACTGCATCATCGAGGATAATTGTCGGGTAAAGCCGCACTGGAACGTTGTGAACGGTGCGGTGCGCGGGGCGCTGGCGGGGGTGTCGCTGGCAAGTTTATCCGCCGTGTTCCCCCGCGAAAGCGGAGGGGCAGGGCCACAGGCGTCAGCACTCGAGACACTGGATTCCCGCGTGCGCGGGAATACGGCAGAGGAAGTTCAAGCATAATGGCCACCAAGAATGCCGAGGCGATTGCCGCCGCGAACAAGAAGTACGAATGGGGTTTCAGCTCGGACATCGAGCAGGAATTCGCCCCCAAGGGGCTGTCCGAAGACACGGTGCGCTTCATTTCCGCCAAGAAGAACGAGCCCGAATGGATGCTCGAGTGGCGGCTGAAGGCCTATCGCCACTGGCTGACGATGGAATCGCCGGACTGGGCCAAGCTCGACCTGACGCCGATCGATTATCAGGACGCGTACTATTACGCCGAGCCCAAGGCG
>NCGD01000037.1 GCA_002281535.1 Sphingomonas sp. 28-63-12
AAGCTCTTGTTTTCCTGCATCAGCACGCGGCCCTCGTCGGGATGGGCGTGCAGCCAGGCGATGATACCCTGCATCGATGCCTGGCCCGACTGGAGCAGGCCGCGTTCCCGCATCAGGGCGCCGATTCCAGTATAGTCACGGCCATTCTGGCTGTCATAGCCGATCCGCATGACGCCGCCATCAGGCAGGCGCAACCGGCCAGAACCCTGGATCTGCAAAAAGAAAATCTCAGCCGGATCGGCTGCCCAGGCGATGATTGGCGCGGTACGCTCGATCGCGCCCGCCTCGATCGCGGTCCGATCGTAATACGGCACCAGTGCGCTGCCTTCGACGCGGCCACGCACCTTCTTGCCCTTAAGCGCATCAGAGAACAGGCCGAGATCGACATCGATCAGGTCGCTCGGCCGGCCATAGATAGGCACCTGATAGCCCGCCCGCCGATCGCGCGACCCGGCGATTTCCGGTTCGTAATAACCCGTAGCAAAGGCCTTGCCGTCGCCGACCTGCACCGCTTCGAAATAGCGAATGAAGAATTCGCGGGCATCGCTGTCGGATGACGCGTTGGCGGCGGCGCAGGCTTCCTGCCAATCCGTCGGCCGGGTCAACCCCGATCCATCGATCCGTCGAACGAGACTGGGACAGGACGTGCGAAAGCTAGCAAGCGCGCGGGCAGCCTGATCGCCAGCGATCGGCAGCGAGGAGATTGGCGGGCCCGCAACGACCCCGGCAGCTATAGCATTCACCGGTCCGGCAGCAGCCGGTTGCGACGGCACAGGTGAAATAGGTGTAGCGCTGACCGGTTGCCGCGCCGGCGGCGCAGGCCGCTGCGACGGGGGCAGGATTGTTCCGCTGCAGCCGGCCAGCAGCAACGCAAGCGTCACCAGCGTCCAGGCATGCCGTCCCCGGCCCCGCATCGCGATTACGCCTCGTCGGTTTCGGCGAGCTTCCAGTTCGGGTCGCTGTTCTTTAGCGTCCGGGCAAAGGTCCAAATTTCGCGCGTCTCGACCGCGTCGGTCATCGACCCGGATATCAAATTACCATCGGCATCGCGCGTGATGGCGGCGATGTCGGCTTCGATGCGGACCATGATCCGGGCGGCGCGGCCTTCGACCTGCGCATCGGTGATGACCGCCCGCTCGATGCTGACCAGGCGATTGTCGAGCACATGCCCGGCTGCCTTGCGCGCTTCGATCGCCTCGATGAAGCTCTGCCGAACCTCGTCCTCGACCAGCCAGCCAAGCGTATCAGTATCGCCCTGCCAATATGCTTCCAGGATCATCCGATAGGCCGCCTTGGCACCATCGACGAACTGGCCGACATCAAAGGCGGAATCCGCCGCAATGATCGCCCGGATGCCGGCTTCGGCCCGCGATTCGATGTGCCGATTGACGATTTCGCGGGTTTCCGCCGATCCTTCAATCGTGCGGGCTGGCGCGGGGGCCAGCGCGACCCGCTCTTCGGCTGGCTTGGGCAGCGGTTGCTCATGCCCCGTCCGCTTGCCCAGCACCATATACAGGCGCAAGGCGAGGAACGCGGCAATCATTGCAAGAAGAACTACGTAAACCACTCTGCCTCCAGTCGTATGACTAACCGCTAACATAGGCGCATGAACCCCGGGTTTCAAATGCTCGAATCCCACTTTGCCGGAATTACCTGTCATCCGGTCGGTGGCCCGGCGTTGAACTGGCGCGCGGCCCCTGCTAGGCGCGTCGCGCATCGGCATGCCGGCTCAATCGGTCGTGCCTCACAGACCCAGCAAGAGAAAGATCGATCGATGAACGAGCAGGACAATGGCGGCGCAGCACTGGCCAACGGCGCCGATAAGACGCCGGTCGCGGGCATGATCTCACAATATGTGAAGGACCTGTCGTTCGAAAACCCCAATGCGCCGGGCATTTTCCAGAGCCAGGCGATGCCGCGCATCGATGTGCAGTTCAACATCGGCACGCTGCAGATTGCCGAAGACGTCCATGAGGTCATCCTCAAGATCGATGTCCGTTCGGAAACCGATGACGGCGTCGCGTTCGTGGTCGACCTGAGCTATGCGGGCTTGTTCGGGCTGCGCAACATTCCCGAAGAGCATGTCCAGCTTTTCCTGCTCGGCGAAGCACCCCGCCTGCTCTTCCCCTTTGCCCGCCGTGTTCTCGCAGACACCGTGCGCGATGGCGGTTTCCAGCCCTTGCTGCTCGAGCCGATCGATTTCAACGCGCTCTATATGCAGCAGGTCCAGGGCCAGGCCGGCGGCGAAGTACCGATCGAGGATATCGGTCACGCCTGATCCACGCGACCAGGGTGCCCGCCCATGACATGCCCGTAATACACCGATGAAACCGGCATGAACCTGACGCGCGCCCTGGGCTCGGTCGGTGGGCTGACGCTCGCCAGCCGGATACTGGGGCTGGTGCGCGATTCTCTTTTCGCCCGCTTCATCGGGGCAAGCTTTGCCTCGGACGCGTTCCTCATCGCATTTCGGCTGCCCAATATGTTTCGGGCCCTGTTCGCCGAGGGCGCGTTTTCGGCGGCGTTCATCCCGATGTTCAACAAGAAGGTCGCGGAAAAAGGCGGCGGAATGGCGGCGGGTCTTGCCTTTGCCGAGGATGCACTGTCGGTACTGCTTCCCGTTCTGATCGTGATGACGATCGTGATGGAAATCTTCGCCTGGCCGATCACCTGGGCGCTATCCGGCGGGTTTCGCGACGTCGCGCCTTACCAATTCGCCTTTGCCGTCACGCTCTCGCGCATCACCCTGCCCTATTTGCTGCTGATCTCGCTGGTATCGTTGCTGGGCGGGATCTTGAATTCGATGCAAAAATTCTGGGTCAATGCCGCCGCCCCGATCCTGCTCAATCTGACCTTGATCGCCGCCCTGCTCTTCTTTCATGAAGCCGACCCGCTGCTGACCGCGCGCAACCAGGCGATCGCGGTATCGGTGTCGGGCGGGTTACAGCTGCTTTGGCTGTGGCTGGCCTGTCTGCGCAACGGCGTAAACTTGAAGCCCCGCCTGCCGCGGCTGACGCCCGAAGTGAAAAGGCTGCTCGCCTTGATCGGGCCGGCAGCAGCAGGCGCCGGGGCGGTGCAGATCAATCTCGTCATCTCGACGGCACTGGCTGCCAGCCTGCTGGCAGAAGGGTCGGTCTCCTATATTTATTATGCCGATCGGCTCAACCAGCTGCCGCTGGGGCTGATCGGGATCGGCCTGGGCACGGTTTTGCTGCCGACCATCTCACGCCAGCTCGGCGGTGGCCAGGAGGCGGAGGCGATGGTTACCCAGAACCGCGGCATGGAGCTGGCGCTGTTCTTTACGCTGCCCGCCACTGTCGCCCTCATCGTCTGCGGCGTGCCGATCGTCGCGGCGCTGTTCCAGCACGGCAAGTTCACGCCGACGGATACGATCGCGACCGCACAGGCGCTCGCGGCATTTTCGATCGGGCTGCCCGCGTACATCCTCATCAAGGTGCTGACGCCGGGCTATTATGCCCGCGCCGACACTAAAACGCCAGTGCGCTATGCGATGATCGCGATTGCGGTCAATCTGGTGCTCAACCTCGCACTGATCGTTCCGCTCAAACAGATGGGGCCGCCACTGGCGACCGCGCTGGCCAGCCTGGTCAATCTGGGGCTGCTCTATCGCACGCTAGCCCAGCGCGGCCATTTCGTACCCGATGCTCAGCTTCGGCGGCGGGTATGGCGGCTGGCCGGCGCGGCACTGCTGATGGGCGTGGTGATGTATTTCCTCAATGATCGATTCACGCCCTATATTCTCGGCCCGAGCCTGACCCGCTGGGCGGCGATGATGGCGCTGGTCGCAATTGGCGGGCTCGTCTACATTGTCGCATGCTTCGTGCTGCGCGCCTATCTGCCGTCCGATTTGCGGGCAGTATTGTGGCGGCGCGGCAAAACACCAACCAAAAAGGCCCCTTGATGCGCGTCGTTTCAGGAATCCAGCCGACCGGCAATCTCCACCTGGGTAATTATCTGGGGGCGATCAAGCAGTGGGTGGCGATGCAGGATTCGGTGACGGCGGATGGCGGCGATTGCCTGTTCTTCCTGGCCGATCTGCATGCGCTGACCCAGCCGGTTGTCCCGGCCGAACTCGCCAACGCAACGATCGAAATGGCCGCGACGCTGATCGCTTGCGGGATCGATCCGGACCGCGCCATCCTGTTCAACCAGGCACGGGTCCCCGCGCATAGCGAGTTGGCCTGGATCCTGAACGGCACCGCGCGGATGGGCTGGCTGAACCGGATGACCCAGTGGAAGGACAAGGCCGGCAAGGACGGATCGAGCCAGAGCGTCGGCTATTTCGGCTATCCCGTGCTGCAGGCTGCCGATGTGCTGCTCTACCAGGCCAGCCATGTGCCCGTTGGCGAGGATCAGAAGCAGCATCTCGAATTGGCGCGCGATATCGCCACCAAGTTCAACCTGGATTTCGGCGTCGATCTGTTCCCACTTCCCGCACCGCTGATCAGCGAGGCCGCTCCCCGGATCATGAGCCTGCGCGACGGGACCGCGAAGATGTCGAAATCGGATCCCTCCGACATGTCGCGGATCAACCTGATCGACAGTGACGATGTGATTGCCCAGAAATGCCGCAAGGCGAAGACGGATGCCGAGCCGTTGCCGGACACCGTCGCCGGGCTCGCAGAGCGGCCGGAAGCCCGCAATCTGGTCACGATCTATGCGGCCCTTGCTGATCGCCCGGTCGCTGCGGTGCTGACCGAAGTCGCCGGTCAGGGATTTGGCAGCTTCAAGCCCGCGCTCGCTGATCTCGCGATCGCGACATTAGGGCCGATCCGCGACCGCCTGTCGGGACTGCTCGACGACCGGCCGGCCGTCGGCGCAGCGCTGATCGACGGTGCTGCAAGGGCCAGCGCCCTGGCTGCCCCGACGCTGGCCGCCGCCCAGCGGGCGATCGGTTTGCAGATCTGACGGCAAGACGGTACCTTGGCGACGTTCAACTGCCATTCACCTCGTGTCGGGCACCCTATGCCAACGATCGTTTGCATGCGTTTTCAAGTGCTTTTTACGTACAGCTGAGAGAGTGATTCCATGAAGAAATCCTTCGTCGCCGTCGCCGCCATCCTGTTGCTGTCGAGCTGTGCGACGCCGTTCACGGCCAAGGTTTCCCGCTTTCAGATGTTGGCGCCGCCGGCAGGCCAGACCTTTGTTGTCCAGTCGACCGACCCGCAACTCCAGGGCGGAATCGAGTTCAGCCAATATGCGCAACTGGTCAGCGCGCGTCTGGTTCAGCAGGGCTACCAGCCGGCCGCCGACCCGTCCCAGGCGCAGCTCGTTGTCAAGATGCACTATGATGTTGATCGCGGCCGCGAGCGCGTCCGCTCTACCGGGCTAGGCTATGGGGGGCTCGGCTTTGGCGGCTTCGGCGGGTATGGCGGCGGTTATGGCGGCTATGGCTATGGGGGCTTCGGCCGCCATGGGTATATCTTCGGTTGGAACGATCCCTTCCTGTTCGGCGGCGGTTTCAACGATACATATAGCTATACCGTCTATACCAGCGAACTCGATCTCCAGATCGAGCGGACCGATAATGGCAAGCGGGTATTCGAAGGCACCGCCAAGGCGCAATCGACCAATGACGATCTGCCCAAGATCGTCCCCAACCTGGTCGATGCGATGTTCACTGACTTTCCGGGCAACTCGGGCGAAACCGTCAAGATCACGATCGCGCCGGATCCCAAGCGCGCAAAATAATTACGAATTTCAGCATCAGGCCAGCCGTTCGGACATTAGACCGGGCGGCTGGTTTCGTCTGGCAGGGCTGACATCTGCCTCACTCCACGGCTAGTCAGATACCCGTCAACCGGGCAGGCTGCGCTCGTCCAGGCCCCATTCTTGTTGTCGGCGACGCCAACGACCGACGGCCCTTCGCCAATTTCACGTCAAACGGGTTCGGGAACAAGCATGATTTGGCGGAGATCGCCGCCGGCCAACGCGTCGGCCGCGAACCTCCCGCCTCAGCCCTCGAGGTCGCGAAGCAGCACGCGGACGGCGCTGTCGACATCCATATCGGTGTCGCGCAGTTGCTCGATCCGGCGCACCGCGTGGATGACGGTGGAATGGTCACGCCCCCCAAATTTACGGCCGATCTCGGGCAGTGAGCGCGTCGTCAGCCGCTTGGCCAGGTACATCGCGATCTGCCGCGGCCGGGCAACGACCCGTGCCCGCCGTGCCGAGACGAGCTCGATCGGCTTCAATTCGAAATAGGTTGAGACCGCCCGCTGGATTTCGTCGATTGTCACGCGCTTCTGCACGCCGCGCAGCACATCGCCCAGCGTGGCATGGGTGAAATCCATGTCGATCGCTTCGCCGGTCAATTGTGCATAAGCGACCAGCCGATTGAGCGCGCCTTCAAGCTCGCGAATGCTCGACGTCAGCCGGACCGCCAGCAGCTCAAGTACCTCGGCGGGCACCGAAGCATCGGGCAGTTCGGCCATCTTACGCGCCAGGATCGCCCGACGCAGCGTGACATCAGCAGGCTTGATATCGGCAACGAAGCCAACCGACAGCCGAGACAGAATCCGCGCCTCGACTCCGTCGAGCCCCTGCGGACAGCGATCGGCGCTGACCACCAGCCTTTTGCCGGCGCTCATTACCTCGTTGATCGTGTAGAAAAATTCTTCCTGCGTCGCATCCTTCCCGGCGATGAACTGAAGATCGTCGACCATCAGCAAATCCACCGAGCGGAGTCGTGCCTTGAAGGCGAAGGTGTCGCGCGCCCGCATCGCCTGGACGAATTCGAACATGAAGCGCTCCGCCGACATGTAAATTACATTGGCGTTGGGCTGAGCGTCGAGAAAGGCCGCACCGATGGCATGCATCAAATGCGTTTTGCCCATCCCGGTGCCGCTATGCAAAAACAGCGGGCTGAATCGCGGCGTCCCCGGTTCGGCAAGCGCCTTGGCCGCGTTCCACGCAACCCGGTTCGACCCATCGACCACAAAGCGATCAAAGGTGAAGCGCGAATCGAGCGCCGGACCGGCGCCGGCCATGGCGGCGATAGCGCTGGGCGCGACTGGCGTAGCGGGCGATTCGACCGCGGCCAGCACCGGCAATGCTGCCGATGCGCTGGCGGTTTCGATGATCACCTGGGTGATCGACGGGATGATCGCGCGAAATTCCTGCAGCAGCCGTTCCGCATAGTTATTGCGGACCCAATTGGTCATGAAGGCGGACGGCAGTGACAGGCGCACCGTCTCAGGTTCATCGCTCGCCGCCAGAGCGAGCGGCTTCAGCCACTGATCGAACAGCCGGGTACCCGCCGATTCGCGCAAATGCCCGCGAATCCGTGCCCAAGCCTTGTCCAGTTCAGTGGTTGATGTCGCCTTTAGTGCTCCAGCAATCGCCACGCGCAGCTCTCCTTGCGGCCGAGTCACACCCCCGAACGCGCTTATTTCAATCGAAAATATCCCCCCGCAGCCGGAATCGCATCCGACTGGCGATGAAGTTATGCGTAATACCGGATGCAAAGATCATCGCGGCGAGGACTGATTATGAGGAGATGACCGAGTCGATCAAGAGGCCTGGATGTCAACAATCTGAAATAAACTATTTGACTCGGCTTTAGCCACGCAAACGCGTCAAAAAACAGACAAGTTACTGGTTTTACTACATAATAAAACAGTCACTAATTTGAAACCTGGGCGAATCGCGGTGAATCCTAGGTTTTGATAAGAGCGGTATGCCCGTCGCTATTTTGGCAGTCCGCCCGCCAAAACCCACGTCCTCCCGCCCCGAAACAACGCCAAAAAGGCCCGCCGGAAAGCTCCCGGCGGGCCATTTTTAACCGAAACGTAACGAATTAAGCGAGTGCGGTAACGCGCTTCGTCAGCCGCGCAAACTTGCGCGAGGCAGTATTCTTGTGGAGCACGCCCTTGGCAACGCCCCGCGCCAATTCCGGCTGCACAGCAGCCAGCGCCGTCGCGGCCCCATCCTTATCACCCGAATCGAGAGCTGACTCGACCTTTTTCACGAAGGTGCGAATGCGCCCGACGCGATTGGTGTTGATTTCCGCACGGCGGTCGTTCCGCCGGATACGTTTTTTCGCCTGTGGCGTATTCGCCATGCCGTCCTCGAACCTTTTCAATGAAAAAGGGCGGGGGGAGAAGTTCCCAATCGCCCTTCGAAAGCGCGGCTCATAACCGTGCTGGTCGTTGCGGTCAACAACTCAACGCTGACATTTGCGGCACCAGAAGGTCGAACGGCCCCCTTCGGGCTGTCGTTCGACCAGCGCCCCGCAGCTGCACGGCTCGCCTTCGCGCCCATAGACGAGCCATTGCTTGGAGAAATAGCCAAGCTCGCCATCGGGGCGTGCATAGTCGCGCAAAGTGGAGCCTCCCGCCTCGATCGCCGCCGCCAGAACGATGCGAATCGATTCAACGAGTCGACGCAGCCGCGTCGTTGCTATCTGGCCGGCGGCAAGGGACGGCGCGATTCCGGCCATGTGCAGCGCCTCGCACACATAGATGTTCCCGAGCCCGCCGACGATCCGCTGATCGAGAAGCATCGCCTTGATCGGCGCCGCTCGCCCGGCCAGCGCCGTGCCCAGATAATCCGCCGTGAAAGCCGACCCGAGCGGTTCCGGCCCCATGGCTATGAAAGGCGCATAGCGGTCGATCGTCGCCGTCTCGATCAGATCGACCGACCCGAATCGGCGCGGATCGTTGAGCGCCAGCGTCCGCCCGCTTGCCGTGGTCAGGACCAGATGGTCGTGCGGTAAGGTTTCGGACGGATCGACCCGCCACCGCCCCGACATCCCGAGATGGAAAATCATCGTATCGCCGCGATCGGTATCGATCAGGCCATATTTGGCGCGGCGACCGAGCCCCGTCACCACTGCCCCGGTCAATCTTTGGCCGATATCCGCGGGAAAGGGCCTGCGCAGATCGGCCCGCCGGAGCAAGAGGCGCACTATCTGTGCGCCTTTGAGCACGGGGCGCAGGCCGCGGACGGTGGTTTCGACTTCGGGAAGTTCGGGCATGATCCACCAGCAGCTAGGTTGCGTTTGCTCCGCCCACAAGCCTTGGCTAGAGCGGCTCGATGACCGACACCGTTTCATTCGGCTATGCCGAGATAGCCCCCGAGGAAAAGACTGCCCGCGTGGGGGACGTCTTCAAAAGCGTCGCCCCATCCTATGATCTGATGAACGATGCCATGTCAGCCGGCATGCACCGGTTGTGGAAGGACCGATTCGTCCGCCGCGTGAAACCGCGTGCCGGCGAAGCGATCCTCGACATGGCCGGCGGCACGGGCGACATCGCGTTCCGCATGGCACCATCAGGTGCCGCGATCACGGTGGCCGACATCAACCCGGCGATGCTGGAGGTCGGCATTGATCGCGCCGCCAAGCGCGGCATTGACGGCCTTGTCTGGACCGAAGCCAATGCCGAGACATTGGTGTTCCCCGACAGGTTTTTCGATGCCTATACGATCGCCTTTGGCATCAGGAACGTTACCGACATCCCCAAGGCCCTGCGCGAGGCGCACCGCGTCCTCAAGCGCGGCGGGCGGTTCTTCTGCCTGGAATTCTCGACCACGCTCTGGCCCGGCTTTGCCGAAATTTACGACGTCTATTCGCACAAATTGGTACCGCAACTCGGCAAGCTGCTGGCCAAGGACGAGGACAGCTATCGCTATCTGATCGAATCGATCCGGCGATTCCCCGACATGGCCAAATTCGAAGGCATGATCGCCGAGGCCGGCTTCGTTAAGACCAAGGTCGAGCCGATGCTCGGCGGGCTGGTCGCCATCCACAGCGGCTGGAAGATCTGATCTTGCGCCAATTCGCCAAGGCTGTTTGCGCATGACCGCCCCCGTCGTCCATCTCTGGCGGCTCCTGAAATGGGGCCGGACGCTGGCGCGCCATGGCGCGCTGCGCGGCATCGAACGAGATCCGAACACGCCAGCGCCCGTCCGCCGGCTGGCGCGTATCGCCCGGATCGGCGTCCGCCTGCCCGCCACGCCGGCCTATGCTGTCGCGCTGCAGGAAATAGGCCCTGCCGCGATCAAATTTGGCCAGACGCTCGCCACCCGCCCCGACATTGTCGGCGAGGCGGCGGCGCGCGATCTCCAGCGGCTGCAGGACGCGCTGCCGCCGGTGCCGTTCGCGATCATCAACGCGGCGATGGTCAAAAGCTTTGGCCGCCCGCTCGATCAGCTGTTCGCCTCGATCGATCCGGTGCCGGTGGGCGCCGCCTCGATCGCTCAGGTGCACAAGGGCGTCACCACCGATGGCCGCGCCGTCGCGATTAAGGTGCTGCGCCCTGGGGTGGAGGAAGAATTCGCCCGCGCCATCGACACCTATCAATGGGCCGCCGCACAGCTCGAATCGATGGGCGGCGAACTGGCCCGGCTCCAGCCACGACTGGTGATCGAAACCTTCAAACGCTGGACGGCGCGCGAGCTTGATCTGCGGCGTGAGGCAGCCTCTGCCTCTGAGCTCGCCGAGGCGATGGCCGCCGAGCCCGATTTCATGGTTCCTGCCATCGACTGGCAGCGCACGACGGGCGGCGTGCTGACGCTCGAGTGGATCGACGGCATCAAATTGTCGAACCGCGATGCGCTGCTGGCGGCCGGCTATGATCCTGCCCGGCTTGCGCATATCCTGGTCCACGCCTTTTTGCGGCAGGCGATTGCTGAAGGGTTCTTCCATGCCGATCTCCACCAGGGCAATCTCTTCGCGCTGCCCGGCAGCCGGATCGCCGCGATCGATTTCGGGATCATGGGCCGGATCGATCGACGCGCGCGGGTGTGGCTGGCGGAAATCCTTTATGGCCTGATCACCGGCAATTATAAGCGCGTCGCGGAGATTCATTTCGAAGCCGGCTATGTGCCCGCCCACCACAATGTCGCCGAATTCGCCACCGCCCTGCGCGCAGTGGGCGAGCCGATGCGCGGCATGTCGGTGAAGGAGATGTCAGTCGGCAACATGCTCGACGGGTTGTTCAACATCACCCGCGATTTCGACATGAAGACACAGCCGCACCTCCTGCTGCTGCAAAAGACGATGGTAATGGTGGAGGGCGTGGCCACCGCGCTCGATCCCGATATCAATATGTGGGAAACCGCCGCGCCGTTCGTCCGCGAATGGATCCGCACCGAACTCGGGCCCGAAACCTTTGTGGCCGACCGGCTGACCGCCGATTTCAAGACGCTGGCGCGGCTCCCCCAGCTCATCCGCAATATCGAACGGCATTTTCCCGATCCCGGCGGTGCGCCCCCTGCCCCGCCGCTGCGCGAAATCGAAGTGGTGCGGATCGGTGGTGGCTGGCGCTATGCAGCTGTAGCGCTGCTCGCGTCGGGCATCAGCGTTGCTGCCATGTGGGCGCTGCTCGGATAAATGGCTCGGCCGCGCGACCCTCTGTGGCTCAGCAACCCAAGCCGGTTCGCGCTGCTGAAACAGGGGCGAGCGCGCACCGCATTGCTGTTGCTCGCGGCGTTTCTGCTGCTTTGCCTCACGGCTTTGTCAGTGGCGGGGCCGCCGCCGGTCAGCCATAATCCGGCCAATCGCGCCCAGGATCAGGCTGATGTAATGCTGTATGAATCGATCGTCGCTGGCGTGCGCGGCGGCGGCGATTATTATGCGGTGGCAGCAGCGGCGTTGCGGGCCGGCGATTATCCGCTCAGGCCCTTTGTCACCTTCCGGCTGCCGACATTGGCGATCGTCGAGGCGTTTTTGCCGGCACCGTTCGTCCTGCTGCTGCTCTATGGCCTGGCGACAGGCGTGGTGGCGGCGTGGTTCGTCCGGTTGCGGCCGGCGCTGTCGCGCGCGCCACCGCTGGGAATCGCGCTGGCGCTGCTGGCGGGCGGCATGGTCGCTTTCGTGCAACCCTCGCTCGCGCCCTTTCATGAAATCTGGGCGGGACTGCTGATCGCCCTGTCGCTGGCGCTGCGCCGGCCCGGACGGTGGATCGAAGCCGCCGCTATCGCCATGATCGCCATGCTCGTCCGCGAAACAGCGGCGCTCTATGTGATCGTCATGGGCGGCATGGCGCTGATCGAGGGGTATCGCCGCGAGGCGATTGGCTGGGCCGCAACGTTGGTCGTGCTGGCCGGCGTTGTCGCCGCACATGCCTTTGCCGTCGCGCATGTGGTCGGCCCGCTCGATCCTGCCTCGCCTGGCTGGGTCGGGATGCTTGGCTTTGGCTTTTTCGTAAAGACGATGACGATATCGACCGCGCTCAATCTCGCCCCGGCCTGGGCAGCGGCGCTGCTGGTTGGGCTGGCACTGTTCGGCTGGGCGAGCTGGACCGATCCGATCGCGCGACGCGCGCTGATGATCTTCGCTGCCTATGCCGTGCTGCTGAGCCTGTTCGGCCGGCCCGACACCTTCTATTGGGGGTTGCTGGTCGCCCCGACCCTGCTGATCGGCCTCGCCTTCGCGCCCGATGGCTTGCGCGATCTCTATGTCGCGGCGCTCGACAGCCGCCGCATTACCGTGACAAGGTCGGTGCGATGAAACGGATCCTCCTCATCGTCGGCGGCGGAATCGCGGCCTATAAGGCTTGCGAACTGATCCGCCTCGCGCGCAAAGCAGGCATCGGCGTCCGATGCGTGCTGACCGCGGGCGGCGCGCATTTCATCACCCCGATGACGCTCGCAGCGCTCAGCGAGAACCCCGTCCACACCAGCCTTTGGGATTTGAAGGATGAAGCGGAGATGGGCCATATCCAATTGAGCCGCGAGGCCGATCTCGTCGTCGTCGCGCCAGCCACCGCCGATCTGCTGGCGAAGATGGCCGCCGGCATTGCCGATGATCTCGCCACCACGCTCCTCCTCGCCACCGACAAGCCCGTGCTCGCCGCTCCCGCAATGAATGTCCGCATGTGGCAGCACGCCGCCACGCGCCGCAATATCGCCACGCTGCGCGACGACGGCATCACGATTATGGAGCCCGACGAAGGCCCGATGGCGTGCGGCGAATATGGTCCCGGCCGCCTGCCTGAGCCCGACGCGATCCTCGCCGCAATCCAGCGAGCGCTCAGCGAATGAGCCCCCTCATCGGCCGGCACATGCTGGTCACCGCCGGGCCGACACATGAGCCGATCGATCCGGTGCGCTACCTCGCCAATCGTTCCTCGGGCAAACAGGGTTTCGCCATCGCCGCCGCGCTCGCCGCGCTGGGCGCGCGCGTGACCCTCATCGCCGGCCCCGTCACCCTCGCCACGCCAGCAGGCGTCGACCGGATCGATGTCGAAACCGCGCTGGAGATGGCTGCCGCCGTCGATCAGGCGTTGCCAGCAGACGCGGCGATCATGGTTGCCGCCGTGGCCGACTGGCGCGTCACGCCGATGCCGCAAAAGATCAAGAAGGGCTCGCGCGCACCAACGCTGATGCTGGTCGAAAACCCGGACATTCTCGCAACGTTGGCGAAGAACCCGAACCGCCCCCCCCTGCTGATAGGCTTCGCCGCCGAAACCGAACGCGTGACCGAACACGCCAGCAGCAAGCGCGTGAAAAAGGGCGCGGACTGGATCGTCGCCAATGATGTCTCGGGCGATGTCATGGGCGGCGCCGACAACAGCATCCACATCGTGACGGCGCAGGGCGTGGAAAGCTGGAACCGCATGCCCAAGGAAGAGGTCGCGCGGCTGTTGGCGGAACGCATTGCTTCGGCGGTGCTGGGGTAGGTTTTTACTGTTCGAATGTCGATCGATCCCCACCAGACATAAGAGGTCCGCGATGCGGCTGATTATTCCTCGGGCTCAAGGCAGCCGTTTTCAGACCGCCCATTGCGGCCCAAAAGCAATGAAGCATTCGCCCATATTGCGGCTCGGCTGGATCATCCTGTTGATCGCCGTTGCGGTCGCGCAGCCCGCACGGGCGCGGGATTTCTGCCCGGATCGACCCGGTATCGATACGCCGCCCTGCACCGTCGAACCGGGCCATCTCACCGCCGAAATGTCGTTCGCTGACTGGACCCATGAAGCCACCCCGGATGACATTACCGATAGCTATCTGATCGGTGACCTTCTGCTGCGCTATGGCATCGCCGAGCATGCCGAACTGCGCGTCGGCTGGACGCCCTTTGAGCGCAATCGAACCCGCGATCGTCAGGCCGGTACAATCGACAGCGCGTCGGGTACCGGCGATGTCACGCTGGGGATCAAAAGAAACCTGATCGACCCCGATGGCAAGGCAGTCTCGGTCGCGCTGCTTCCGTCAGTTATCCTGCCCACGGGGGGAAGCGCGATCGGCGCGGGAGATTGGGGCGCGGGCCTTCAGGTACCACTCAGCATGCCGATCAACGACCTGATCAGCGTCGCGCTGACACCGGAAGTCGACGCAGCGGTCAACCAAAGCGGCCATGGCCGGCATTTTGCCTATGGTACTGCAGGTGGAGTTAGCATTGCGCCAATGAACGGCGTCACCCTGGCCATCGAAGCGGCAGTGCTGCGGGATGACGATCCCGATGGCGCTTCCACGCAGGCGATCGCCGGCGCTGCAATGGGCATCATGGTCGGGCGCAACGCCCAGCTTGATGTCGGCAGCGAGTTCGGTCTGAACCGCGATGCGCCGGACGTGCATCTGTACATCGGCATTGCCCGCCGATTCTGATCAATTTGAACGGAGCGCAGGGACGCTTCATCAGTAGCGATGCGGCTCGCAGGCGATGCCATCGTCATCGCCGTCCATCTCGGGTCGATAACCGGGGTCACCGCGATAGATTGGCGCCGTGCCGGCCGCGCGCGCGTCGTTGCAGCCGCCCCAATAATCGCCTGGTTGGGGTTCGCGCTGCCGTTTCAGGCCGCCGGCAACGGCAAGATTGCTCGCGCCGGATGCCAGCGTCGCCCTTTCCTGCGGGGTGGCGACGAACGACCCGACGCCCAACACCAACCCCAGCACGGCAGCGCCGGTCAGGATTGATGGCGCGGACAGACGATCGGACGAGCGCATCCAGTCGTCAATACAAGGTCAAGGTAAATGAGGAGGATGAGATCGCTTGAATAGTTCGATTTAAGAACGCCCCGTTACCTGGATTCCCGCGCTCCCGCCGCCATGCACCCCAGCAGCAGCAGCAACGGCGTCAGAAATTCACGGTGGCGCTCGCCGAATTCGAACCACACGCCGAACAGCACCAGTTGCGCGAACCCCGCGATCACCAGCAACGTCACCACCCAGATGCCCGGCACCTGCCGCAGCCTGAGCGATACCGCCCCCGCCCCCAGCATCAGCCAGTGCGCACCAAAGGAGAGCGGAAACAGCATCGCTGCCAACGCCGGCGAAATCGAAGGCGACATGATCGCGATGCGAAACAGCCCGAACTGGCTCACCCCCGCCGCGCGCAGGAATTTGGCGATCGTCAGCCGCGCGAAATCGGCCGGGTGCCCCTTGATCCACGCCACTGCCTCGCCACTCGCCCGCCGGGCATAGTCGAGCTCGGGCAGCCCCTGCCACGCCTCGGGTTGCGGCATCCAGTTGCCCGTCGCATCGGGGTTGTTGCCGATCCACAGGCCGATCCCACCCGCACTTGTCAGCGGGACAAAGGCACCGAACACCAGCCAGTTGCGCACCCACCAGGGCAGCATCACGATCGCGGCCATGCCTGACCCGGCCAGCCCAAAGGTCGCCAGCCGCCGCCAGCCGAGCCGTCCGACCAGCACCAACCCGAACAGCGCCGCCAGCGGGGCCTGCCCCGGCTGGGTCAGCGCCAGCAGCCCCGCCGGCACACCCAGCGCCAGCGCCCCACGCCAGCCCCCGCGCGGCTGCTGGCTCTGCCGGATCCACACCAGCGCCAGCAGCAGGATCAGCGCAATCGCCACCCCCTCCTTTTGGGCCAAGGGGGCAGAGAACAGCACCGATGGCCAGACGAGGTAGAGAAACGCCGCGCTCCGCCCGGCCGGCCGCGCGTCGAGCGCTATCCCGATCTGCACGATCAGCCTTGCCGCACTACAATCCACCACCATGTTCATCGTGATTAGCGACCAGGTCGAGAAACCCGCCACCGCCCCCCACGCCGCCAGCAGCAGCGGGTAGAAGGGTGGATAGAGCGCGAACACCCGCTCGCCCATATCGGCCTGATCGAAATAGAGGCCCTGGCCCGCCAGCAATTGGCGCGCAATGACAGGGTAGATATCGGCATCGCCCGTCGACATCCGACCGAGCACCAGCGCGCCAAAGCAGAGCCGCAAGGCGATTATCCCCAGCGCCAGCATCGCCAGTTGCTCACGCGAGGGCGCGGTACGCAACAGCATGCGTGCCGTCGCCGCTGCAACCCCCAACCAAATCAGGAATAGCGTGATTCCCGTCGTGGAGAAGGTCCAATGCGCCTCAAGCCCGGGCAGCGATACCGCGCCATACAGCGCAAGGGCCGCCAGCATCAGCTGCAGCCCGAGCACCCCTGCCAGAGGCGAGCGGCTATTTGGTGGTGTCATCACCTCATTACCGTAGCGCAACAGCCCTCGCGAGTGGTTAACGCCGCTTGCGCGGTACCGCGTGCCGGGGTTAGTCGCAACCAGCTGATCAAGGAGCCCAAATGCGCGACCTCTGTCCCACGCTCGAACTGAAGATCCTTGATCGTCGCCTCAATGACTGGGGCCTGCCGCGCTATCAGACGGCAATGTCGGCAGGGATCGATCTCCACGCCTGTATCGATGCGCCGGTGACGCTCGAGCCGCAGGCGCCTGCTATCCTGATCCCCTCCGGGATAGCGGTGCTGATGAACGATCCCCACCTCGTCGCCTTTTTGCTCGCGCGCTCAGGCCTGGGGCATAAGAAGGGGCTGGTGCTCGGCCAGGCAGTCGGCACGATCGATGCCGATTATGCCAACCAGATCTTCATCAGCGCGTGGCTGCGCACACCGCCCGGCAGCGAATCCTTCACGATCATGCCCGGCGACCGGATCGCGCAACTGGTGTTCCTGCCGATCGTCCGGCCCGAATTTACGATCGTCGATACGTTCAGCGCGGAAACCGATCGCGGTCTGGGCGGCTTCGGCTCGACGGGCGTCTGATGGCGGCAAGCACCTTCCCCCTCACCGACACCCAGCTCGATCGCTATGCCCGGCATATCGTGCTGAAGGAAATCGGGGGGCGCGGCCAGGCGCAGCTGCTGGCCGCCCATGTCGTACTGATCGGCGCGGGCGGGATCGGCTCCCCCGCCATCCAGTATCTGGCCGCCGCCGGCATCGGCCGGCTGACCATCATCGATAACGATCGTGTCGACCTTAGCAATTTGCAGCGCCAGACGGTGTTCGGCACCGATGATATCGGCGCGCCCAAAGCCGCCGCCGCAGCGCGTGCGGTTGCGCGGCTCAATCCCGATGTTACCGTCAATCCCGTCGTCGACCGGATCGAGGCCGCCAATGCCGCTGCATTGCTCGCCGACGCCGATGTCGTGCTCGATGGGTGCGATAATTTTGCGACGCGGCTCGCCGTCGCCGATGCCGCGCTCACCGCGCACATCCCGCTGGTATCAGCCGCAATCGGCCAGTTCGAAGGGCAGTTGGCGGTGTTCCGGGGCTGGGAAGCGGACAAGCCCTGCTATCGCTGCTTTGTCGGCAATGATCCCGACCGCGCCGATGCCAGTTGCGCCGATCAAGGCGTGCTCGGCGCGATGGCCGGGGTGCTGGGCAGCCTGGCCGCGCTGGAAGCAATCCGCGCGATCATCCCCTTTGGGGTCGATAGCGCCGGCAAGTTGCTGATCGTCGATACCCTTGAATTCCGCTTCCGCACCATCGCGCTGCCCAAGGACCCAGGCTGCCAGGCCTGTTCGGCATGAGCGGGCTCGCCATCATCGTGGCGACCGCCGACAATGGCCGTTTTCGCGCCGCGATGACGACCGCCTTGGCGCAGGCAGCACTCGGCAGCGCGGTTCGGCTTTATTGTCATGAGGCAAGCGTCGCATTGCTGACCCGGGCCGCGCGCGCCGATGACGATCATGCCATGTTGGCGGCCGCCGGGATCCCCGACCGGCTCGGCCTGCTGGCGATGGCGCAAGTGGCCGGCGTTGCGCTGATCGCCTGCCAGACCGGCCTGGCCCTGACGGGGCTGGCGCTCGATTCGCTGGTCGGAGGTGTCGAAGCGGGCGGCATGATGAGCCTGCTTGCCACCCTGGGGGACGATCGGCTGGTCAGCTTTTAACCGGTTGCAGCGCGACTCTGGCTGGCGCGCGCCTGATCGCGGTACCAGTCGATCGCCTCTGTCAGCCCGTCGGCAAAGCCGATCAGCGGGCGCCAGCCGAGTTCGCGCTCGATCTTGCCGGGGTCAATCGCATGCCGACGATCGGCGGCACGACGATCGTGCAGGAAGCTGATCAACGAGCGACGCTTGCGGCCATCGGCGCGCGGATCAAGCCGATCGAGCAGATCGCAAATCATTGCGACCACCGCCAGATTGCTGTGCTCCTCGCGGCCGCCGATCAGATAATGCTGGCCGATCTGGCCGTGGAACAGCACCGCGGCGAGCGCGCGCGCATAATCCTCGACGTGCAGCCAGTCGCGCACTTCCGATCCCGCGCCATATACCGGCACGGAAACGCCCCCGATTGCTGCCAGGATGGCATGGGGGATCAGCTTGCCGGGCTTTTGATAGGGGCCATAGCAGCCATCGCCATGCGACATCACGACCGGCAGGCCAAAGCTGCTGTGCCAGACGCGCACGAGATGATCCGCGGCAGCGCGCGTTGCCCCACACGGCGATGTCGGCCGATAGGCAGCGGTTTCGTCGACGCGGCGCGCATCAACAGCCAGGTCGCCGAACACCGCATTGATCGAGACATGATGGAAGCGGAACCGCGCCCGGGCATCGGGCATCAGCGTGCGCCAATGCGCCAGCGACGCCTCGAGCAGCTGGAAGGTGCCGCCGACATTGGTATCGATAAACGGCGGGATATCGACGCCGGGCCGGTCCGCCCGGGTTTCGGCAGCGAGATGGATCACCCCATCGACATGCTCTTCCGCCATCACCGCAGCGACCAGCGCGCGATCGAGGATATCGCCCTCGATGAACCGGTAATTGGGCTGCTCTGCCGGCACCGCCAGCGCGTCCGCATCCACCGAATCGACCAGCGAATCAAGATTGATCACCCGCAGCGAGCCATTGCGCGCCAACATCCGGCAAACCGCCGAACCGACAAAGCCCGCCCCGCCAGTAACCAGGATCGTGCGCTCAGGCGGCGTATAAGTTATCCGGATCGGCGTCCGCGTCATGGCGCGCCCTGCGCCCGATCGAGCAATGGCATCGTCCCGGTCATGGCCTGTGTCTCGCTCGCAATATCACCGCGACCGGATTAGCGACCCAACCCTAAACGAACTTTGCACCAATCGGGGTTAATCGCGGGCGAGCAGATCGGTCGCAAAGGCCCGGACAGCAGGGCCGATATCTGGCCTTGCCAGTGCCAGCGCCAGATTGGCCTGGATGAAGCCGGCCTTGTCACCGCAATCATAGCGCGTCCCGTCAAACGTTAGCGCGTGGAAGGGCTGGTTACCGATCATCCGCGCCATTGCGTCGGTCAGCTGGATTTCGCCGCCGGCGCCCTTTTCCTGGGTCTCCAGCACGCGCATCACCTCTGGCTGCAGGATATACCGACCAATCACCGCCAGATTGGACGGCGCCGTGCCCGGTGACGGCTTCTCGACCAGTCCCTGAACCTCGGTCAGGCGGCCATCGCGCTTGCCGGGCGTGATCACGCCATATTTGTCAGTCTGATCGTCGGCCACTTCCTGCGCGCAGATCATGTTGCCGCCGGTCTGGTTATAGGCCTCGACCATCTGTTTGAGGCAGCCGGGCGCGCCGACCATGAAATCATCGGCCAGCAGGACGGCAAATGGCTCGTCGCCGACGATATCGCGCGCGCACCACACGGCATGGCCAAGCCCCATCGGCTCCTGCTGGCGGACATAGGCGACCGCACCGGGGGTCAGGCGGGTCTGGTAGAGCAACTCCATCGATTTGCCGCGCGCGGCCATCGTTGCTTCGAGCTCATAGGCGATATCGAAATGGTCCTCGATCGCCGATTTGCCGCGACCGGTAACGAAGATCATCTGCTCGATTCCGGCCTCAAGCGCCTCATCGACGGCGTATTGGATCAGCGGCCGATCGACGACCGGCAGCATCTCCTTGGGCAACGCCTTCGTCGCGG
The DNA here is from genome assembly GCA_002281535.1 of Sphingomonas sp. 28-63-12. GTDB lineage: Bacteria > Pseudomonadota > Alphaproteobacteria > Sphingomonadales > Sphingomonadaceae > Sphingomonas. Next base: position 20,098 of record NCGD01000037.1, read on the forward strand.
GCAGAAAGCGCGTGCCGAGGCCACCGACCGGAAATACTGCCTTGCGCAGCGGCTTGAACGTCATGATCTTCTCCACCAATGCGCCCGCCCCTATCGCGTGAGCCGATAACTGGCAATCCAGGCGCCGGCGGCCGGCCGCCCCTCGTTAGCGCGGCTTTAAGCCGCCATGATTAAGGCAGCGTCATGACCTTCGCTCCCCCGCCCAAGCTGCTCGTCATATTCGGCACCCGCCCCGAGGCGATCAAGCTGTTCCCGGTGATCCGGGCCCTTGCCGCGATACCGGGCCTGGCCGTGCGCACCTGCGTAACCGCACAGCACCGCGGCCTGCTCGATCAAGTGCTGGGGATTGCTGGCATCGTTCCCGATATCGATCTTGATCTGATGGAGCCCGGCCAGACGCTCGACCGGCTGACCGCGCGGCTGCTGATCGGGCTTGGCGATGTGATGGACGCCGAAAAGCCCGATCGCGTAATCGTGCAGGGCGATACCGCCACCGCCATGGTCGGCGCGCTCGCCGCTTATTATCGCAAGGTGCCCGTCTCGCATGTCGAGGCCGGTTTGCGCTCGGGTGATATTTACCACCCCTTTCCGGAGGAAGTGAACCGGCGGATCGTCGCGCCGATCGCCGATCAGCATTTCGCACCGACCCAGACCGCTGCCGAAGCGCTGCTCGGCGAAAATATCGAACCCGCGCTGGTCTATGTGACGGGCAATACGGTGATCGACGCGCTCTACGCGACCATCGAGGCGCTCGATGCCAACCCCGCGCTTGCGGCCGGGCTGGATTCCATTGCGGCCCGATTTGCCGGCAAGCGGATCATCCTGGTCACCACCCACCGGCGCGAGAATTTTGGCGGCGCTATGGAAAATATCGCTCGGGCCATTCGCCGGATCGCCGCGCGAGACGATGTCGCGGTAATCTTTCCGGTGCACCCCAATCCCAATGTCGTCAGCGTGATGGATGTCGTGCTGGGCGGGCAAACCAATATCGCCCGGATTGATCCGCTCGATTATCCTCACTTCGTCCGCGCGCTTCGGCTCAGCCATATCGTGCTGACCGATTCGGGCGGCGTGCAGGAAGAAGCGCCCGCGCTGGGGAAACCGGTGCTGGTGATGCGCGAAACCACCGAGCGCCCCGAAGGCGTCGCTGCCGGCACCGCCAAATTGATCGGTACGGATGAAGATCGGATCGTTTCCGAAATCTTCACCTTGCTTGACGACAATGGCGCTCATCAAGCGATGGCGCGCGCGCATAATCCGTTCGGCGACGGCCACGCATCGACTCGGATTGCAAAGGTCGTCGCGGATGGTTTCGGACTCTGATCTCAAGGTAGCCGTCCTCGGCCTCGGCTATATCGGCCTCCCAACAGCAGCGGTGATCGCACGCACGGGTGTTCAGGTCCTTGGGGTCGATGTCACGCAGAGCGTTGTCGACACAGTGAATTCGGGCAAGGTGCATATCGAAGAAGTCGATCTCGACGGGCTGGTTTCGGGGGTGGTCGCGCGCGGCCATCTGCGGGCGTCGACCCAGATCGAGCCCGCCGATATCTTCGTTATCGCGGTGCCGACGCCGTTTGGCGATAATCACGCGCCCAATATCGGCTATGTCCTGCAGGCAGCGACCACGGTAGCGGCGGTGCTGAAGGCTGGCGATGTCGTCATTCTTGAATCGACCTCTCCCGTCGGCACCACCGAAAAGGTCCGCGACCTGCTGGCCCAATTGCGGCCCGACCTTAAGGTGCCGGGCAAGACCGGTGAAAGCGCCGATATCGCGATCGCCTATTGCCCGGAACGGGTGTTGCCGGGCCGCATTCTGGTCGAGCTGATCGACAATGATCGCGTCATCGGCGGCATCACGCCGCGCTGCGCGCGCAAGGCGCTGGCCTTTTACCGCCGCTTCGTGCGGGGCGCCTGTGTCACGACGACGAGCCGTGCCGCGGAAATGACCAAGCTCACCGAAAACGCCTTTCGCGACGTCAATATCGCCTTTGCCAACGAACTCAGCCTGATCGCCGACACCATGGGGGTGGACGTGTGGGAGGTCATCCGCCTTGCCAATCGCCATCCCCGCGTCAACATCCTGTCACCTGGTCCCGGCGTCGGCGGCCATTGCATCGCGGTCGATCCCTGGTTTCTGGTCAGTGCCGCGCCGGAACAGACGCCGCTGATCCGCACCGCGCGCGAAGTGAATGACGGCAAGGTCGCGCACACCATCGCGCGCGCAATTGATCTGATCGAACGGTTGCCCGGCGTGCCGGTCGCCTGCCTCGGCCTTGCGTTCAAGGCCAATATAGATGATTTTCGCGAGAGCCCGGCGCTCAAGGTCGCCGCTGATCTGGCAGCCCGCTTTGGCGAACGCATCCGAATCGTGGAGCCCTATGCCAATGCCTTACCGCCGGCGTTTGATGGCACTGGTGCGCGGCTCATCGATATCGATACCGCCATCGAGAGCTGCCCGATCATGATCGTCCTGGTCGATCACGAAGTCTTCAAGTCGGTCCCGCTCGACGAGCGCGCCACCAAGCTGGTTTATGACACGCGCGGCATATGGCCTGATCAGCCGCCGGCCAGCGCCACGCCAGTGCCGCTCCGCCAGATTGCCTGACGCACTCAATCAAGCCTCAAAACCGGGCCGATGTCGCAACGGCGCGGGGAGGTTCCACGCTGCCCGCTCCTGTTTGCTGTTCAGCGCTGGCGCCGCGCGCTAGGAACGGGTCGATAGGAGCTCGCGATGCCGTCCCTCGGTCAAACCTTACGCATCCGCCTCGGCACGATCCGAGGATTCAACGCGCCATTGGTCGGGCGCCCGACAACGGTATGAACCGGCATGGCTGATCTTTTCGATCTGGCGGGGCGACGCGTCTGGATTGCTGGCGAACGCGGGATGGTGGGCCGCGCCATTGCCCGACGGCTTGCGGGTGAGAATGTAACGATTGTCTCGCCGTCGCCGCGCGTCGATCTGCGCGATCAGGCGGCGACCTTTGCCTGGATGGCCGCAAATCCCGTCGATGTCGTCTTCCTGGCGGCTGCCAGGGTCGGCGGGATCGCTGCCAATACAGCGAATCCAGCCCAGTTTCTTTATGATAATCTGATGATCGAAGCGAATGTGATCGAAGGCGCGCGGCACCATGGCGTCGCCAAGCTCGTCTTTCTCGGGTCGTCGTGCATCTATCCACGGCTCGCCCCACAGCCGATCGCCGAGAGCGCCCTGCTTACCGGCCCACTGGAGCCGACAAATCAATGGTATGCGCTGGCCAAGATCGCCGGCCTCAAATTATGTGAGGCCTATCGGCTTGAATATGGCTGTGATTTCATCGCCGCTCAGCCCACCAACCTTTATGGGCCCTTCGACAATTTCGATCTTGAATCCAGCCATGTCCTCCCCGCATTGCTCCGCAAAGCACATGAGGCGAAATTAGCCGGTGCTGCCAAGCTGGTCGTTTGGGGCACCGGAACGCCGCGCCGCGAATTCCTGCATGTCGACGATCTCGCCGATGCCCTTGTTTTCCTGGTTCGGCATTACAGTGGCGACGGCTTCGTTAACATTGGCAGCGGCGACGAAATACCCATTGGCGATCTTGCCCGGATGGTTGCGCAGGTCGTCGGCTTTCAAGGACTGCTCGAATTTGACAGATCGAGGCCGGACGGCACACCGCGAAAGCTGCTCGACACCCGATTGCTCGACACATTGGGATGGCGCGCAACGACGCCTTTGCAGCAAGGCATTGCCAGCGCCTATCGTTGGTTCCTGGCCAATGTCGCGCCACCGAGCGGAACCGGACACGGGCCCGCGACCGGCTAAATCTGCCCATACCGAGTTACAAGACGAGCGATTTACAGCAACAATCCGATATGGTAATTTCTTCAAGATCAGCGTAAATTAATGCGTCTTGAAGCCGTCGCCGGCAATCAACAGCGATCTGCAACGGAAGGCAAATCGCGGTGAACGTAAAGCAAGTCGCCCCGTCTGAAGCATCGGTAACGAATCGAAAATCGATTTTTCGCAACAACTTTGTACAGTTGTTTGGCGCGTTGATTTTGTCATTTTTCTTTCCGGCAGTTATATTTTGGCTGACTGACTGGATACTTCTGCAAGAAGTTCAAATGACAATTTATGTCGCAATTACCGGTGCAGTAATTTTAGGTCATTATTTTTTTCGTAGATTAACCGGATTTCCCGGCGCCCGAAGTTATTCATATGTTTTACCAATATTTAGCATGACATTTTTATTCTTTATTATGGTTTTGTTTTTCTTACGCGCTGATTATAGCCGTTCCTTTATTTTAATGAGCTATATAAGCTGCATTTTTTGGTATTTTACGTGCCACTTCCTTGGAAAGCGTGCGCGAAGACTTCGATTGGCCTACATCCCCCTAGGAAAGGCCCGCCATGCCCATCGAATTACAAATATCGACTGGCTATTGCTAAGCGACGACATGGCAGAATTACCAAATTGTGACGGAATCGTTGTCGATCTACGCGCCAAGTTGTCCGATCATTGGGAACGCTTTATCGCCGAGCGCGCCATTGCAGGGGTGCCCGTCTATCATTTTAAACAGATCGAGGAGTCTGTCACGGGTCGGGTCGATATCGAGCATCTTTCAGAGAATAGTTTCGGAGCGCTCTACCCGGGCCTCGCCTATATCAAGATCAAGCAATGGATTGACTTGATCAGCGCGCTCGTTCTGGGCTTGGCGTTGCTGCCGCTACTGATCGGGATCGCTCTCGCGATCAGGATAGATTCTCCCGGCCCCGCACTCTTTCTGCAACGGCGCGTGGGATATCGTGGCCCAAGCTTTACCGTCTTCAAGTTCCGAACGATGCACCACCACCCGAAGACGAACGACGATGCGCGAAATGCGGCTATAACGCGCGCCGATGACGCCCGTATTACCCGACTGGGTCATTTTCTTCGACGCAGCCGAATCGACGAGCTACCCCAGATGTTGAACATTCTGAACGGCGAGATGAGCTGGATTGGCCCGCGCCCAGAGGTTTGCGCGCTGTCCGCCTGGTATGAAACGGAAATCCCCTTCTATCGATATCGGCATATTGTTCGGCCCGGAATCACCGGCTGGGCACAGGTCAATCAAGGTCATGTCGAAACGGTCGAAGACGTCCACACCAAGCTGCAATTCGATTTCTATTATATCAAATATTTTTCGCCCTGGCTCGACGTGCTGATCGTGTTCCGAACGATCCGGACGATGCTGACCGGCTTTGGCTCGAAATAGACTAGGTCGGCAGACTGTCGAGCAAGGCGGACCAGCGCGCCAGTGACGCGCTTCGGCCATTGTCGCGATCGATCAACGCCCGCCCGGCGCGTCCCATTGCCGCCAACCGGGGCGGATCGCCGGCCAGCGCTTCGATGGCACGCGCCAGCTTGGCCCCTTCGCCCGGCGCGACCACGATGCCGCATCCTTCGCGGTCCACGATCCGCGCGATCTCCCCATCGGGGTCGGTGATCGCGATTACCGGTCGCCCTGCAGCAGCGATCCCGTAGAACTTGCTGGGGACGATCAGCCCTTCCAGCGCGGGATAGAGCGACAGCCAGTGCACGTCGGCAACCGCCAGTGACTGCACCAGAAGGTCGCGCGGTTGATACGGTTGAAACTGGAACCGGTCGCCAAGTCCGGCAGCCTGCACACGCGTGGCAAGCTTCGCGCTTTCATGCCCCCCGCCGATCATCAGAAACACAATATCGGATCGCTCCCGGAGCAACAGTGCGGCCTTCACAATCGTGTCCGAATCATGCGCGCGCCCCAGATTGCCGGAATAACCGACGACAAATTGGTGATCGAGCCCCCAAATCCGCCGCAGGGACACTTCCGCGCGCGCGACGGGCCGGATCACCTCATCATCCGCCCAATTCGGCAGGACTGCGATGGCATTGGCGGCAATCCCTTCTGCGACCAGTCGTTCTGCCATCCGCTCGCCGATGACGACGTTGATCGCAGCTGACCGAAGCGACGCATTGCGCAGCAGCCTCAGCGCGCGCCCGGCGGGGCCACGCATCGCCGCGACGCCCAGCTCACCAGCAACCTCGGGATAAAGATCCTGCAGCCAGTTCACTAACCGCGCGCCTCGCACCCGCGCGACAAGCGCGGCAATCACCGACATGAGCGGCGGATCGGTCTTGGCGACGATGATATCGCCGCGCCTGGCATGGCGAAGCAGCGCAACAAGCGCTGCCACATAAAAGGAGCAATAATCGACCAAGCGACCGGCAACGCCCATCTGCCCGAGCGAAGTGGTGGGCACCCGGTGAATCGCCACGCCGCCGCATTCGTCGTGGTCGGCCAGCCTTACCGACGGATCGTCGTAACATAATCGGCTGGTCACAACCGTGACCGCCCATCCCGCAGCTGCAAGCGCTTCGGCGAGGTCAGTCAATATCTGTGCGGTCGCACTGTGATCAGGATGATAGAAACGATTGACGAAAATGATCCGCCGGCCATGATCTTTCATCAGCGTGGCAGGCGTGCGCGATTGCGCAGGAATTTGGCCGGATTACCACCAACCACCGTCCATGGCGCAACGTCGCGTACGACCACGGCGCGCGCCGCGACCACCCCCCCCGCCCCAACCGTCACACCCGGGCCGATATACGCCTCTGCCGCGACCCAAGCATGATCGGCAATCACGATCGGGCCGGTCAGCAGGTGATGTTCGGGGGCATCGATGTCGCGCCCGGCCGCGCACAGATGGGCGCGCTGGCTGACAGTGGCATGCGCCCCCAAATGGATATGGCCGACGCAATAACACTCAACGCCGTTACCCATCACGCTGAAGTCGCCCATCTCCAAATTCCACGGGGCCCAAATTCTTGCCGCCGGATAAGGCCGGGCGCCCCGCCCGATCTTGGCGCCAAAGCCCCGAAGGATCATCCGGCGCCAGGCATGAAGCGGGGTTGGGCTTGGCCGATACAGCACCAGCCTGACAAGGTCCCAGATCGCGCGTGCCGCCTTGTTCGCCAGCGTCAGTGGCGGCCGTCGCTCAAGCGTCGCCCGCTGAGCTTCATCTGCCACGGACACTGCCGTTTGCGGGCGAATGCGCGCCTGCGCTGTTTGATTTCCTGGCCATATGCTGCAGCTAATCGACCTCGCGCGAAAAAGCCACCGGGCCGCCACCGCACAGTTCATGTGATACGCAGACGTTGACGGGCCCGCGGCATTGCGCAAGGGCTGCATGAGCGAAGCGGGTTACGACTTGGGGAGTGCGATGGCGCGAACATATGACTCGACCAAGCGTATTCTCGTCACAGGCGGTGCTGGCTTTGTCGGATCGCATCTGATCGACTATTTGCTGGCCCAGGGGCATGAGGTGCTGTGCGCCGACAATCTGTTTACCGGTGCCAAGCGCAATATCGCGCACCTGCACAACCATCCCCGGCTTGAATTTCTGCGCCACGATGTCTGCTTTCCGCTCTACGTCGAAGTGGATGAGATCTACAATCTCGCCTGTCCGGCTTCCCCCGTGCATTATCAGCATGATCCGGTGCAGACGACCAAAACCTGCGTTCACGGCGCGATCAACTTGCTCGGCCTTGCCAAGCGGTTGAAATGTCGGATCCTTCAGGCCTCGACCAGTGAAGTTTATGGCGATCCGAGCATCCA
>NCGD01000038.1 GCA_002281535.1 Sphingomonas sp. 28-63-12
ATACCCCCCGTCAGGCCCGGCGGATCAGCGCCGCGTCCCCCGAACGAACTGAACCGACCCCATTGCTGAACCATGAGACATCGGATCACCTCCTTTCGCTAGTTGAAACGGCGTACCCTGCCTGGGCACGACTCCTGTTTGAATCATGTGATTCATAACAACAAGTCTTGTAATTAATTTCTTTTTGAGCGATTCAAGAGGACTGTGCGCGATAATTGGCGCGACAGTCCCCAATCACCCCGCCGATCATCGCGTCCGCCGGAATCGCCAATGTCCGATTCGGTGCCGCGCTGCCTGTCAGCATCACGCCGATCCGGCCGCTTGCGGTTGCCAGCGCAGCCGTCACGAAGCTGTCGTCAAACGGTACCGCCGCCATCGCGCCGGGGGCAAAGCGGCGCGGCCGTGCGACGAAGCTCGCCGCGCCCGATCCGGTGATGATCTTTAGCATGCCGCCATCCCCGGCCGGCGCCGCGCGCACGAACAGCAACCGGTGCGCCGCGCGGTCGCAGCGCATCGCGAACTGGGTCTGGCCGTGCTGATCGACAAATACCGCCGCATCGCCGGCCGGCGCTGAATCGCGCCGCCAGTGACCGGGGGTGGTCGTCACCCCGTCCAGTTCGGGTGTCGGCAAGGCACCGGCGACGACGACCCGGTCGGGGCCAGCCACGCTCACCACAACAGCCGTCGCATTGCCCTTGTCGGCAGCCTGATCCGGCGATGGCGCACAGCTGGCAAGCACGATCAGGCCGGCCATCGCCACCAGCTGCGCCCTCACCGCCGGCAATCCTCGCTCACGCGCAATATCTCTGGCCAGGCGGGGATGACGAGCACCGGCAGGGGCGCCTGCTCGATGATGAACCGTCCGCGGCTATACCCCATCGCATCGAGCAGCGGATCGCTGGGCGCGAGCGCAAAGGCCAAATAGGCTGGCGTCCCGCCGGTCGGCTGGGTCGCGATCGTGCGGGCCATGCTCGACGTGCGGATCGTCGCTGGCGCATTGGCGGGCGTGGCACCCCGTCGCGATATATAGATCTGGTCGGCAATGCGGTCGCAGCGGATCGTCAGTTCAGCATCGGCGCCGGGCACCCCGAACAGCGCAATGCTGCCCCGCGCATCGCGGCGATAAACCCAGTCGCCGGACATCGCAGGCCAGTCGCGCCAGTCGCCGCGATATGCCGGGGGCGCGGGGGGGGCGCTGATCGGCGACGGCATGGCGGCCGATCCCTCAGGCATCGGGATCGGCGCCACCGGCCGGGCAACCGGCTGAACCGGCGCAGCGACCCTCGCGGGCAATGCTTCTGGCGCACTGGCGCATCCGGCAACCAGCATCAGGGCGAAAATGGGTGATGGGTGCATCACTTCCCTATGCGCGATGCCGCCCGCCGGCTCAACCACGCATCGCCACCACTGGCCAACAAAGCGCTTCCCTTCGTCCCGTCCTTGGGCAACCAAGGGCGCGGCGGAGGCACGATGGACGGCAAGAGGTTCAAATCAATCATTGGCGGCTCGGCGGGCAACCTCGTCGAATGGTATGACTGGTATGCCTATTCGGTGCTGACAATCTATTTTGCGCCCAGCTTCTTCCCCAAATCGGATCAGACCGCGCAGTTGTTGAGCGCCGCGGCCATTTTCGCGGTGGGATTTCTGATGCGGCCAATCGGTGCCTGGATCATGGGCAGCTATGGCGACAGGCATGGCCGCAAGGCGGGCCTCGCGCTGTCAGTGGGGCTGATGTGCGGCGGATCGCTCATGATCGCGATCGCGCCAACCTATGCCCAGGCCGGCGTGATCGCGCCTGCCATCCTCGTCATCGCGCGGATGCTGCAGGGGTTGTCGGTCGGCGGCGAATATGGCGCGAGCGCCACCTATCTCTCCGAAATGGCGACGAGGAAGCGCCGCGCCTTCTGGTCGAGCTTCCAATATGTCACGCTGATCGGCGGGCAACTGCTCGCCCTGGGCGTTACGCTGATCCTGCAGGGGTTTCTGAGCGAAGCCGAGATGGGCGCCTGGGGTTGGCGGATCGCGTTCGTGATCGGGGCGGCGCTGGCGCTTGCCGTCTATGTCCTGCGCCGTCGGTTGGCCGAAACGGCGGCGTTCGCCGCGCTCGACAAGAACCGCGCAAAATCGACGGCCCGCAGCCTGTGGCGCGCCCATCGTCGCGAATTCCTGATCGTCGCGGCGATCAGCGGCGGCGGCTCCTGCGCTTTTTACGCTTACACTACCTATCTCCAGAAGTTCCTCGTCAACACCAGCGGCTTCGACAAGCAGAGCGCGACCGGGATCATGACGGCGGCGCTGATCGTGTTTATGCTCAGCCAGCCGATTTTCGGCCTGCTCGCCGACCGGTTCGGGCGCAAGCCGATGCTGTTGCTGTTCGGCTTTGGCGGCATGGCCGTCTCGGTCCCGGTCTTCACCGCGCTCGCGGTGACGACAGATGCGGTGACCGCGTTTGCGATCATCCTGGTGCCGCTGATGCTGCTATCGGCCTACACATCGATCAGCGGCCTGATCAAGGCAGAGCTTTTCCCTGCGCATGTCCGCACGCTCGGCGTGGCTTTGCCCTATGCGATCGGTAACACCGTGTTCGGCGGGACGGCGGAATATGTCGCGCTGAAGTTCAAGGATTTGCACCTTGAATCAGGGTTTTACTGGTATGTCACCATCATCATCGGCATGGCCACGATCGGTTTTCTGATGCTGCCCGAAACCAAACATGCGAGCTTGATTGTGGAGGATTAGAGATAAGTCGCTAGCCAGCTGAGGAACAACAAGAACACTCCGACCAAGACGGCAATCATTGTCGTCGCCACAAGCCAAGCCCTGGCAAGCCCCCAGCGCTCCTCCACGGCATTTGTGACGATTGTCACAAATTCGAGGACCGCATCACCCCACATTTACCCTTTCGGCTTCCTGAATCGGAACGCAAACCGATCCGTCTTGCCGCGCACTGCCGGGTCGAACACCAGCTTGGTGTGATCGTCGCTCGCAGTGCGCAACAGGTCGCTCTCGGCCTGCAGCACGAAGCCCGCCTTCAAAAAATCGGCCTTGACCGTGGCGGGATCGATCCGGTGCAGCTTGTCGACTGTCGCGCGGGTATCGCCGGGCAGCGCGACATGATCGATCACCGCGACGGTGCCACCGGGCTTCATCGCCGCATAAAGCGTCGCCAGGAAGGCGGCCGGATCGGTCTTGGGCACCTTGAACTTGGCGCTTTCCCAATAAAGATCGTGGTAATCCAGGTGGATCATCACGAAATCATAGGCGTTGGCCGGCGCGGCAAACGCCTCGAACGGATAGGTTGTGTGGGTGACATTGCCCTCACGCCCCAGCAGCGCGGCCCACGCCGCCGCCGCCTTCTCATCACCCTCCACGAATTGCTTGGGATCATAAGCGGTGACGTGCCCCTTGGGGCCCACCGCGCGCGCCATGATCTCGGTATAATAGCCATTGCCGGCCATGATGTCGGCGACTTGATCGCCCTTGGCGAGCCCCATGAAGGTAAGAATCTCGACTGGCTTGCGCCCCTCGTCGAGCTTGATATCGTCAGCCGCGCGGCCTGGCGCAGCAATAGCGGCGGCGATATCGGGACGCGCCTGTTTCGCTGCTGCCGGCACCGCCAGCGCCAGAGTCACACCAGCCATCAGCCACAGGGTCGATCGCATCATCATCATCCTCTCGCTGTCCGTCGGCAGCGTTGCCGCGGGGTGTATTGCACAGTTAATACGGAGCCGGCGCGCCGTCAATCGCCCGCCCGCCGGGTTGGTTTAACTGGCCTTAACCAATTGCCGCTAATCCGTGCCCTAACGTCCAACAGGGGTCCTGCGACGAAGGGGCATGAGATGATCAACCGGAAAATCAGCGAGAGGCTGAGCGACGAAGACGTCGCCATGCGTGTTCGGCTGTATAATGAAGGTGGTCGCTTCCAACAGGCGCTGCGCACCGTATGGGCGCGCTCCTCCCACATCATCATGCCGATCCTTGAAGCGCAGTGGCGGGCGGTTTTCACCAATCCGCTGAGCGGCGTCGCGCCAGGCGATATCGACAATTTCGTGGCCATCGTCTGCGAGACGACGGAGCAGCGCTGGACCTGGCCGGTCGATGCCAAATGGATCGCGCTGATCGCCCGGCGCGGGCGCGAACAGGCGGCGCTCAACATGTCGCTGCCGATGATCATCCGCGGGCTGATGGATTATGGCACCGCGCTGAACGAGGCGATCAAGACGCATTATGCCGACGATGTCGATTTCGTCGCGCTCGCGCTCGACACGATCCAGCGGCTGCATTGTATCGAAGTCGATGTCTGCATGACGCAAATCGGCGTCCTGCGCCGTGCACAAACGGCCGCCGAGCTCCAACAGCGCGGCCAATCCTATCTCGCCGAAATCGGGACGATGCTGCACGATTCGGTTGCAGACGCCGCCGCCCTCCGGTCGCACACCGTGCAAACCGCGCGCGCGGCCCGCAACACGCTCGACCGAACATCCGAAGTCGCGATCGCCGCCGAACAATCGGCGGTGGCAATGCGCGAGGCGGCGCATACCGCGACCGGCCTGATCCGCGCCATCGATTCGGCGCGCCACGAAGTCCAGGCCGCCGCGCTGATCGCCGATCGGGCGAGCGACCAGGCCGAAGCCGCCGTCGGCCTGTCACACTTGCTGTCGGATCATGCCAAGTCGATCGAATCGATCCTCGGGCTGATCCGCGACATTGCCGGCCAGACCAATTTGCTCGCGCTCAACGCCACGATCGAAGCCGCCCGTGCGGGTGACGCCGGGCGCGGCTTCGGCGTGGTCGCGCAGGAGGTCAAAAGCCTTGCCAGCCAGACCGCGCGCGCGACCGATGACATTGCCGCCAAGATCGCCGCGATCCAGGCGGCCACCCGCTCAACCGTCGACACCAGCGCCTCGATCAAATCGACGATTGCCGCGCTTGCCGACGGCGCCGACCGGATCCGCGTGGCGATGGACGAACAGGCGCACACCGTCTCGACGATCACCGCCAGCGTCGACGAAACCGCCCACACCGCCGACACCATGTCGCACACCATCGCCGCAATTCGCCAGGACAGCGAGACAGTGGCGAGCGAGATTGACGGCCTGCAGACGCGGGTCTCGACGGTCGATGCGCGGCTGTCCACAATGGAAAGCGTGGCCGGCGCGTTCGTCGCAGGAATTGCCGGCGAACGCCGCGCGGCATAGTGCCTCAGGCGGCGCGGGGCGTGATGCGGTCCAGCGCGCCGTTGAGGGTGCGCTTGGCTTCGAGCAGATCATGATCCGCCTGTAGCCCAGGGAAAAAGCCTTCCGACATGCGGAAATAACGGGCGAGACGCAGGTCAAGCGCCGCATCCATCGGGCGCTCTCCAGCGATCACCGCATTGATCTGGTCGGGCTCAACATCGATCGCACGCGCCAAGCTGTCGGCGTCAAGGCCGAGCGGCTCCATGAATTCAAGGGCCAGCAACTCGCCCGCATGGCTGTTGTGCAGCCAGTCGGGATCAGTGGTAGTCAGTGATTGCGACATCATCGGCGTTACCGTCTTTCCAGACCAAGCATTTACGCCAGTGCATATTAATGGAAATGGCATGCTGCCCGGCGCGGTTGCCCTTCAATGCATGAAGCCGGTTGCCGGGCGGGTTGCGCAGGTCGTCGAGCGCGCGCTATTCGATGTCCGGTGGATCGGCGCGACTTTTAAGCCCGCCCCAAATGCGGTCCATTTCGGAGCCTGCAATGGAGCGAATCATATTCCTACCCTAGCTGCGCGAATAGCGATTGCCATCTGCGCCTCATGCTAGCGGTTGAATCGCCGAAGCTTTACCGCCGTCTGTTATCACGCGGTGCGCGACAACAAGCTGCTTCCCTACCGCCCCCGCGAACTCTTGAACTTCTGGCTCTTCCCGTAGCGCGTCTTGCGCGTGCCCGGCTTGCCCTCGTTACTTCGCCCCATCACCGGCGCTTTCCGTTCATCCACCGGCAGCCCCAATTCCTCCGCCTCCAGCGATCGGATTTCGTCGCGTAACCGCCCGGCTTCCTCGAACTCCAGGTCGCCGGCGGCCTTGCGCATCCGCTTTTCGAGCTCCTCGATATAGGCGCGCAGATTGTGGCCGACCATGTGTGGGCGGTCCTCATCGATCTCGACCGTCACCTGATCGCGGCTCGCCACGTCCTTGATGATGTCGCCGATATTCCGCCTGATCGTCGTCGGGGTAATGCCATGCAGCGCGTTATAGGCCAGCTGCTTTTCGCGGCGCCTGCCCGTCTCGTTCATCGCCCGTTCCATCGATCCGGTGATGCGATCGGCGTACAGGATCACCCGTCCGTCGACATTGCGGGCGGCGCGGCCAATGGTTTGGATCAGCGATGTTTCCGAGCGCAGAAACCCCTCCTTATCCGCGTCCAGAATCGCGACCAGCCCGCATTCGGGAATGTCCAATCCCTCGCGCAGCAGGTTGATGCCGACCAGCACGTCATACACCCCCAGCCGCAAATCGCGGATCAGCTCGATGCGCTCCAGCGTCTCGACGTCGCTATGCATGTACCGGACCTTGATCCCTGCCTCGTGCATATATTCGGTCAGATCCTCGGCCATCCGCTTCGTCAGCGTCGTCACCAAAGTGCGATACCCCGCCTCGGCAGTTTTCTTCGCCTCGACGATCAGGTCCTGCACCTGTTCCTCGACCGGCTTGATCTCGATCGGCGGATCGATCAGCCCGGTCGGGCGGATCACCTGTTCGGCAAAGACGCCCCCGGTCTGCTCCATTTCCCATGAACCGGGCGTCGCCGAGACATAGGTGGTCTGCGGCCGCATCGCCTCCCATTCGTTGAAGCGCAAAGGGCGATTGTCGATCGCGCTTGGCAAGCGGAAACCATATTCGGCCAGCGTCAGCTTGCGGCGGTGATCGCCGCGCGACATGCCGTTGATCTGGCCGATCGTGACATGGCTTTCATCGACGAACAGCAGCGCATTTTCGGGCAGATATTCGAACAAAGTGGGCGGCGGTTCACCCGGCATCCGCCCGGTCAGGAAGCGCGAATAATTCTCGATTCCAGCGCAGGAACCTGTCGCGGCGATCATCTCGAGATCGAAATTGGTGCGCTGCTCAAGCCGCTGCGCCTCGAGCAACTTGCCTTCGCTCACCAGCTCCTTCAACCGCTCGGAAAGCTCGAACTTGATCGCCTCCATCGCCTGTTTCAGCGTCGGGCCGGGGGTCACATAATGGCTGTTCGCGAAGACGCGGACATAATCCAGGCTCGCCACCTTCTTGCCGGTCAGCGGATCGAATTCGACGATCTCCTCGATATCGTCGCCGAAGAACGAAACGCGCCAGGCGGTATCTTCATAATGCGACGGGAATATCTCCAGCGTATCGCCCTTCACGCGGAAATTGCCGCGCGAAAAGCCGGCATCGTTACGCTTGTACTGCAGCGCCACCAGCTTGCGCACGATCTCGCGCTGATCGACCACCTGGCCCTTTTTCAGGTCGAAGATCATCGCCGAATAGGTCTCGACAGAACCGATGCCGTACAGGCAGCTCACCGACGCGACGATGATGACGTCATCGCGCTCGAGCAGCGACCGGGTCGCCGCGTGCCGCATCCGGTCGATCGATTCGTTGGTCGAGCTCTCCTTCTCGATATAAGTGTCCGATCGCGCCACATAGGCTTCGGGCTGGTAATAGTCGTAATAGCTGACGAAATATTCGACCGCATTCTCCGGGAAGAACGACTTCATCTCGCCGTATAATTGCGCCGCCAGAATCTTGTTGGGCGCCAGGATCAGCGCGGGACGCTGCACCGCCTCGATCACCTTGGCCATGGTGAAGGTCTTGCCGGAGCCGGTGACGCCGAGCAGCACCTGATCGCGCTCACCCGCTTCGGTCTGGGCGACAAGTTCGGCGATCGCGGTCGGCTGGTCGCCGGCGGGGGTATAGTCGGACACGATCTTGAACGGCCTGCCACCCTCCAGCTTGGGCGGCCGTTCGGGCCGGTGCATCACGAAACTGATGCCGGTTTCGGGTTCGTCGAGGCTGGTGCGAATCTGAATGGCCATAGCAGAACATATGGGGCCCACTGGCGCGCGCTGCAATCCGCATCGGCTGGCCGGCGTCAAGGGTCCGAACAGTCGACCGGCTTGTCGTCAAAACGCGGGATCAGGAGGCGCGGGCGTCGGATCGCCCGAAACAATCCCGATTGCCTCCCCCGCAGGATATGCGATGATCCGTCGCGTTCGGCGGAATCGGGAGAGGATGATGCGTCAGGCAATGGTCGTCATCGCGGGCGCGCTCGCGCTGGCGGGATGTGGCGAGCAATCGACCAGGGAGAGCGCTGCCGTCACCGGCACCGTTTCGGTCAAGAATGCGTCGATGGCGGAGGTCGGTGCCCAGGTGATCGCTGCCAATCAGGCCGGCGACATGTTCCAGCCCGGTCATTGGCGCGGGACCGTCCGGATCGCCGATATCGCCCTTAACGGCGCGATGCCGGGCATCGAAAAGCTGCCGCCGGCGATGCGCGCGCGGATGCAGGCACGGATGGCCGAGGGCCATGGCTTTGACAGCTGCCTGACCCCCGAAGAGGCCGCCGATGCCCGCAAGGCGCTCGCCAAGAACCAGCGCAGCGACTGCAGCTATGACCATTTCGACATGACCGGCGGCAAGATCGATGCGGCCATGTCGTGCAAAGTCGGCGCCGCGCTGCAAAAGATGACGATGACGGGCACCTACAGCCGTACCGAGTATCGGCTGATATCGCAGGCGAGCGGCGGTGGCGGCAGCCCCGCAGGTGCCATGTCGATGAAGATGGAGATTACCGCGCACCGGATCGGTGATTGCGCGCCCGGGGCAAAATAGCCGGCGATCGGATGGATCCGGCCCCGGGCGTTATCGGGCGGCCCTTGGGCAAACAGACACAAGGCAAAGGAGCAGGAACGATGATCGGCTATGCAACCATTGGCACCAATGATCTTGAGCGCGCACGCGGCTTTTATGATGCGCTAAGCGCGGTGATTGGGGCAAAGCGGCTGATGGAGATGGAGCACGGCTTCACCATGTACGGCACCGGCTTCGGCCAGGCGGCGATTTGCGTCACCCCGCCACATGATGGCCAGGCTGCAACCCCCGGCAATGGCGCAATGATCGCGATCGTGGTGGACGAACGTGCCAAGGTCGATGCGCTCCATGCCAAGGCAGTCGCGCTTGGCGGCAGCTGCGAAGGCCCGCCGGGCGTTCGCGGCGACGAAGGCCCACAGGCTTTTTATGGCGCCTATTTCCGCGATCTTGACGGCAACAAACTCTGCGCCTTCCGGGTCGGGCCGGCCTGATGTCGTTGGCAATGCTGCATCCATTTTGATCGGCATGGCGTAGCTGCCCTTATGCCAGGGGAGCAACGATCATGATGGTCAATCGACGCTATTTTTTCACCGGGTCCGCCGTTGCCGTTGCCGTTGCCGCCGTCACCACCGGCGCGACGGCAGCAACGCGTGGCCGATATCGGATCAGGCTGACCGAGGCCGAATGGCGTAAACGGCTCAGCCCGGCACAATTTCGCACGCTGCGGCTGGATGCGACCGACACCCCGTTCAAAAGCCCGTTGTTGAACGAGCACCGGGCCGGCACGTTCAGCTGCGCGGGCTGCGCCCTGCCGGTATTTTCGTCAACGGCGAAATATGACAGCGGCACGGGCTGGCCGAGCTTCTTCCAGCCGCTGCCCGACGCGACCCGCACCGAAAGCGACATGACGCTGGGATTTGAGCGGGCCGAGGTCCATTGCCGGCGCTGCGGCGGACATCTGGGGCATGTTTTTGACGATGGGCCCGCCCCGACGGGCAAGCGCTATTGCATGAATGGCACCGCGCTGCATTTCACCCCGGGGAAGGGGTGATCGGAGCAGCGGCGTGCCCTAGCGCTCCCACCGATATGCTACCCGCCACATGATCAGCCCGATCAGGGCCGCAATGGCGGCGAGAACAAGGCTGGTCGCGGCGGCGCTCGCCCAGCGGAACAACAGGGTCTGGATATCGCTGGGCGGGGCATAAAACATGCCGAAACCATAGGTCTGGCCGAACACGAAGACGATAAAGCCCGTCGCCGCCCCGACCAGCGCGGCATGGCCAGCCCGGCGCCGGCCGGTCGCATGCAGCACGATCCACACCGGCGCGGCTACGGCGGTGATCGCCAGCGCACACAGCAGCGAACCGAGCATGAAGGCCGCAACCAGTGCCAGCGGCCCGCTCTCCGCACCCAGCGCGGCCAGCCCGGTCGCAACGGCGCCGCCGAGCACGCCGCCGACCGCGATCGCCAGTCCGGCGCGGTCGAGCGTCGTTTCATGGCGGCCAGTGCGCATATCGTTCATCGTAACCCCAATGTGATTATACCCCATCGATTGCCCCCGATCGACGCGACTCATGCCGCGCTTCGGGCAGTCTAGCGCATGGCGCGCACGCTGGGCGTATCAAGACAGGCAAGCAAAGCCGCCCGGGGCATCGCCGTCGTCCCAGCCGGGGACGTGTAGGACGCAATCCGCACCGGTTGACCGATCTCGACCGCATCGAACTGGCCGCGCTGGCGCGTGCACGCCATCGCCGCTGCAAGCAGCCGCGGCGGCGTATCATAGCCCTCGCTGCTCAGCCGGAAGGTGCCCCAGTGCATGCCGATCGATCGTGACGCACCCAGCCGGCGCGCGACCTCCACTGCATCGACCGGGCCGATATGGCTCCAGTCGCCCATCTGGCCGGGCGAAAAACGGAACGCACCAATCGGGATCAGCGCCAGCCGCACCGGGCCATAGCGCGCGGCCTCGTCCGCCCATTTGAGGTCGCCCGCCCCGGTATCACCGGCAAAGAACAGATTGCCGTGCGGCAGGCGAACGACAAAGCTTGACCAGAGCGCGCGGTTCTTGTCGCTCAACCAGCGCGAACCCCAATGATGGTTGCGGTTGACGATCACCTCGATCCCCGGCCGCACGCTGATCCGCCCGCCCCAGTCGAGCGTGCGGGCCGGCACACCGACCTGACCGATCACCGCATCATTGCCGAGCGAGGAAATGATCAACGGCCGGTCGCGGTCCCACAGCCGTTTCAGGGTCGCCAGGTCCATATGGTCATAATGGTCATGGCTCACGAGCACGAGATCGATTTTCGGCAGCCGGTCAAACGCGATGCCGGGGGGCGCTACGCGCTCGGGCCCGATTCCGAAGGGGCCAGCCCGATCGGACCAGATCGGGTCGGTCAGGATATTCAGCCCCTGGGTCTGAACGAGGAACGTCGCATGGCCGACCCAGGTGGCGACCATCGCATCGCCCATCACCCGCGCCGCGACCGGCCGAGCCGTCACCGCGATATGTTCTGGCCAACCCGGCGCTGCATCGGCTTCCTGCCCTGTCAGCCGTCGCCAGAGATAGCCGCCCGCCTTGCCGCGGGGCATGCGCCGGATCGAGTCATCACGATCCGGGTTGCGAAAGCGCTCGCCGTCGAAATGCGCAGTGACCGGCCCGCGATAATAGATCGCGTCGAGAAAGTGCGGCACGATCGTCAGCGCCAGACACAAGGCAATGACGGCAAAAAAAATTGTCGTTCCGATGATGCGCGCGATCCGCCAAACCATGCCGCCCCCTGTCACACCGGATCGTCGCCCGCAAGCTGGTCACCAGGCCCTTTTTCTGTCGGGAGGCGCCCCATTGGCCGTGATCGCCGCGCTTGCACCTAGCGTGGGCGGCGCGCAGGATATGCCGATGGTCTTCGTTCCGCTGATCGCCGCGACGCTTGCGGCCACCACGCCAGCGGCGCACGCCAGCGTCACTTTCGCCGATCGCCAAATCCTGCACCAGCGCAGCGAGGGGCGCGCGAACCGGGCAACCGGCCGCGCAACCCGGGCGGATGATCCCGTCCGCATTGCCTCGATTTCGAAGCTTGCCGTAGCGCTTGCGGTGATGCGGCTGGTGGACGCCGGCACGCTCGATCTCGATCGAGATGCGTCGCTATATTTGGGCTGGCCGCTGCGCCACCCGGGCTTTCCCGACGCACCGATCACGCTGCGCATGCTGCTGTCGCACACAGCAAGCGTCCGCGACGGCGCCGATTATGCGCTGAAGCTGGACGATGATCTGCCGACGCATCTTCGCCAGGCGGCGGCCTGGGATGGGGCGCACACGCCGGGCGGCTATTTCAGCTACGCCAATCTCAATTTTCCGATCGTCGCCGCGATCATGGAAGGGGCGACCGGCGAGCGGTTCGATCGGTTGATGCAGCGGCTGGTGTTCGCGCCCCTCAAGATCGACGCCTGCTTCAACTGGGCCCTGTGCACCAACCGCGCGGTCCGCCATGCCGTAACCCTCTATCGCGCCGACGGCAGCGTCGCTCGCGACGATCTCCACGGCACCCGCCCGGCCTGCCCGGGCTCGGCAGCGCATGATGGCAGTTGCGACCTTGCGACCTATCGCCTGGCGCGCAACGGCGCTTTTTTCTCGCCGCAGGGCGGAATGCGGATTTCCATGACCGGGCTGGCGCGGCTCGGCATGGCGTTGGACGGCGCCGTGACGGGCTTTCTCCGGCCCGCCAGCCTGCAGGCAATGACGACGCCGCAATGGCGGTTCGATGGCAGTAATGGCGATACGGAGCGCGGCTTTTACTGCGGCTATGGCCTGGGGGTGATGCTGATCGCCTTGCCCGGCCGCCCCGCCGCATGCCGCGACGATCCGTTCGGTGATAATCGCCCCCGCATCGGCCATGCCGGCGATGCCTATGGGTTGAAATCGGGGCTGTGGATCGACGCGGTCACGAAACACGGCATCGCTTTTTTTGTGAGCGCCATACCCGACGATGCGCCGACCGGTCCGCGTTCTGCCTTCACCGCTGCCGAGGAAAACGCGATAGCCGGGCGCGCACGATCAGCGGCATCAGCGCGAAAATAAGCTGACCCGCCAGCCCGATCGGCCCGGGCATCCGCACCAGCGAGGCCAGCCAGCCCGCCATCGTCATCCCGAAGGCAAAGACCGCAAGCGCCGCTTCGGCGGCCATCAGCACTGCGAAGGCGATCGCCCCCGTGCCAATCGCCTCCCCGCGGGTCATCATGCGGGGTCGTCGCACGATCGGCCACGCCGCCGCCACACTCACCATCAGGATCAGCGGCAGCTCGATCAGCACCGCCGCCGTCGCGCCGATCGCTGGTGCCAGCCACAAGGTCCTGAGCGTGCCGAATGCAAATGCGACGGCAAAGACGATCGCGAAATAGCGCAGACCGGCCGCGATCATGCCCCGGCCAGCAATCCTTCCCGCGCGATTTTCTCCTTCCATACCAGCGGCGCAAGCGTGTGGACATTGGCACCGCTCGAATCGACCGCCACCGTCACCGGGAAATCCTGCACCTCGAATTCATAGATCGCCTCCATGCCCAGGTCTTCAAAGCCGACCACCTTGCTGCCCTTGATGGCGCGCGCCACCAGATAGGCCGCCCCGCCGACCGCCATCAAATAGGCGCTCTTGCCCTCGGCAATCGCCTTGGTCGCGTCAGGCCCGCGCTCAGCCTTGCCGACCATCGCCAACAGGCCCTGGCTGAGCATCATCCGCGTAAAAGAATCCATCCGCGTCGCCGTGGTCGGCCCTGCCGGCCCAACGACTTCCTCGCCGACCGGATCGACCGGGCCGACATAATAAATGACGCGGCCCTTGAACTCGACCGGCAGCGGCTCGCCCTTGTCGAGCATGTCCTTGATCCGCTTGTGCGCGGCATCGCGCCCGGTCAGCATCTTGCCGTTCAGCAGCAGCCGGTCGCCCTGTTTCCAGCCCTGGACCGTTTCCGGCGTCAGCGCGTCAAGGTCGACGCGGATTGCGGCCTTGTCCGGAGTCCAGTTCACGTCGGGCCATTCGGCAAGGTTGGGGGCTTCCAGATAGGCCGGCCCCGATCCGTCAAGGGTGAAATGCGCATGGCGGGTGGCGGCGCAATTGGGGATCATCGCCACCGGCTTGCCCGCCGCATGGCACGGCGCATCCATGATCTTGACGTCGAGGATCGTCGATAGCCCGCCCAGCCCCTGGGCGCCGATGCCGAGCGCATTGACCTTGTCGAAAATCTCGATCCGCAAGCGTTCGATATCGGTGGTCGGCCCGCGCCGCTTCAGCTGGGCCATGTCGATCGGTTCCATCAGGGCCTTTTTGGCGAGCAGGACGCAATGCTCCGCGGTCCCGCCGATACCGATTCCGAGCATGCCGGGCGGGCACCAGCCTGCGCCCATTTGGGGCAGCATCTCCACCACCCAGTCAACGATCGAATCGCTGGGGTTCATCATCTTGAACTTGGACTTGTTCTCGCTGCCGCCGCCCTTGGCCGCAACATCGATCGCGACGGTGTTGCCCGGCACCATCTCGACATGCAGCACACAGGGTGTGTTGTCCTTGGTATTGCGGCGCGTAAAGGCAGGATCGGTCAGCACCGACGCGCGCAGCTTATTATCCGGGTGGAGATAGGCGCGCCGAACGCCTTCATCGATCACGTCCTGCAAAGACTGCGCCGTCGTATCGAGCCGGCACTCCATGCCCCATGTGATGAACACATTGACGATGCCGGTATCCTGGCAGATCGGCCGGTGCCCCTCGGCACACATGCGGCTATTGGTCAGGATCTGCGCAATGGCGTCCTTGGCGGCGGGTCCCTGCTCGGCATCATAGGCGGCACCCAGCGCGCGGATATAGTCCATCGGGTGGTAATAGCTGATGAACTGCAGCGCGTCGGCGACGCTCTCGATCAGATCGGCGGTGCGGATGATCGTCGGCATGGGGTTCCTCGGGGCAATCAATGATGCGCTTGCCATATCCGCCTACCCAGGCCGGGCCAAGCGCCCATAAAAATCGGGCGATCGCCCGTGCGGGGGGTGGTGTTGATAACGCAAGTTAAACGATCACGGTTGTACGACGATATCATGCCTGGCAAACAATCCAAGAACATCAAGACGTCAGGGCCCCAACGCGGCCTGTGGCAGGCACTGGCGCTGAACAGCACGACATCGGAGAGCGATGTCATCGATTTCGCACCAACGTTAGCGCAGGTCGCCCTGGTCTGGCCGGTCGCCTTTGCCGTGCAGTTCACCGCTGTCATAACGATGGCATGTGCGGTGATCCTGTCCGAACGTATCGATCTCATCCGGGTGGCCGTGATCGAGGGCGCGGCGACCCTCCTGCTCGGGCTGTTGGGCCTCGTTCTGCTCAAATGCCCACCGATGAACCGCTGGCGCACGCACCTGCAGGTCCGCTTCGCCGTAGGCTATGGCAGTGGGCTCGCCTGCACGATGTCGGGCATGTTGTGGGAAGCAAGCGCCCTCCCGATTGATCGCATGCAATTGGCCGCGTTCATCGCGGTGCTGGGCGCGCTGGGGGTGACGGCATTGGCGCTCCAACCGATTCGGGCGGCATTGCTGGGCTTTGCCGCCGCGATCGCGGTGATCATCGCGGCGCTGACCGGCCCTGGTCCGGGGACCTATATTGCCTGTGGTTGTCTGGTCGGGCTGGGCATGGCGATGAGCCGTCTGGCGCTGATGGATGGCGAGCAAGCCGTTCACCGGGTGCGCGATCACACCGAAGGGCTGCTGGCCGCGCGGCTCGTCCATGAATTTGAAAGCCAGGGCACGGGCTGGTTCTGGCAGACCAACCGCGAAGGCATTTTGACCTATATCTCGCCCAAGGTCGCGGTCGTGGTGGCCGAGCCCGATCTGGCGCCGATCGGCCGGCCACTCAACGCTGTGTTCAAGATGGATAATGTCAGCCCCGGCACCGAACGCACGCTGGGCTTCCATCTCTCGTCGCGGACGGGCTTTTCCGATTATCCGGTGCGCCCGGCGTCGATCAATACCAGCGACAGCTGGTGGTCGATCTCGGGCCGGCCAGTGATCGATGCCCACGGCAAGTTTCAGGGCTTTATCGGCAGCGGCAGCGACCTGACCGAGAAGCGACGGGCAGAGGCGGAAATCACCCGGCTCGCCTTGTTCGACGGGTTGACCGGACTCGCCAATCGCCAGCGGATGCGGGTGTCGCTCGATCAGACGCTCAACCAGAAATCCACCCATTATCGCCCAACCGCGATCTTCCTGCTCGATCTCGATCGATTCAAGGTCGTCAACGATACGCTTGGCCACCCGATGGGCGATGCGCTGCTCGCGCAGGTCGGCCAGCGGCTGCTGCGCAGCATCGGCGATGCCGGGCTGGTCGGCCGGCTGGGCGGCGACGAATTCCAGGTCGTGCTGCCCGGCGAAGACAATATCGAGGCGTTGTCGGAACTGGCGCGATCGGTCATCTCCACTTTGTCCCAGCCCTATTCGATCGACGGGTCGTCGATCACGATCGGTTGCTCGATCGGCGTCGCGATCGCCCCCCAGGACGGGGCGGATTCGGAAACATTGGTCCGCAACGCCGATCTGGCACTTTATTCGGCCAAGGCCGATGGTCGCGGCGTCCACCGCTTTTACCGCGAGGAATTGCTGCACGGCGCGCAGAACCGTCGCCAGCTCGAAGATGATCTGCGCCATGCGCTGGTCAAAAATCAGTTCCACCTCGTTTATCAGCCGGTGGTCTGCACCGAAAACGCCCGGATCACGGGCTATGAAGCGCTGATTCGCTGGGAACACCCCACCCGCGGCAATATTTCGCCTGCTGATTTCATTCCGGTCGCCGAGGATTCGGGGATGATCGCCGCGATCGGCGAATGGGTATTGCGCACTGCCTGCCTCGATGCGGCGCGACGTCCGCGTCGGCGTCAACGTCTCGCCGATTCAGTTCGCCAATCCCTCGCTGCCATCAATCGTCACCAACGCGCTCGCCAAATCAGGGATCGCGGCCAGCCGGCTCGAGCTCGAAATCACCGAAGGCGTGTTCCTCGACGAAACCGCCTCATCGGACGCGATGTTCAAGGCGCTCAAGGGCATCGGCGTGCGCCTGGCGCTCGATGATTTCGGCACCGGCTATTCCTCGCTCGGCTATTTGAAGAATGCGCCGTTCGACAAGATCAAGATCGATCAGAGCTTTGTGCGCGGCGCGGTGATGGCCGGCAATCGCAATGCCGCAATCATCAAGGCGATCGTCACGCTGGCCACGACAATGCATATGGAAACCACGGCAGAAGGTGTCGAGACCCAGGACGAGATCGAGCTGATCCGCGCGCTGGGCTGCAGCCATATCCAGGGTTTTGTCTATGGCCGCCCGGCCCGCGCGGACGAGGTTTACCGTATCCTCACCGAAGGCGGCGGCATGGCAACGGCGATCGGCTTCAAGGTCAGCCGCAGCCAGCGCACCGCGATGATGCGCTCGGCGCTGCTCCGGGTCGGCGAGGTCGAAGGCGAAGTCCGCATCCGCAACATCTCCTCGAGTGGCGCGCTGATCGACGGGATCGATTTCGGTCGCAACGCTGAAGACCTCTCGGTGCTCATCGAACTGGTCGAAGGCCAGATGTTTCCGGCGCGGGTAATGTGGAATCGTGAAGGCAAGGCCGGCATCGCCTTTGCCGAAAGCTTCAACATGGAACGGCTGAACAGCCCGGCCGACGAACGCTTGGTCCGCCGCGCCGGCTGACCGGACGTATCGGGTACGCGAAATATAATAACGCCCCAAAATAGGCGTTATTATACTTGACGTACCCAGTGCGTCGGGATAGGGTCTGACTACAGGAGTTAGACCGATGGTTTCCGCACTTTCCGCCCCGCATTTCCACAACGAAGAAGCTGCCTACGCCTATGTCGAGGCGCGGATTTGGCCGAACGGTCCTGTCTGCCCACATTGCGGCGGCGTGGAGCGCATTTCGAAGATGCAGGGCAAGAGCACCCGCGTTGGCGCTTACAAGTGCTATCAGTGCCGCAAGCCCTTTACCGTCAAGATCGGGACCATCTTCGAGTCGTCGCACGTGGCCATGAACCTTTGGCTGCAAGCGATGTACCTGATCGCAGGCAGCAAGAAGGGCATTTCGAGCAATCAGCTCCATCGCATCCTCGGTGTTACCGTCAAGACCGCCTGGTTTATGTCGCACCGTATCCGCGAAGCCATGCGCTCGAATGATGCTGGTTTCTTTGGTGTAGGCGGTGGCGTTGTTGAGGTTGATGAAACCTATATCGGTACCGAGCCGGGCAAGGCGCACAAGGGCGGCGGCGGTTCGCACAAGATGAAGGTTTTGGCGCTGATCGACCGCACCACTGGACGGTCGCGTGCGATGGTAATGGACACCATCACCATTGCCGAACTTCGCCCAATCATCGCGCATAACCTGTCGCGCGAAGCGCGGTTGTTTACCGATGAAGCCAACGTGTATCGTGCTTTCGGCCCTGCCTTTGCGGCGCATGAAACCGTCAACCACGGCAAGCTGGAATATGGCCGGGGTGATGTCCACACCAACACCGTCGAGGGCTATTTCTCGATCTTTAAGCGTGGAATGAAAGGCGTTTACCAGCACTGCCAGAAGAAGCACCTCAACCGCTATCTGGCAGAGTTCGATTTCCGCTATACCAACCGGCAAGCGAACGGCTTCAACGACACCGATCGGGCCGACGCCCTGTTGAGCGGCATCGTTGGACGGCGGCTTACCTATCAAACAACTCGTGTCGGGGGCATCGGATAATGCCAGCGAAGAAGGACAAGACGGAAAGCCCGGAAGCGCAGAGCGAGCGCTTCCGAAAGGCCGTGCGCGATCTCGTGGACGCTGGCGAACTAAACCCCACCGAGACCGATAAGGCGTTGGACAAGATAGTATCAACTCAGCTTCCATCGGAGCCTCGCGCGAAGCGATAGAGATTGTTCGCAAGTGCTTTTTGCACCGTGGGGCCGACTAGGCCCGCAAGAGCTTCAACCATCTTTTCCTTGTCTATGTATATGACTAAGTTTGGAGTCGGGCTCTCGATCGTAGGGAACGGAAACCTGCCCTCTTCGATGTGGCCCGGTCCATATTCCAGTGCCCATTTTCGAACCCACCACGCCCAAAAGTCTGCCGCTTGAATGGGAAGAAACTCCGTGTCATCTTCAAATCGGGGTTCAACCCCATATGCGGACCGGTACTTTTCGTCGCGATTTTCAATGTATGAACCCCACGTTCGTTGGACTCGCGCCTTGGAAGTCGTTTCATCAAAATAGAAATCCACAACATCATCCAATGGAAATAGTTGTGGTGCCTCTACTCTGAATAAGTGAAACGCATCCATTAAAACTCGGAACGTAAAATAGAATGGGTCTCGAAGCGCATCCTTCATGTGTTCAATGTTCGCTGGAATCGTGACATTGTCTTGCTGAATCGAAACGTGCAAACTATCAACGCTATGTTCAAGATCATACTTATTGATAACGCAAGCCACTGACATTTGAACGTTTCGAGCAATTACATTGTGGAATGCGGATACGTTCTCCATTCGGCCAAACCGAGCCATCTCCGACATTTTGAATCGAAAGGAGCCATCTTCTTGGAGGACGGATAGCGGAAGCCGCTCTTCCCATTCCTTCGCAAATGCGGCCCACCGCTGTGCCGATGAGATATAGCCCGCGAGGACGTAAATCCCCGAGCCATCAACGCTGTCATCAATGTATGCCTGCAGTGTCAAAAAACGCCGATCAGAACTCTTGCTTGGACGAACCCCACACACCTGCGCCCAAACGTGATCGGCTGCTGGCGACTCGCCCCAATTATGATGGAGAATGCTCACTTAGCACCCCCGCTCACGCTTGGGTACGCCAAATATAATAACGCCCCAAAATATTTCCGTTTCCCGTTCGTTCCCTTGCCTTTCGGCAACCCCGCTCAAGTCCACGCGTCGCGCCGCATTGCTGCCGCGCCGGCCCGACGAAGCGAATCAAAATAGCGACGAACCGAGTCGCTAATTTGTCATTTACCGTCTTGCGTCCCGATCGGATTGGGCACAATCTGTTGTGGTTGAACTCGGGGGCGAGCCCAAGCACTGGTAGGATCATGACAGCGACCTGAAATCGCTGATGGCTTTTTCCGTGCTTTCCTCAACGCGGATGGACACTTTTTGTTCTCCGCCGTGGCCGCCTGATGATAAGAAGGGGGTTCGCCCCCGATTCGAATGACGGATCGCGTCAATCGTGATTCGCGGGATGGGAGACGAGTCTGTGGATTTCAGAGATGGCCAGGAAGCGAGTACCGATATGGCAACCGATCTAATCGAGGCGGCAACCGCCGGCATCGCCACCGCGGCGAAAAAGGCGAAGGCAGCCGCGGCCGTGGCTGATTCCAAATCGATCAAGCCGCAGATCTTCCCGGTCGAGGTCGATCACAGCCGCGATGCCCTGCTCACCGATTTCGGTAAGGATACGCTGAACGATCGCTATCTGCTGCCGGGCGAAAGCTATCAGGACATGTTCGTCCGCGTGGCATCCGCCTATTCGGACGATGCCGCGCATGCGCAGCGCATCTATGATTATATCTCGAAGCTGTGGTTCATGCCCGCCACGCCGATCCTGTCGAACGGCGGCACCGGGCGCGGCCTGCCGATCAGTTGCTATCTGAATTCAGTGCCCGACAGCCTGGAAGGCATTGTCGAGACCTGGAACGAGAATGTCTGGCTCGCCTCGCGCGGCGGCGGCATCGGCACCTATTGGGGCAATGTCCGGGGCATCGGCGAGCCGGTCGGCCTCAACGGCAAGACCAGCGGCATCATTCCGTTCGTCCGCGTGATGGATTCGCTCACGCTCGCGATCAGCCAGGGGTCGCTGCGCCGGGGGTCCGCTGCCTGCTATCTCGACATCAGCCATCCGGAGATCGAGGAATTCCTCGAAATCCGCAAACCCTCGGGCGACTTCAATAGGAAGGCGCTCAACCTGCATCACGGCGTGCTGATCCCCGATGCCTTCATGGAGGCCGTCCGCGCCGGCGAAGAGTGGAACCTCACCAGCCCGAAGGATGGCTCGGTACGTGGCACGGTCGACGCGCGCGCGCTGTTCCAGAAGCTGGTCGAAACCCGCCTCGCGACCGGCGAGCCCTATATCGTGTTCAGCGATCATGTGAACAACGCGATGCCCAAGCATCACCGTGATGTCGGCCTCAAGGTGTCGACCTCGAACCTGTGTTCGGAAATCACGCTGCCGACGGGCAAGGATCATCTCGGCAATGATCGCACGGCCGTGTGCTGCCTGTCGTCGCTCAACCTGGAAACCTGGGACGAGTGGAAGGATGCCAAGGGCTTTATCGAGGACGTGATGCGTTTCCTCGATAATGTGCTGCAGGATTATATCGACCGTGCCGAGCCCGGCATGGCCCGCGCCGCCTATTCCGCCGCGCGCGAGCGCTCGGTCGGCCTTGGCGTGATGGGCTTTCACAGCTTCCTGCAGGCGCGCGGCCTGCCGTTCGAAGGGGCAATGGCCAAGCAGTATAACCTGCGCATCTTCAAGCATATCCGTGGCCAGGTCGACGAAGCCTCGATGCAACTCGCGATCGAACGCGGTGCCTGCCCCGACGCCGCCGATCAGGGCGTGATGGAGCGTTTCAGCTGCAAGATGGCGATCGCGCCGACCGCGTCGATCAGCATCATCTGCGGCGGCACCAGCGCGTGCATCGAGCCGATCCCGGCGAATATCTACACCCACAAGACGCTGTCGGGCAGCTGGTCGATCAAGAACCCCTATCTCGAAAAGCTGCTGATCGAAAAGTCGAAGAATTCGGATGCGGTGTGGAGCACGATCCTGGAAAAGGGCGGCTCGGTCCAGCATCTCGATTTCCTCAGCCAGGAGGAAAAGGACTGCTACAAAACCAGCTTCGAGATCGACCAGCGCTGGCTGCTCGAACTGGCGGGGGACCGCGCGCCCTTCATCGATCAGGCGCAGTCGCTGAACCTGTTCATCCCTGCCGATGTCGAGAAATGGGACCTGCTGATGCTCCACTTCCGCGCGTGGGAGCTGGGCATCAAGTCGCTTTATTATCTCCGCTCGAAATCGATCCAGCGCGCCGGCTTCGCCGGTGGCGTGGAGGCGGACAACACCGCCGAACTCAAGCAGATCGAGCTTGAGGAAAAGGATTATGACGAGTGTTTGGCGTGCCAGTGAGGTGATTGGAAGTTGCCCTCACCCTTTCGCCGCTACGCGGCTCCCTCCCTCTCCCTGCGGGAGAGGGATAGCCCTCTCCCGCAGGGAGAGGGAGGGGCCCGCGCGGCAACGCCGCGTGGGAGGGTGAGGGCAGCCAATGCGCACCTATGCGAATCAGCCGATCGGCACCGTACCGCGAGCGCGCGAATTGCGCCGGAATGCGAGTCCCATTGAGAAGCGTTTGCTGCGCGGCCTGCACGCATCATTCCCGGCGCTCAAGTGGCGGCATCAAGTACCGATCGGGCCGTTCTATGCGGACATATTGTGCTTCAGCGAAAGGATGGTGATCGAGGTCGACGGCGCGGAACATGCCCTCGCCGCGACACCCGACGCACGCCGCACCGCCTTCATCGAACACGAAGGCTACCGCGTCATTCGTTTCTGGAACAACGAAGTCATGCAGAATCTAGACGGCGTCCTGGCGCAAATTTCCCTCTCCTTTCAGGAGAGGGAAGGGGCCCATCGCGCCAGCGATGGGAAGGGTGAGGACAGCCCCAAAGCAAAGGGCAGTGCCGCCGCCGAAGCGCCCCTGCCCTCACCCGACCTCGCTTCGCTCGGCCACCCTCTCCCGATGGGAGAGGGAATTTGACCTCATTTTTCCTCTTCGAACGTCACCGCGACATCGGCGTTCGCCGACAGCCGCACCTTGTCGCCCTCGACATCGGCCACCAGGCCGAGCGAGATGAAGTGGTGATGGTCGCCGTGCGGCCCGCTATGCGACTTGGTCAGCTGGATGCGCTCGCCTTTGACGTGGTCGACAGTGCCGACATGCACGCCGTCCGCACCGATGACGTCCATATGGTCCTTGATCCGGTCCTTGATGGCATGGTCGTGCGACATGGTCGTTCCTCCTCGATGTTGATGATGCCCCCTGAACGCGTAGGGCAGCGTTTGGGTGCATATCTTTCATGATCGCCGGGAAAACCACCATGCTGCCAGCCAGTCGCGCACGCCGCCTTTCCGTCCTGCTGCTCCCTGCGCTCGCGCTCGCCGCCTGCGCGCATCAGGTGGCAAGCGTGGTCGAGCCGCAGGCGCCCGGCTTCTGGCTGGGCGTCTGGCACGGCTTCATCTTCCCGGTCGCCGCGATCGCTTCTTTCTTCGTGGCCGATATCGGCGTTTACGCCGTGCCCAATAATGGCGGCTGGTATGATTTCGGCTATTTCATCGGCATCGTCTTTCTCGGCGTCGGCTCGCACCGCACCAGGAAAGTCTATGTCGATCGCGTCGTCATCCGGCGGGAACGCGCATGACGCGCGCGCTTGCCCTGTTCACCCCGCCGGTCATCATGGCGCTCGTCGCGTCGCTGGCGGGTCTATTGGCGGTATTCGTTGTCTCCCGCGGCGGGGTTAGTGATCAGGCACGCTACGCCAAGCGCATCGTCGGCACGATGCTGGCGGCGCTGGCGATCATCCTGGGCGGTTTCGCCTGGGCCCTGTGGACCTGGAGTAATGCAATATGACCCCCGCCCTGAGCCCGATCTTCGGCATCATCATCGGCCTCAACCTCGTCTTTGCCGGCTTTGTCATGGCCTTCATCGCGCCAAAGCCGGCCCGCGCGCCGCACAACCTGCTCACCTGGCTCGGCTGGAAAAAGCCGGGCTATGCGCTGATCGTGGCCGGCATTGTCTACGCCCTGTTCACCCAAGTCGCGGGCCGATAACCTTGGCCCGCCCCGCCCTTTTGTCCCTCATCGCGTTCCCGTCGGAGTAAGCCCCATGTCTCTTCTCGAAGCCCGCAAAGCCTATAAGCCGTTCGAATATCCCTGGGCTTATGAGTTCTGGAAGCGCCAGCAGCAGATCCACTGGATGCCCGAAGAGGTGCCGCTGGGCGAGGATTGCCGCGACTGGGCACAGAAAATCTCGGAGCATGAGCGCAACCTGCTCACCCAGATTTTCCGCTTCTTCACCCAGGCCGATATCGAGGTGCAGGATTGCTATCACGAAAAATACGGCCGCGTGTTCAAGCCTACCGAGATCAAGATGATGCTGACCGCGTTCAGCAACATGGAAACGGTGCACATCGCCGCGTACAGCCATCTGCTCGACACGATCGGCATGCCCGAAAGCGAATATGGCGCCTTCCTCGAATATAGCGAGATGAAGGACAAGCACGATTATCTGCAGAATTTCGGCGTCGACAATGATGCCGATATCGCCGCGCTTCAACAAGATGAAGGGCATGGGCCAGATCGTCAGCTGGTCGGTCCGCGACGAAAGCCTGCACTGCGAAGGCATCATCCATCTGTTCCACGCCTTCTGCAAGGAACGCCAGTGCCTGACCAAGGCGGTCAAGGACGACATCATGGACGTCTGCCAGACGACCGTGCGGCTGGAAGACGCCTTTATCGATCTCGCCTTCGAACAGGGCCCGGTGACGGGGATGACGCCGAAGGAGATCAAGAAGTACATCCGCTACATCGCCGATTGGCGCCTCGGCCAGTTAGGCCTGAAACCCATCTACATGATCGACGAACACCCCCTCCCCTGGCTCGCCCCGCTGCTCAACGGCGTGGAGCACGCCAACTTCTTCGAACAGCGCGCGACGGAATATTCCAAGGGCGCGACGCGGGGGAACTGGAACGAGGTGTGGGACAGCTTCGACAAGCGGCAAAAGGCAAAGGCCGGGCCGGTCGATGTAGCGAATGAGGATGCGGGCGCAGGTGACGGCGATATGTTCGCAAGGGCGGGGATTGCGGCGGAGTAAGCGAATGGCCACCCGATCAGCAGCGCGCGCATAATCCTTGGCGATCCAGTCGCGGCCAGTCGCGGCCAATCGCGGCCAGTCGCGGATCACCTCCAGATCCCTGCGCCTGCGGCGTGAAGCTAATATTCAAGCTTGAGAGCGGCCAGCGGCTGTTCGACCGGGATCATCGCGCCGCGTTCCTGCGCCTGTGCCAGCCCGCGTTCGATCTTCGCCCGCGTCCACGCGCCATAACCGCGCTCGACCGGGCCATCGGTCTCGTCAGTCTTCAGGCGCGGATCGGCGATTGCCTTCATCCGCTGATCATACCCCAGCGCCAAATCGGCACAATGAAGCGTGCACAACTCGTCACTCAAGCCCCTCCCCTTCAGGGGAGGGGCTGGCCCGCCCGATCTCCACCGCCTTTAAAATCATGGCGCCGGACAAGGCACCGTGCCAGCCTAACCCCATGCGCGCGCCCCTAACCCTCCTCCTCGCCCTGATCGCGTCCACCCCCGCCGCCGCGCAAGCCCCCGCGCCGCCCTGGGCCGCCCCCCTCATCACCGGCTATCCCGGCCTCGTCACCCAGGTCACCGCCAGCGAAGTCATCCTCAGCAACGGCACCCGCCTGCCGCGCACGCTCGGGCCCGCCGCCGCTACGGAGGCCGAGCGCCAGGCGCACCCCGATATCGATGCCATGTTCGCTGATCCTTATCCCGCCGGCGCGCCGCTTTCCCCCGCCCCCACAACCGATCCCGGCCGCACCCGCTACGAACCCTTTTTCGATGCGATCTATGGTGATTGCCGCAAGGGCACCGTCCGCTTGCGCGATGTCGCGTGGCTGCCCGGGCGCGGCGGCGGCAGCATCCGCGTCACCACCACCAACCATGTCGCCGAGCAGCTCGAAGCCGTCCTCCGGGATCTCGAAAAACTACCGCCCGCAATGACGCGCTATCTCGTCCCCAACTCCGGCGGATACAGCTGCCGCGCGATTGCCGGCACCGCCCAGCGCAGCATGCACAGCTATGGCATCGCCGTGGATCTCGCGAGCGGGCAGGCCGATTACTGGCGCTGGTCAGGCGGCGAGCGCGCGCGCTATCGCAACCGCCTGCCCGCCGTCATCGTCGCCGCGTTCGAACGGCACGGCTTCATCTGGGGCGGCCGCTGGCGCCATTTCGATACGATGCACTTCGAATTTCGGCCAGAGCTGCTGCCGGGGCGTTAAAGCCGCTATTTCTTCTCTTCGGGCTTGCGATAGGTCGTGTGGCATTCGCCGCAGGTCTTGGCGAGCGTCTCGAACTGAATCGCGAAACCCGCCGTGTCGCCGGCCTTGCCGAGATCGGCGAGCGCGCGCGCCGCGACGCTCATCTTGGCGGCGGCGGCTTCGAAACCGGCGCGGTCGGTCCATATGCTGGGCAACGCATCGCTTTCGGGCGTGTCGCTGTGCGGCGGAAACATCGTCGGGATCGCCTTGCCCCAGCCGGCGATGGCGGCGGCGGGCAGCGCCAGCGTCTTCACATCGGCACCGCGCGCAATACCGGCCTTGATGCCCAGAAAGGCAGCAACGGTCAGGTGGAAGCCAGCCTGCCGCGCCTGGACGATGGCCGCGTGGTCCATCATGCCGTGCCCGGCCATCATCCTGGCATGATCCATCGGCGGCATCGGCGGCATCGGCGCCATGGGCGGCTTGGGGGGCGCAGACGGCATCGGCGGCATGGGCGCGGTCTGCGCGAGCGCGACACTGCCGGCAAAGACCAGGCAGGACAGGGCAAAGATCGAAGGGGTGGCGCGCATCATCTGGTGCTCCTGCAACGGGAATTGACGTCAGCGATCCTATGCCGGCCACGGGCATGGCACAACTGCGCACGCACGCAGGTCGACCGGACAATTAACCCTGTCATCGAGCGATCGGTTAACCCGGCCGGGCGCATCATCGCGCCATGCCCTTCGCCAAACTCTTTCGCAGCCGCTGGTCGGCCCTGCTCTGGTCGGGCGGCATTTTATGGACGGCCTATGACGTCGCCGGCGCCACCCCCACCCCCGCGCCGGCGGCGGCCAACAGCACCGCCCCGGTCGATGTCACCGGCACCCCGGTCAGCGCCAACGATCTCGCGGTGCTCGCCCATTTCGGTGATAGTGGCCAGCGCTAGGCGCGCTCAGCAGCTTTCGTGTTTCCAGTTTCGCCGTTTCCCCTCGTGCAGCCATATAGCCGCATCGGCGGCACGCTTGTCGCGGGTTTCCTGGCGCTTGGCCTCGCCGATCCAGTCACAATATTCGCGCCGGCAGCTGGGCGCAAAGGCAGCGAAATGGCCGGCCGCGACGGGATCGGCCGCCAATATCGCTGCGAGTTCGGGGGGCACAATCGGTGCAGGCTTGGACGGGCGCACCGGGCGCATCGGTTTGCCGGCGCCGCCATCGATCAGCGCCACGGCATCGGCCACCAGCGCGGCGAAGCTGGCCGGATCGGGCAGGTCGGCGATGGCAGCCAGCTTGCCGAACTGGCCCATCGCCTCGCCCTCCTTGCCCGTCGGCAGGCCCGCGCGCTGCCAGAAGCCAAAGCTCGCATGCGCCTTGAACGCCGCCATATTGGCGAGCGGTTTGCCGGCATAGGTAAAGAACGGCATCCCCCATTTGATCGTCTCGACCACCTCGGGCTGCGCGGCATGGACGCGCGCGCGCAGCTCGGTCAGGATCGGCCGGGCGAAATCAGCCTGGCGCGCAATATAGGCATCGACGCGCGGATCGGTGGGCATGGCGCAATTCCTCCAGCGCCGCCATGCTGCGATTCGCGCGTCGCGCCGTCAAGCCGGGGCGATCACGAGTCGCGCTCGTCCGCGTCGTCATGGTCGGCGTCGTGATCGTCGTCGTCATCGTCGTCGTCGTCACCATCGTCGTCGTCGGCGTCGGCGTCGCCATCGTCGTCGCCATCGTCATCGTCATCGTCATCGTCATCGTCATCGTCATCGTCATCGTCATCGTCGTCATCGGCCGGGTCATCATCATCCGGCCCCGCCGATGCCCGGCGCGCGGATACATCAAATTCGGGCCGGTCGAGATTGTCGATATCCTGCTGGCCGCCGAGATCAGGGACCAGATCGGTCATCATCGAGCCGTCGATGGTGCCGCCGCCGGTCGCTTCCAGAATTTCGGCGCGTTGGCTTTCGTCATAGCCGTCTTCGTCATAGCCGTCATCGCCGGTACCATTGCCGGGAATTTGCACGCCGCCGCTTGCCATTGCCTGCTCTCCGAAAAGGGCCGCGAAATGCGGCCGTCCGGAAGTGCCAACGGCAGGCAGCGGCGGTTGTTCCGATGCGGGCGGCGATCGGGCTCAGCTGGGCCGAAAAAGCCGGCCGCGCTCGACAATGGCGACGACACCCAGCGCCAGCAGACTGGCGGCAAGAAAGCCAATATAAAGCGGCACCGTGGTGCCATTGAAGGACTGGCCGATCGCCGCGCCGATCAACGCTCCCGCCGTAACGCTGATGAAACCCTGCACGCTGGAGGCGGTGCCCGCGATATGGCCCATCTTCTCCATCGCCATCGACGAGAAATTGGCGGTCGCGAGGCCAAAACAGGCCATCGCCAGCGCCTGCAGGATCGTGAAGCTGTAGATCGTCTCGCCACCCGTCGCTGCAATCGTCAGATGCACCGCCGATAACAGCACCAGCCCGACCAAGGCGCTATGCGATATCCGGCGCGTGCCGATCCGCATGACAATGCGCGAATTGAGCAGATTGGCGAGCGCCATCATGCCCGCAACGCCGATAAACACCGGCACAAGCAGGCGATTGTCGCCCGTCAACGCCGCGACGATCTGCTGGACCGAATTGATGAAGCCATAAAGCCCCCCCATCAGCGCCGTGGCCGCCAGCGTGTAGCCGATCGAGTAGCGATCGGTCAGCGTCTGCCGCCACCCGCTCCACAAGCGCTCGAACGACAAGGGCTGCCGATCCTCAATCCGCTGCGTCTCGGGCATCCGGAAAACGAACCAGATGAGGATAAAGGCGGTAATCACCGCGATCATCACGAAGATCAGCCGCCACGATCCGAACATCAGGATCAGCTCACCAACGCTTGGCGCCAGCACGGGCGCGGCCATGAACACCATGAAGGCCAGGCTCATCACCCGCGCCATGGCGCGTCCCGAATAGCAATCGCGCACCAGCGCCACTGTCACCACGCGCGAAGCGGCGATTGCGGTGCCCGCCGCGAAACGGGCGACCAGCAGCAGCACAAAGCTGGCGGAAAAGGCGGCGATCAGATTGGCGACGACATAGGCGGCCAGCGCAGCAACCAGCACCGGCCGCCGACCGAATCGATCGGCAAGCGGGCCATGCACCAGCTGGGCGATCCCAAATCCGATCAGGAACACCCCGATGACCAGCTGGCGATCATTGGCCACGCCAACCCCCAGCGCCGTGCCGATTGCCGGCAGCGCCGGCAGCATCGCATCGATTCCCAGCGCAGTCAGCGCCATCAGCGACGCGATCAACGCCACGAATTCAACAAAGCCGATCGGCAGTTGTGCTGGCGCAGCGATGGTCTGTTGAACAGTCATGTCGGCGGCCATGCCTCAAGCGTGGCTGTCGGTCGAGCCTGTGCCGCCACAAAACAACGATCGCCTTGACGAACAACCGTCGCTGTGTATTATAACATCAACACACCAAGGGGATCAACGATGCGCCGATCGATGCTGATGCTGATGCTATGTGCCCTGCCGCTGGCCGGCTGCGGCGATGCCGGCAAGGACGGCACGACGATCTCGATCAAGTCGGGCGGTGCGGATGGCAATGTCATCGCCGGCGTGGACGGCAAAACCGGCGAAGTGGCGATCAACACGCCGGGCTTTTCCGGCAAGCTCACGCTCCCCAAGCTCTCGCTCAACAGCAGTGATTTCGATCTCAATGGCGTCCATCTCTATCCCGGCTCCACGATCAGCGGCATGAATATCGTTGCCCATGATGGCAAGAATGGCAGCGACAAGAGCCAGGTCCGCATCACCTTTGACAGCCCGGCTGCGCCAGCCATTGTCCGAGACTGGTTTTTCGACAAGCTCGGCAAGGCCAAATTCACGCTGACCAAGGACGGCACCGGCCTGACGGGCAAGGATGACGAGAAAAAGCCGTTCAAGCTTGAACTGACCCCCGCCGCCAATGGCCATTCCACCGGTGTTATTGTGGCCGGGGGCGAAGACCTGGCGGATCGGCGCGGTTGCGTCCAAAAACGGTGCCGGATACTGGCAGTGCTTGACCAACCACCGCTGGCTCGCGTCTGAAGGCGCCTATCACCATCGGCGTGGAGGCAAGCATGACCCGATCTCGTTCACTGGCCGGGGCATTGGCGGCCGTCATCGCGATCTCGCTTGCGGGCTGTACCGAACCGGCGTCGGTCCCGGCGGCAATGGCCGGCAACAATGCGATGGACATGCCGATGCCTGACGGGAGCGCCGTCGATATGGCCGCACTGCCGCTCTATCCGGGGTCGACGATGATCGACCTGAAGATCATGCCGCACGAAGTGGACGATATGGTCGACATGGCGTTCGATAGCCCTGCCGACCCGGAGACGGTCCGTGCCTGGTATGCCGAAACGCTCGGCAAGCAGGGTTATTTGCTCAAGGCCGACGGCTCGGCGCTTGCCGGGACCGACGCCAAGGGCAAGCCGCTTCGTATTGACATACAGCCGGCGGCAGGCGGGCACAGTACCGGCACGATCAGCAAGGGATAAGGCGACCCAAGGGATAAGGCGGCCAAGGCCCCCTGTTCGAACCCGGCACGGCGCTCTATGTTGTGGGGCCAAACGCCAAACGGACGCCTGCCGATGCTCGATACGCCGACTGCCCATGTTCCTGCCCTGTCGTTGACGCAGGACCGAAACGATCCCGACGGCTTTGCCAGCGCGCTGGGCGCATCGTTCGAGCGGTTCGGCTTTGCCGTGGTCGCCGATCACGGCATTGATCAGGCGCTGATCGATCAGGCGTGGCGGCATACGCAGGAATTTTTCGCCCTGCCCGAAGCCGAAAAGCGCAGCTATTATACCCCGGCTGGCGGCGGACAGCGCGGCTACACGCCGTTCAAGACCGAGATCGCCAAGGGCGCGAGCATCGTCGACCTCAAGGAATTCTGGCATGTCGGGCGGGATCTGCCATCGGGGCATCGCTTTGCCGATGTCATGCCGCCCAATATCTGGCCCGCCCGGCCCGCGGGGTTCCACGCGACGCTGGACGCGCTGTTCGCCGCCTTTGATCGTGCTGGCGATACCATCCTGTCGGCGATCGCGCGCCATCTCGGCCTCGCCGCAGACTGGTTCGATCCGGCGGTCAAGGATGGCAATTCGATCCTGCGCCTGCTCCATTACCCCCCGATCCCCGCCGATGCCCAGGGTGTCCGCGCCGGCGCGCATGAGGACATCAACCTGATTACCTTGCTGCTGGGCGCCGAGGAGGCCGGACTCGAACTGCTCGACCGCGACGGCGAATGGCTGGCGATCAAGCCGCCCGCCGATGCAATGGTCGTCAATGTCGGCGACATGCTGCAACGGCTCACCAACCATGTTCTCCCCTCGACCACCCACCGCGTTGTGAATCCCCCCCCCGAACGCCGCGCCCTGCCCCGCTATTCGATGCCCTTCTTCCTCCACCCGGCGCCCGATTTCTTGATCGAGACACTGCCCGGCTGCATCAGCGCCACCAACCCGAACCGCTACCCGACCCCGATCACCGCGCATGATTATCTGCACGAGCGCCTGGTTGAAATCGGCCTTGTGAAGGGCTGAGCGACGTGAATCTGGCATGGCGCTACGGCGCACTATGTCTGGGCGTCATCGGAACAGCGCTGGTCACGGTCACGCTGCTGCTTGCGGCAGTCAATTGGCAGCTTGTGCCCAATTTGGATTGGCAAGCGGGCTTTCCCCTGAGCATTTCCATCCTATCCGGCTTCCTTCAATGGATCGTGTTCCAAAGACGCCAGTTTCGGGCGGCGATTACGCTCTTCATGGTGACCATGCCGCATGGTTCTTTGCAGTGGGTTGGCAAGTCAACCGACAGATGCGCGACTGCGCCGCCCAAGGCTGTGTGATCATCATTAAGCCGACCTATCGGCCTTGACGCAACGCAGCGCCGGGGGCACGCGTCGCCCCCATGATTGAAGCAAAACCTCTCCGTATTGCCCTCGCCGGGCTCGGCACCGTTGGCGCGGGCGTCATCCGGCTGATTGACGCCAATGGCGCGCTGATCGCCCGGCGCGCGGGCCGTCCGATCGAGATTGTCGCGGTCTCCGCGCGCGACCGGGCCAAGGATCGCGGCGTCGATATCGCGCGTTTTGCCTGGGTCGACGATACGACAGCACTTGCCCAGCGTGGCGATGCCGATGTCGTGGTCGAATTGGTTGGCGGTTCGGATGGACCGGCGCTGACCCTGGCCCGTGCCACCCTGGCGGCGGGTAAGGGGCTCGTCACGGCTAACAAAGCGATGATCGCGCATCACGGCCTTGAGCTTGCCCGCGCCGCTGAGGCCGCAAGCGCCCCGCTCAAATTCGAAGCGGCGGTGGCCGGCGGCATTCCGGTCATCAAGGGCTTGCGCGAAGGGGCGGCCGCGAATGAAATCGTGCGTGTTTATGGCATCCTCAACGGCACCTGCAATTTCATCCTAACCAAGATGGAGGCCGAGGGCCGCGATTTCGGCGATGTCCTCGCCGAGGCCCAGGCGCTCGGCTTCGCCGAGGCCGACCCGAGCTTCGATATTGATGGCGTGGATGCCGCGCACAAATTGTCGATCCTCGCCAGTATCGCCTTCGGTACCCAACCCGCCTTTGCCGACGTCCAGGCGGGTGGCATTCGTGATGTCCTCGCCGCCGATATCGCCGAAGCGGCGACGCTTGGCTATCGCATCAGGCTGATCGGGATCGCCGAATCGAACAGCTATGGTCTGTTCCAGCGCGTGCATCCGCATCTCGTCCCAACCAGCCATCCGCTGGCGCATGTAACCGGGGCGACCAACGCTGTTGTCGCAGAAGGAAACTTCGTCGGGCGCTTGCTGTTCCAGGGCGCGGGCGCTGGCGAAGGGCCGACCGCATCGGCGGTGGTCGCTGATCTGATCGATATTGCGCGCGGTGAATATGGCCCGCCTTATGCGATGCCGGCCGATGCGCTGATAGCCCAGGCCGCCGCCGATACCGGCGACCGGCGCGGCCGCGCCTATGTGCGATTCTCGGTTGCAGACAAGGTCGGCGTGCTCGCGGAAATTGCCGCAGCGATGCGCGACGCCGGCGTCTCGATCGAAAGCCTGATGCAGCGCGGCCATAGCGGCGACGGCAGCGTGCTGGTGGCGATTGTGACGCATGAAGGACCTGAACGCGCGGTCGCCCAGGCGCTCGAAAAGCTGCGTGGGTCGCCAAGCCTGACCGGCGCGCCGCTATGGATGCACATTCTGGCCTAAGGCGAGAGCGGCCGGACGCCGCCGATATGCGTACCTCGCCCGCCAGTGGTGAGGCTGACCCCAACCATGCCGCAGCCGATCAGATAGGGGCCATGATCCTGGCATGGCGTGGTTTTGGCCTGGAGCCGCTCGGCCTGTTCATAAACGCCTTCATGATGCGGGTCGCCTGCGTCAAAGCTGATGAGCGGGAGGCGATAGCGGTCGGCATGGCGCGCGCCGCAGACCAGAATTTCGTCAGGATCGGCGGTTGGCGCGCAGCGATATTCGGCGCGGGTCTTTTCCCGATAGGCTTTAAGCAGAGTGGCGATGTCCGCCCGGTCCTCCGCTCCTGCCATCAGCAGCATCAGTGTCACAACCAGCATGATCACCACACCTTCAAGTAGATGGAGCCTATATCCATGGCTTTGTGCCGAAAAAGCTGGCTAAGGGCAATCCACAGGGGTTAGCCGATCGGTGCGACCTGCAACCGCCTGAGTTCGATTGCCGGGCACCGATCCATGACGACCTGCAACCCGGCCGCTTCGGCCCGTGCGGCTGCCGCTTCGTCGATCACCCCAAGCTGCATCCAGACCGCCTTGGCACCAACTGCGATCGCCTGATCGACAGCAGCGCCCGCCGCCGCCGAATTGCGGAAAATATCGACCATGTCGATCGGGTCGCCAAGCACCGCCATGTCGCCGAAGATGAACTCGCCGTGGAGATGTTCGCCCGCAATTTGCGGATTGATCGGGATCACGCGGTAGCCATGGTGCTGCAGCGTCGCCATCACCCCGTAAGACGGCCGATCGGGCCGATCGGAGGCGCCGACTAGCGCAATCGTCCGGACGCTTTCGAGCAGCGCCTTGATGTCGTCATCCGAAGTCAGTGGCATGCTTGCCTCCTCGATCGAGCCAATCGCGCACGATCGTGGCGATTTCGATGAACGCGGCGCGCTCCGGCCCGTTCCCGGCCACCGGCGGCATGCCGCCATCCGATCCGGTGCGAATCGCGATCTCTAGCGGTATCCGCCCGAGGAACGGGATGTCGAGCGTATCGGCGGCGAGTTCCGCCCCGCCGGTGCCGAACGGATCGGAGATGGCGCCGCAGGACGGGCAGGCATAACCGGCCATATTCTCGACCAGGCCGACGATCGGGATGCCCGCCTTGACGAACAGATCGATCGCCCGCCTGGCATCGATCAACGCCAGATCCTGCGGCGTCGAGACGATTACCACCCCGGCCGGGCGATGTTTCTGAATCATCGTCAGCTGCACGTCGCCGGTGCCCGGCGGCATGTCGACCACTAGTGTATCGGCCTGCCCCCAATCGGCATCGACCAACTGGCCAAGCGCCCCCGCTGCCATCGGCCCGCGCCACGCAATCGCCTGATCCGCCGCAACCAATTGGCCCATCGACAGC
Organism: Sphingomonas sp. 28-63-12; assembly: GCA_002281535.1. GTDB lineage: Bacteria > Pseudomonadota > Alphaproteobacteria > Sphingomonadales > Sphingomonadaceae > Sphingomonas. Next base: position 34,555 of record NCGD01000038.1, read on the forward strand.
AGCGGGACGCCATAAGCCGTCTCCACTGGCAGCAGCAGCTTGTCGGGCGCCGTCGGGCGGCTGCCTTCGACGCCCATCAATTTAGGCTGCGAGGGGCCATAGATATCGGCATCGACCAACCCAACCTTGCGCCCAAGCTGGTGAAGCGCGATCGCCAGATTGGCCGAGACGGTCGATTTGCCGACTCCGCCCTTGCCGCTGGCGACGGCGATCAGCTGGCGCTGGCTGCGCTGGCTGGTCATCGCCACGCGCACTTCGACAATGCCGGCCAGCGCGGAGACTTCGGCCCGAACCGCCGCTGCCATCATATCGCGCGCCGTCGGTTCGAGCCCACTCACGTCCAGGATGATCGAGGCACGGCCCTGCTCGAGCCTGGCGGTCGCGCGGCTGCCGGCGATCGGGGCCAGCGTTGCGTTAAGGGTGTCAATATCAGTCATGTCGATGGCATTAGGGCTGTCTTGGACACTTGCCACTGTTTTTCCCGTTTCAGACACCTATAAAGGGCTAATGATCAATACTCCGGCCTGGCTGCAGCGCTTCTCCACCCTGATGACCGAAAAGCCGAAAAGCCCCTGGGGCAATTCCGGCGACGACAATGAGGGGCCACGCAACCCCTGGTCGGTTCCGCCCGGCGGCAATCGCCCGCGTGGCGTGAAGCCGACCGCGCTTGATGAATTCATTCGTCGTGCCCGCGGCACGGGTGGCGGCGGTGGCGGTAGCGGCTTTACCGGCTTCCCCACCGGCGGCGGTGGTCGCGCGATCTGGCTGATCGGGTCAGCGCTGATCGTGGCTTTATGGGTCATCTTTACCAGCGTGCACCAGATCGCGCCGCAGCAGCGCGGCGTCGTCGCCTTTTTCGGTCGCTATTCCGAAACGCTTGATCCCGGCATCCGGCTGACCTGGCCAGCTCCGATCGCTACCGTCGCCAAGGTCGATGTGCAGGCCATCCGCACCGAGGATTTCCCCGAAGGCGGCACCGGCGAGAATTTGATGCTGACCGGTGATCAGAACATCATCGATCTGGCTTATTCGGTCCGCTGGGACATCGCCAACCCGCAGGATTATATCTACCAGATCCGCAATCCCAAAGAGACGGTCCGCGCGGTCGCAGAAAGCGCGATGCGCGCCGTGGTCGCTACCGTTACGCTTGACGAGGCAATTGGCAGCGGGCGCGACCGGATCGGCGTGCGCGCGCAGGATCTGATGCAGTCGATCCTCACCGAATATAATGCCGGGATCCGCATCCAGGGCATCGCCATCAAACAGGCCGATCCACCGTCCAAGGTGATCGACGAGTTCAAAAAGGTGAGTGCTGCCCAGCAGGAAGCCGAATCGAACCTCAATGAAGCCCGCACCTATGCGCAGCAGATAACAGCCCGCGCGCAGGCCGAGGCAACCCAATTCGATCTGGCCTATGCTCAGTATAAGCTGGCGCCCGTGGTGACCCGTCGCCGCATGTATTATGAAACCATGGAGGCCGTGCTGGCCAAGACCAACAAGACTATCGTCGAAACCGGCGGCGTCGTGCCCTATCTGCCACTGCCCGGCTTGCGCGCCAAGCCGGAAGCTGCCGCGCCCGTCGCCCTGCCCAATCCAGCGACGGAGGTGAGCCAATGAACGCCACCTTGGTCCGCAACCCGATCGCGCTCGGCATTGCCGCGCTGCTCGCGCTGATCCTTGCAACGAGCAGCTTCGTAATCGTGCCCGAAACCGAACAGGCCGTGATTCTGCGCTTCGAACAGCCTGTCTATACCGTCAATGTCTGGAAGCCTGACCAGCCCTTTGGCCGCACCGGTGCGGGGCTGCTCGCCAAATTCCCGTTCATCGACAAGGTCGTCTGGGTCGACAAGCGCGTCCTTGATGTCGATCTCGAAAACCAGCAGGTGCTGTCAACCGATCAGCTGCGGCTTGAAGTCGATGCCTTTGCCCGCTTCCGGATCATCAACCCGCTGAAAGCCGTCGTCTCGACTGGCAGCACCTCCGCGACCGAAGACCGGATCGCAGAGCAGCTGCGCCCATTGCTTGGCTCGGCGCTGCGCAACGAGCTTGGCAAGCGCCCCTTTGCTGCCTTGCTCAGCCCGGAGCGCGGCCAGGTGATGGATAATATCCAGAACGGGCTGCAAAAGCTCGCCTCGCAATATGGCGTGCAAATCGTCGATGTCCGGATCAAGCACGCCGATCTGCCCAGCGGCAGCCCGCTCGACAGCGCGCTCAACCGGATGCGGACCGCGCGGCAGCAACAGGCGGCGACGATCCGTGCCCAGGGCCAGAAATCGGCGCAGATCATCCGCGCCGAAGCCGATGCCAATGCCTCGCGCATTTATGCCGAAAGCTTCAACAAGGACGCGGATTTCTATGATTTCTACCGCGCGATGCAATCCTATCGGCAGACCTTCGCGGCCGATGGCAGCACGCCGCAAAGCGAGACATCCATTATCCTTTCACCCAATAATGAATATCTCAAGCAGTTCACCGGGCGACCACGCTGACAATTGGTTCATATTCAATCGCCGTTAAGGCACGCACCGGCAAAGGCTGCTGTGTTGCGACGGACAAGAGAGGAATAATCTAACGTGCGTTACGCTTATGCCATCACCGGGGCTCTCCTTCTGGGCGGCGCTGCCGCTGCTGTAACCCTCCAGCCGCCGGCCTCGGCGCAAACCGCGCAAAATGAGCCCGCTGCCATGGCGGCGATCGCGCCACGTGCCGGCGCCCCGGTCAGCTTTGCCGATCTGGTCGCCAAGCTCCAGCCAGCGGTCGTCAATATTTCGACCAAGCAGAGCATCAAGGTCCAGCAGGCTCCTGCAAACCCATTTGCGGGTACGCCCTTTGCCGAATTGTTCGGCGGCCAGGGTCAGGGCGGTGGAGCCCCGGCGGTGCGCGAAGCCCAGTCGCTCGGGTCGGGTTTTCTGATTTCCGATGACGGCTATGTCGTCACCAACAATCACGTCGTGGCCCCTGGTGCCAAGGGCGCAACGGTCGACTCGATCACGGTGATCCTGACCAATCGCAAGGAATATACCGCCAAGCTCGTCGGGCGCGACCCGATCTCCGATCTTGCGCTGCTTAAGATCAACGCGACCGGCCTCCCCTTCGTCAAGTTCGGGGATTCGACCCGCGCCCGTGTGGGCGATTGGGTGATCGCGATCGGCAATCCGTTCGGCATTGGCAGCACGGTGACGGCGGGTATCGTCTCGGCGCTCCACCGCGTCACTGGCGCCGGCGCCTATGACCGCTTCATCCAGACCGATGCGGCGATCAACCAGGGCAATTCGGGCGGTCCGATGTTCGATCTCAGCGGGAATGTCATCGGCATCAACTCGCAGATTTTTGCCGGCCAGTCGGGCGGCAATATCGGCATCGGCTTCGCCATTCCCGCGGAAGATGCCAAACCCGTAATCGACAAGCTGATGAAGGGCACGGCCATCGCCCGCGGGTATCTCGGCGTCGGCCCGCAGCCGCTCGATGACGATAGCGCAGCCGCGCTCAATCTGCCCAAGAACACCGGCGAACTGATCCGCAGCGTCTCGCCCGGTGAACCCGCCGACAAGGCCGGTATCAAGGTCGGCGACGTCGTCGTCTCGGTCAATGGCAAGCCGGTGACGCAGGACGCATCGCTCAGCTATCTCGTCGCCAACGAAACGCCGGGATCGCGCATCCCGGTCGAACTGGTCCGCGCCGGCAAGAAGATGACGGTATCGGTCGTGATCGGCACGCGCCCGTCGGAAGATGCGCTCCTAGCGGCATCAGGTGCCAATGACGACGAGGATGGCATGAGCCAGCCCGACACTGAAGGCCCGGCTTCTCCCGTCGCCAACAAGCTGGGCCTCGCCGTTGTTGCGCTCACCCCGCAGATCGCCCGCAACATTGGCGTCGATTCGACCGTCAGTGGCGTCGTCGTCAGCGGCACTGATCCATCGAGCGATGCCGGACAGAAGCTCAAGCGCGGCGATGTGATCGTTTCGGCCAACGGCACGCCGGTCGGCACGCCGGAAGCGCTCTCTGCCATCGTATCGCAGGCGATCCGAGACGGTCGGCCGACGGTGCTGCTCTACGTCCAGCGCCAGCGCCTGCCAGGCGCTTTCGTGCCGATCAAGCTGAAGAAATAGGCTGTCGCCCTATAGCGTCGAACAGCCGCCCGGTCAGCGATGACCGGGCGGCCTTTTCGTGTCTTGCCGCGCTCCCCCCAAACGCGCGATAGCGGTGGGAGAGCGTAGGGAGAGTGATATGGCGGACGGTAGCATCTTCATTGGGACCGGTGGCGGCAAACCCCAGGCACTCGAACTCAAACGCGCCAATCGCCACGGTCTGATTGCCGGCGCCACCGGCACCGGCAAGACGGTGACGGTACAGGGCATTATCGAAGGCTTCTCGGCCGCCGGCGTCCCCTGCTTCGTAGCTGATGTAAAGGGCGACCTTGCCGGGCTCGCCATGGCCGGCTCTCCCACCGGCAAGCTCCACGACATCTTCGCTGCCCGCGCCAAGGAAATCGGCGATGACGATTGGGCCTATGCCGACACGCCCGTGCAGTTCTGGGATTTGTTCGGCGAACAAGGCCATCCGATCCGCACCACCATTTCCGAAATGGGGCCCCTCCTGCTAGCGCGGCTAATGGACCTGAACGAAGTTCAGGAGGGCGTCCTCACCATTGCCTTCCACGTCGCCGACAAGGAAGGATTGCTGCTCCTTAATCTCGATGATCTCCAGGCCATGCTCGCCCACTGCGCGACGCGCGCCGATGAGCTGACCACCACCTATGGCAATATGTCGAAGGCCAGCATCGGAACGATCCAACGCTCGTTGCTCCAGCTTCGCTCGCAGGGCGGCGAGCATTTCTTCGGCGAACCCGCGCTCGCCATGGCCGACATGATCGCGCTCGATGACAAGGGCCGCGGCGTCGTCAACATCCTCGCCGCCGACAAATTGATGCAGAGCCCCAAGCTCTACTCCACCTTCCTGCTCTGGCTGCTGAGCGAGCTGTTCGAGCATCTCCCCGAGGTCGGCGACCCCGATAAGCCGGTGCTGTGCTTCTTCTTCGATGAGGCGCATCTGCTGTTCAACGATGCGCCCAAGGCGCTGCTCGACAAGATCGAACAGGTTGTCCGGCTGATCCGTTCAAAGGGCGTCGGCGTCTATTTCATCACCCAGAATCCGATCGACATCCCCGATACCGTCGCGGGCCAGCTCGGCAATCGCGTCCAGCACGCCCTGCGCGCCTTCACCCCGCGCGATCAGGCCGCCGTCAAGTCAGCGGCTACCACCTTCCGCGCCAATCCCGGCGTCGATGTCGAGACGATCATTACCGAATTGAAGGTCGGTGAGGCCCTGGTATCGTTGCTCCAGCCCGACGGTGCGCCATCGCCGGTCGAGCGTACGCTGATCAAACCGCCATCGACCCGTGTCGGGCCGCTCGACGCCAAGGAACGCGGCGTGATGATCGCCACCGATGCGATCGGCGAGAAATATGACACGGTGATCGATGCCGAATCGGCCGAGGAGTTGCTCGCCGCCAAAGCAGAGGAGGCGTCAGCCGCCGCCGCCGAGGCGACGGCCAAGACCGAAGCCGACAAGCAGGCCGCCATTCAGGCCAAGGACGATGCCCGCGCGGCCAAGGAAGCCGAACGCGCCCGCATCGCCGCCGACAAGGAAGCGGTACGCCAAGCGCGCGACGCTGAGCGCGCCGCTGCCAATAATCCCTGGAACAAGATCGCCACGGCCGCGACGCGTACCGCCACGACGACCATCACCCGCACCGTCGCCAATGAAGTCGCCAAACAGGTGTTCGGCACGAGTTCAAGACGCGGATCGAGCAGTGGCGGCCTGATTGGCGGGCTGGTCCGCGGCGTATTGGGCGGGCTTTTCAAGGGCAGATAGGCAAACGGCGCGGCACACCTGAGGGGATGCCGCGCCACTTTTACCTAAGAAGCGGCCGGGTTTACCGGCACTTGATCGGCTGGCTGTTCTGATCGACCGACTTGCCGATAATCGCCCCAAGGGCGCCACCGATCAGCGTGCCGGCCGCGCGCGAATGGCCGCCGTCGATCACATTGCCAAGCACACCGCCGCCAATCGCGCCAACGATCAGCCCGGTCGTGCCATCATTGCGCTTGCAATAATAGCGCCCGTCATTGCCGCGATAGACGCGATCGTCCTCGGCCAGCACGCGCTCCTGGTAATTGGGGCCATCGCGATAATAGCGTGCCGCATCATAACCGTTTTCGTCGCGGTCGGCATAACGGGGATCGTTATAGCGCGGGTCGTTATAGCGGGGATCGTTGCGCTGATCGCGATAGCTCGAGCGGCTATTGCGCGCGGCCTGATAGCGATCGAACTCGGTGCGGAATATCTGCATTTCGTTCTGGAAACGCTGCTGCGCCGCCTCAAAGCGTTGCTCCTGCTGCGCTGTCTGCGCGAGGACCGGAGTGGACAATGCGATGCACGACGTGGCGATGATAGCGGCGATACGGGTAAAACGGGTCATGGTGGTCTCCTCAATCTGCAGGCCATAACAACCCAAGTCACCGTAACGTTGCATGAACGAAATTATCGGCGGCGTTCAGGTGGCCCGCCAGTTGCCCACGGGCGATCAAGCCGCCGGTTTTGCCCCCTTGGCACCATAGGCCACCCCGCGTTCCTGCCACAGCGCATGCACGGCCGACCAATCGGGCACGCCATCGCTTTCATACCCGAAGGTCGACCCGGTCGCGATGGCCGGAAAGGCCCGCATCGCTTTGGCATGCGCGCCCGACACCATGAAGCGCCGCATTGCCGCCCGGTCGGTCCACACCGTCAGCGTATGCTGCACCCCGTTGATCGCCCGCGCTTCGGCCCGCAAATTCCCGGCGGCGCTCTGCGCCTGCGCCATCGAACGCAGCGCATGCCACCAGAACCGCGCGGCATGCAGTGGCCCATTGAGCCTGAGCCCGGTGATCGAGACATACATTGACAAAAACCTCGCCGGTTGACAGTGTCTACCATTAACCGATCGACCTGTTCACGGCAAGCTCAGCATGAAAGCGAGTACCACCATGAAGCCAGAGACGCGCACCACAGGCTGGACCAGGATCTACGGTCCTTGGGCATTGGTGACCGGCGCATCGGACGGGATCGGCCGGGCGATCGCGAGCGACTGTGCGGCGCGCGGGCTCAACCTGATCCTGGTTGCGCGCAACCAGGTGGCGCTGGACCTGCTCGCTGCTGAACTGACCCGCGCTCACCTGGTCAGAGTCCGGGTGGTTGCCGCCGATCTTGGCGACTCTGGCGCGCTCGACCGGTTGCTGGCGACGCTCGGCGATATCGATATCGGCTTGCTCGTTCTCGCCGCCGGCTTCGGCACCGCCGGATCCTTTCTCGCTACCGACCTGACCGAGGAACAGGCGATGCTTGCTGTCAATTGCGGGGCAGTGCTGACGCTCAGCCACGCCCTCGCCCCCGGGCTGGTCGCGCGCGGCCGGGGCGGGATCATCCTGTTCAGCTCGATCGTCGCTTTCCAGGGCGTGGCGCGCGCCGCCCATTACGCCGCGACCAAGGCTTATAATCATGTCCTGGCCGAGGGGCTGTCCCGCGAATTGGCGCCGCTGGGGATTGATGTGCTGGCCTGCACGCCCGGCCCCGTCGCCAGTGGCTTTGCCGCCCGATCCCAGCTGCAAATGGGCGCTGCAGCCAATCCCCAGCGCATCGCACACGAAACACTGCAGGCGCTCGGCAAGCGCCACATCGTCCGCCCTGGCCTGCAATCCAAATTACTGATCTATGGCCTGTCGACATTGCCCCGCGTCGCGCGTGGCGCCATCATGAGCGCCATCATGGCCGGGATGACACGCCATCACCACGACACGAAAACCAACACCTACCGACCTGCGTGAGGCATGCCTTACCGAAGCGCTTGCCGTGATCGCCGAGACCGGGATTGAGCAACTGAGCCTGCGCGAAGTCGCCCGTCGCCTCGGCGTATCCCATCAGGCGCCCTACAAGCATTTCCCCAGCCGCGATCACATCCTGGCCGAAGTGGTGGCGCGCTGTTTCGATGGCTTTGCCGCGTTTCTGGAAACCGCCGATCGCAGCGGCGCCCCACCCGAAGCGCTGGGTGCGCTTGGCCTGGCCTATTTCGCTTACGCGCGCGCGCACCCGCTCGAATATCGGCTGATGTTCAATACCCCATTGCCCGACGGTGCCAAGCACCCAGCGATGATGCAACGCGCGCGTTACGCCTTTGAGCTGCTTGAACGGAGCATCGCCCGCATGACGCTGCAGCCGCTCGCCCCCGTCTCGGTGCCGCTCGACGCGCTGTTTGTCTGGTCGACGATCCACGGACTGGCCAGCATCTTGCAGTCCGACACACTTGAAAAACTGGGTCTGAGCCCAGCCGAGCGCGACGGTGCGATTGCCCGGTGCATGGCCCGGATCGGCCTGGCGCTCGCGCCCGAAAACAGCATCTCGGCCTATCACTCTCCCCCCTGATCAACGCCGGCCGATCAATCCAAATGCGGGCCCACTTGCATGGCTACGCCCAAGGTGTATGATTCACGTGATACACCCTGGAGCGTTGATGCAAGCGTCTTTGATCCTTTTCGGCGATAGGGCGCTACCGATCAGGCGGCGGCGGCTGTCGCGCCAGGCGCTGCTTGCGATGGGGCTGTGCGCCGCCACCGGATACGCCGATCGGACCAGCGCTGCCCCGCCGCAGGAACCCGTCATCGCGACCAATGGCGCGCGGTCCTACACGCCCGCCGACTTTGCTCGATTTGCACCGAGAACGGCGTATGATTTGCTCGTCCAGGTTCCGGGGTTCACGATCCGCGGCGCCGATACGGCACGTGGCCTCGGCCAGGCTTCCGAAAATATCCTGATCAATGGCCAGCGGATCACCGACAAGACGGGCGGCGCTGCCGCGCAGCTCCAGAAAATCGCGGCGAGCGATGTCGCACGCATCGACATCAAGGAAGCGGCCTCGGTCGGCATCCCTGGCCTGACCGGCGAAGTTGCCGACATCATACTCAAAACCGATCGCAAAGGCACCGGCAATTATAGCTGGAGCCCGGCACTACGCGCTTATTATGCCCGCCCGCGTTGGCTCGCCGGATCGATCAGCTATAACGGCACGACCGGCAACCTCGGCTACACCTTCTCGCTGGAGGACAATGCCGGGCGCGGTGCGCTGGGTGGCAACGACTATCGCATCCTCTCACCGACCGGGGCACTGATCGAGCGCCGCAACCAGGTGCAATGGAACAGCTTCGACGACGCCAAATTCTCCGCCATTCTGAAATATGGCAACAAGGGGCCGATCAAGGCCAATCTGACGCTCGTCTATGATCCCTATTGGAGCCGCGGCAACAATTTTCAGCGACGGGCTCGCGCGAGTGGGGAGACCGTTGATTGGAACAATCATAGCCGCACCTTTGGCTTTCAATATGATGTGAGCGGCGATGTATCGGCCCCACTGGGTAGCGGGCAGGTCAAATTCATCGGCCTGCGCCATTTCGAACACGCACCGTTCCTGATCGATCAGCGTGCCGACTATGACAGTGGGGCGCCGGGCGACGGCATCCGCTATGGCCAGGACAACCGGACCGAGGAAACCGTCGGTCGGGTGGAATATCATTGGAAGGGCGGGCCCAACGACTGGACGATGTCGATCGAGCGGGCGAATAACCGCCTGGCGCAAACCAGCACGCTCGCCAGCCTTCAGCCCGACGGCAGCTATGCCGACATTCCCTACCCACAGGGTAGCGGTACGGTGGTCGAGACGCGCTACGAGGCGATCGCCTCGCTCAGTCGACCGCTTTCCAGGCAGCTCGATCTGCAGCTGACCGGCGGCGCCGAATATTCCCAGCTGGGCGAGATCAGCATCGGCAATCGGCCGCGCCAGTTTTTCCGCCCGAAAGGCAGCGCATCGCTTGCCTGGCGGCCGGCAGCGGGCTGGGATTCAAGCCTCAAAATCGAACGAAAGGTCGGCCAGATCAGCTTCGGTGACTTTCTCGCCAACCAGGATGTGACGAATAATCGTGCCAACGCTGCCAACCCAAATCTCGTGCCGCCGCAAAGCTGGGAGGTGACCGGCGAACTCAGCCGCAATTTCGGCCGTTGGGGCAAAACGCGACTCAAGGCCTATCATTATTGGATCGAGGACATTGTCGACCGTATTCCCGTTGGCATCGACGGCGATGCGGTTGGCAACCTGCCGCGCGCCACGCGCTTCGGCATGGAAAGCACCAGCACGATCCAGTTTGATCCGATCGGCTGGCACGGGGCCAAGCTCGACGCGGAAATCGGGTTCGAGCGCAGTGGCGTCATTGATCCGCTGACCGGCCAGTCCCGCACAATCAGTGCCACTCATGATGGCTGGGCGGAACTAACGTTGCGTCACGATGTCCCGGGCAGCCAGTTCGCCTGGGGTGGCGGCCTTTCCTACCAGCATTATGGGCTGGCCTATTATCTGGACGAGGTGAACCAGAACTGGGAGGGCCCTTATGCGAGCAGCTTTGTCGAATGGAAGAATTTCCACGGAATCAAGGCGAACTTCCAGATTTTCAACATCAACGATGGCCATGTACGCTTTTACCGCACCGTCTATACCGGCCGCCGCACCATCGCACCGATCGCTTTTTACGAACGCCTGCACCAGCGTGTCGGGCCGATTTTCAAGCTCACGCTGAGCGGGGCGTTTTAAGGCTGCGCCGGATGCGAGTCATGCGGGCGACGGTGGCCGACCAGCGATCACCATCGGTTCGGCGTCCATATGGATTGGGAGCCCGGCATTGAGGCCGCCTTTGCCGGCGGCGCTACAGCGGAATATTATCGTGCTTCTTCCACGGGTTCTCGAGCACCTTCCCGCGCAACTTCCGCAACCCCAAAGCCACCCGCCGCCGCGTCGAATGGGGCTGGATCACCTCGTCGATAAAGCCCTTCGATGCGGCCACGAACGGATTAGCGAAGCGCGCCTCATATTGCGCGGTGCGCTCGGCAATTTCTTCCGACGTCTTGCCGCGAAAAATGATCTCGACTGCGCCTTTCGCGCCCATCACCGCGATTTCGGCGGTGGGCCAGGCATAGTTCAGATCGCCGCGCAGATGCTTCGACGCCATCACGTCATAGGCACCGCCATAGGCTTTTCGGGTAATGACGGTAATTTTGGGCACGGTCGCCTCGGCATAGGCGAAGAGCAGTTTTGCGCCGTGCTTGATGATGCCGTTCAGCTCCTGTGCGGTGCCGGGCAGGAAGCCGGGCACGTCGACAAAGGTGATGATCGGAATCTCGAACGCATCGCAGAAGCGTACGAAGCGCGCCGCCTTCTTCGATGAATTGATATCAAGGCAACCGGCCAGCACCATCGGTTGGTTGGCGACGACGCCGACCGTGCGCCCCTCGATCCGCCCGAAGCCGACGATGATGTTGCCCGCATGCGCGGGCTGGATTTCGAAGAAATCGCCCTCGTCGAGCGTCTTGCGGATCACTTCGTGCATATCGTAGGGCTGGTTCGCATTGGCCGGAATCAGCAGGTCAAGGCTTTCCTCCAGCCGGTCCCACGGGTCGGCCGTCGGGCGTTCGGGCGCTGCATCGCGGTTCGATGCGGGCAAGAAGTCCACGAAGTCGCGGGCGGCCAACAGCGCTTCGATATCATCATCGAATGCGACATCGGCGACCCCCGACTTCGTGGTATGCGTCACGGCACCCCCGAGTTCCTCCTGCGAGACCACTTCGTTAGTGACGGTCTTCACCACATCGGGGCCGGTGACGAACAT
>NCGD01000039.1 GCA_002281535.1 Sphingomonas sp. 28-63-12
CCCAACCGCCGATATCACCTCCGCCCGCAACTCATCCGCCAACTGCGGCAACTGACCAACAGACAAGGCCCGCAAATCAGCAGGCGAGTGAACCGTGTCCAAAAGCGGGGTAACAGGCAAAGACATGCAAAAATGAATCCCTTGTTCAAATCGTCGTCCTAATCGATTGGGGGGCAAAGGTGAACAGGCGGATTATCCGCCATGGCGGTGACGGCACCGTCCCAAACAGGTATCGGATTCGCTATGCCCGCCACACCCGCCTGGCCTCCTCAATCGACTCCGCGGCTGTTCGTGGAGACGCTGATCGCCCCCGGTTCTGTCCGCATCGAAGGGCCACAAGCGCATTATTTAATGGCGGTGATGCGGATCAAACATGGCGATCCTGTGAAATTGTTCGACGGGGTCAGCGGCGAATGGCTGGCATTGGCCGAGACGATCAGCAAGCGCGACCTGACGCTGACGGTCACGGAAAAGCTGCACGAGCGCGAAAATGTGCCCGATCTGTGGCTCTGCGCGGCACCGCTCAAGAAAGGGCGGATCGACTGGCTGGTTGAAAAAGCCTGTGAACTGGGCGTCGACCGGATAGTGCCGATGCTGACGCGACGTACGGTGGTCGAGCGGCTCAACCTCGATCGCCTGCGCGCCCATATGATCGAAGCGGCCGAGCAGTGCGGCCGCACCGCCGTGCCCAGCCTGACCGAGCCAATCAAGCTGCCGGCGCTGCTGAGGGACTGGGGCGACGATCGCGCGCTGTTCTTCGCCGACGAGAATGGCGGTCTGCCTGCTTTGGCGGCGATGAAGGCCAATCCGGGCCGTGCAGCGATCCTGATCGGGCCCGAAGGCGGCTTCGACGATGACGAGCGTGACATGATTCGCGCCCACCCGGCCGCCATCGGCATTTCGCTGGGGCCACGAATCCTCCGCGCCGACACTGCCGCGGCAGCAGCTGTGTCCCTGTGGATGGCCGCTGTGGGCGACTGGCAATAAATGGTTTCAGCCGCGATAGGGACGGGCACTAGCGTACCGCCCCGCCCCCGGCTAAAGGCGCGATCCATGAGCACGAAGACCGAATCCATCAGCAAATCGGCGGTCATCGAACACCGCGACCAATTGATCGCGAGTTTCGCCAATGGCGAAAAGCCGCCTGAGCGCTGGCGGATCGGCACCGAACACGAAAAATTCGTCTATGCGCTGAACGATCACCGGGCGCCTTCCTATGACGAGCCCGGCGGCATTCGCGACCTGCTGATGGCGCTGACCGAGTTCGGCTGGGAACCGGTCATGGAGGGCGGCAACGTGATCGCGCTCAACGGCGCCGATGGCAGCGTCAGCCTCGAGCCGGCCGGGCAATTCGAATTGTCGGGCGCCCCGCTCGACAACCTTCACCTGACCTGCGCCGAGACCGGCCGGCATCTGGAACAGGTGCTCAAGGTCGGCGAGCGTTTCGGCATTGGCTTTCTGGGGTTGGGCATGTGGCCCGACAAGACTCGGGCTGAACTGCCGATCATGCCCAAGGGCCGCTATGCGATCATGTTGCGTCACATGCCGCGCGTCGGCAGCATGGGCCTCGACATGATGCTCCGCACATGTACCATTCAGGTTAATCTTGATTATAAATCCGAAGCCGATATGGTGAAAAAATTCCGCGTCGGCCTGGCCCTTCAACCGCTTGCTACCGCGCTGTTCGCCAATTCGCCCTTCACCGAGGGCAAACCCAACGGCATGCTATCCTATCGCAGCCACATCTGGTCCGATACCGATCCGGCGCGCACCGGCATGCTGCCCTTCGTGTTCGAAGACGGCTTCGGCTATGAACGCTATGCCGATTACGCGCTCGATGTCCCGATGTATTTTGTCTATCGCGACGGAAAATATATCGACGCTGCTGGGTTGAGCTTCCGCGATTTCCTTAAAGGCCAGCTGTCGGTACTGCCCGGCGAATTGCCGACCGCCGATGACTGGAACGATCATCTCTCGACCGCCTTTCCCGAGGTGCGGCTAAAGAGTTTTCTGGAAATGCGCGGCGCAGATGGCGGCCCGTGGAACCGGATTTGTGCCCTGCCGGCCTTCTGGGTCGGCCTCCTCTATGATCAGGGTGCGCTTGATGCTGCCTGGGATCTCGTCAAGGGCTGGTCGATGGAAGAGCGCGAATTGTTGCGCTCGTCGGTGCCCAAGCTGGCGCTCGATGCGCCGCTGCCGGGCGGCGGGATCCTCCGCGATATTGCCGGCCAGGTCCTCGATATCTCGCATGCCGGGCTCGCTGCCCGGGCGCGCACCGATGCCGGCGGCAGCAACGAAACCGGTTTTCTCGATCCGCTGCGCGAGATCGTCCGTTCGGGCAAGGTGCCGGCGCAATTGCTGCTCGATCGCTATCACGGCGAATGGGGCGGCGATGTTACCCGGATTTACGCGGAAATGCGCTTCTAGCCCGCATCACGTAACGCGAATGCACAGCCAAAGAACGGCGAGCAGACCAACCGCCCCGACAGCGGTGGTCGTGTACCCCGTGAGCCGGCTGCGCAGCCATCCGCTCGCCATGATGCCGCCGAGCAGCGCGATGATTCCCAGCAGAAAGGCCGCGTTCATCAACCCCAGACTTGTTTCAAGATAGGCGCGATTGGCAATATCGCGCGATGCACCTGGCAGCATGCCGACGCTAAGAATGGTGGCGGCAAGCGCCGAGACAATGAAGCAGACCGCCGCGGTCACAAAGGCGCCGATCGTGGTTTCCATCAAACGCGAGCGCGTATTGGCGAAAATGAGCAGCCCTAGAAACGCAACCGCGACACCGCCGAAAAACGCGCTGATCGAGCCGAGTTGGGTGGCGAAAACGCTCATCGCCTGCTGTGCTTCGCTATGCATTCTGCCCCATCCTTGTGCGAAAGCGTAAGCAGCAATTAATGCAGGGGCAAGATGTCAGCCGACGCGTTTTTGGCCGGTCAGCCAGCCAAAAAAGCGCGGCACCGGGCCGTTGCGGGCCATCCAGTCCGAATAGACCAGATAGTCCGGATCGGCGCGTAGATGCTTTTCCTCGGTCCGGGCGCGCCAGAAATAGACGCCCGACACTGCGGCCATCAATAAGGTCGCGCGGGCTGCATCAGCGAGCGAACCGGTGCTGAGAAACGGCACCGTCGCGATCCACCAGAACAAATTCTTCGCCAGATAAGCTGGGTGGCGCGACCAGGCATAGGGCCCATGCGTCAGGATGCCGCGGTGGGTGAGGTTCGAAAAGCGCAGGCCAAAGGCGACCGTCGCCCAGGCGTAAATCGCCGTCAGGCCGACCAACACTGCGCCGGTGATCGCCAACAGCACCGGCTGGCCAGCATACCAGTGCATCCAATCTGCGGTGCCCGGATGATAATCGAGCACGCCGCCATTGGCCATCAGCGAGAAGGGCGGATAACAGATCAGCGCTGCCATCCAGGCTTCGGCATGCGGATTGGTGCTGCGGATATGCGCATCGAGCGGACGCATCGTCAGTACATAGCCAACCGTGGCAAAGGCAACGTCGATCACAAACATCAACGTGATCAGCCAATTGGCCAGGGTGACCGGATCGTTGAGAACCAGCTGCCAATCGGCGCGGATGAAATTGCCGAACCCCGGCGGGACGATCGCCAGCATGAAGGCAAGGAAGAATGCCTTGACTGCCCAACTGCGCAGATGCGCGTAGATCGCCGCCGGATCGACCGGAGCGGTCCCCATGAGCCAGCTGCCAAGCGCCCAGGCACCGTCCTTCGGCTCAACCAATTTGCGATCGAGCCAGATGACATATGGGATCGAGGCGACGAACAGAATCGGCGCGGCGGCGCCGAACATCTTCATGGCGAACGGAAAATCCGCCCATTGATTATCCCAGTAAAAGCGCGCGGTGCCATAAATCAGCGCAATTCCGGCCCAGGTCGCCCAGAGCCCGGCCAGCTTGGTCAGGCTGATGTCGAGCGTGTCGCGCCAGCTGGTGGTGCGGGACCAGTCGATGCCAGTGCTGGGGCGGCGATGGACCTTGTCGACGACCAGTGACCACAAGATCATCGGCACCCCGCACGCGGCGACATTGACCAGCGCCGAATAAGGCCCGTCGAGCGCAAACCAGCGCGCGATCATCACCCAGACGAGCAAGCCGGCCATCCCGGCCAGCCCTACCCCGGAACTGACCGCGGAAACCGGGCGCGGATCAACTGCCGCCGCGCGCGCTAGGGAAGGATCGTGCAACATGCAGGCGATGATAGCGGCACAATGGTAAGCAAGCCGTGAAGCATCAACGCTGCACGCTGTGCGACCGGCGCACCGCCCGTGCCACTGGCCATTTTTCAAATCTGACCAGCCATGTTCGAACGGTGCACAGCGTCGCGGTGAGGTTTGGCGGAGAGTGGTCCAGCCACCGGAGAGACCACATGATCGCACCGAAAAGCCTGATCGACGTCATTGTCGACGATGTCCGTTTTTATCTGCCCTATGAGCTCGGGCGCTATTTCATTGCAGCCGGGGTGCTGGCCGCGATCCTCTGGTTGCTCAAGCGTACCCGGCTCAAATCTCGCCAGATCCAGCCACGTACCGCATCGCTCGCCGATTTTCGCCGCGAGGTCGCCGCGTCGCTGCTAACGATTTTCATCTATTTGCTGGTCGCGATCCCGATCGATTGGTCGGAGCATAACGGCCTTCTCGTCTATGGCGGGGACACTCACCCGCTGGCCTATAGTCTAATGATGTTCGGCCTGATCGTGCTGGGCCACGACGCCTATTTCTACTGGACGCACCGGGCGATGCATACGCGGCTGCTGTTCCGGACATTCCACCTTCACCATCACCGATCGACTACCCCGACCCCCTGGACCGCTTATAGCTTTGCCGCACCAGAGGCGGTCGTAAACGCGCTGTTTTTTCCGCTTTGGCTGATCTTCGTGCCGACACCGGGAATCGTCACCTTCAGCTTCCTGACCGTCCAGATCATCCGCAACGTCATCGCCCATGCCGGGCTGGAACTCCATCCGCGCTGGTGGCTGTCCACACCGCTGACCAGCTGGATCAGCGCAACCACGCATCATGACCTCCACCATAGCGGATCGTTTGGCCATAATTACGGCTTCTGGTTTACCTTTTGGGACCGAATGATGGGCACCGAGCACCCGCTCTACCGCGAGACCTTCGCCCGGGTGACGGCGCGCGACGCCACCACCGGATCTCCCACGACAGAATCACAGCGCCTTCTGACACGAACTTCCGGCCTGTGATCGCCTGGGCGGGGCGCCCCCAAGGTGCTCCGCCCCTTTTCGCCCCCCTTGCACGCCAGCCGGGGCTCTGACAGCAGGCAACGATGAGCTTAGCCGAACTCGACCTGATGGCGCGGGGCGGCGCGCTGGCGCTGCTGGCGCTGGTCGTCGCGCTGCTGATCCGCGATCATCGCCACGCCCTGCCGGCGCGGATGGCGATCGCACTGATGGTCGGGATCGGGTCAAGCGTGATCGCCGAAACCCATGGCCTGACCCGCTTCGATCAACCGCTCAGCGTCATGCTGCTGATCGGCGAAGCGTCGATCTCAGGCTTTTTCTGGCTGTTCGTGCGCAGCTGGTTCAACGACGAAGCAAGGTTCGGCTGGGCAAGCTGGTCACTGATCGGTTTCACCCTGGCGGTGTCGCTCGCCAATTTCGCGCTCTGGACGCCCGAGCAGGGCAATTTCCGGCCAACCGACCTGCCGATGCGCGCACTGTGGCTGGGGCTGGCGCTGGCCGGCTTGTGGGTCGCGTGGCAAGGGCGCGAAAATGATCTGGTCGAGGCGCGGCGACGGCTGCGCATCGGCTTTGTCTGGGCGACCGGCAGTGCGCTGATCGTCATCAACCTAGTCTATGCCGTCAATAACCTGACGTCGATCGAACGGGCGGGCCCGGCAGTGGCGTTCGCGATTAGCTTTGCCATCGTGGCGGTCACCGCCGGCATCGGGCTGACCATATTGGGATTCCGACGGGGCGATATCTTTCTCGGCCGGCGGCCACTGGTGCGCCCAGAGGCCTCGGTCGACGACCGCGCCAGCGCCATCCTTGCCGCACGCGTGCAAGTACATGTGGCCGAGCAGCGCGCCTATCGCGACGAAACGTTGACGATTGCCGCGCTGGCAGCGCAACTCGGCGAACCCGAATATCGCCTGCGCCGGGCGATCAACGGCACCCTGGGCCATCGCAATTTTGCGACCTTTCTGAATGGCTATCGACTGGCCGAGGTCAAGGCCGCGCTCAGCGACCCGGCCCAACGCGACGTGCCGATCCTGACGATTGCGCTCGATGCCGGATTCGGCTCGCTCGCCACCTTCAATCGCGCCTTTCGCGACATCGAATCGACCACGCCGAGCGCGTATCGTGCGGCCGCGCTTGCGCTGGCGGGCGCTTGACAGTAATCGGTCCGGCCAACGCGGGTATAGTACAATGGTAGTACAGCAGCCTTCCAAGCTGAATACACGGGTTCGATTCCCGTTACCCGCTCCACCCCTCTAGCCGGATGCATCGATGACCGCAGCGACCCTGGCCGATGCGAAGTCCCAGATCATCGCCACGGGGCGCTGGCTGGATGGCAAGGGCTGGGCCCCCGCCACCGCCGGCAATTATTCGATGCGGCTCGCCGACGGGCGCTTCGCGATCACCGTATCGGGCTGGCACAAGGGACGGCTGACCGATTATGGCGTGATGACCGTCGATGCCGATGGGCGCTCGCTCGATGGCAAGAAGCCGTCGGCTGAGACCGCTTTGCATATGGCGCTGTATGCCCGCTTTCCTGAGGTGAACGCGGTGCTGCATAGCCATTCGCCCGAAGCGGTGGGGATGAGCCGTGCTCATGCCGGCGCATCGCATTACCGGCTGGCGGGGCATGAGATGCTGAAGGTGCTACCCGGCTTCGCCACGCATGACACCGCCTTTGACCTGCCGATCGTCAACAACAGCCAGGACATGAGCGAGATTATCGCCGCGCTGGAGCCCGCCATGCTGGCCGAATCGCCGCCGCCTGCCTATCTTATCCGCGGCCACGGTCTCTATGGCTGCGGCACCGACATGGCGGAGGCTGAGCGTGTGATCGAGGGCGTCGAATGGATGATCGCCGCCGAACTCGCCGAGGCCCGGTTCCGGGAGGGCATGAAATGAGCCAATTGCAGATTTTCGACGAGGGCAATGCCCGCGCCGCGCTGCTCGATACCAAAGATGCCAGCGTGATCGCCGAGCAGCTTGCGACAATCGGGGTGCGGTTCGAGCGCTGGCCCACGCGTGAGATTGCCAGCGCAGCCGATGTGCTGACTGCTTATGCGCCGGAAATCGACAAGCTCGTCGCGGCCGACGGCTATCAGTCGATTGATGTGATGGGCGTGACGCCTGATCACCCCGACCGCGCGACGATTCGCACCAAATTCCTGTCCGAACATACCCATGCCGAGGACGAGATCCGCTTCTTCGTCGATGGGCAGGGGCTGTTCACGCTCCACGAAGGGGGCCGCGTTTTCAACATGCTCTGCACCAAGGGCGACCTGATCTCGGTCCCCGCCGGCATGCGGCACTGGTTCGACATGGGCGAAAGCCCGCAGTTCAGTGTGATCCGTCTGTTCCTCAACCCCGATGGCTGGATCGCCAAATTCACCGGCGACGATATCGCTGATCGCTTTCCCCGGCTTGAGCCTGCGCACGCGTGATACGGGCTATTGTGACAGACATTGAGGGGACGACATCATCGATCTCCTTCGTAGCGGATGTGCTGTTCCCTTATGCGCGGGAGCGGCTGGCCAGCTATTGCGCGGCGCATCCGGAGGAAGTCGCGCCGATCCTCGCCGAGGTGGAGGCGATCGAGCCGGGCGACCCGATCGCGACGATGACGCGCTGGATCGACGAGGATAAGAAGATCACGCCACTCAAGACCTTGCAGGGGCTGATCTGGGACGGTGGCTTTCGCGAAAGCGCGTTCAAGGGGCACATCTATCCTGATGCGGTGGCCGGGCTGCGGCGCTGGCATGCGGCGGGGTTGAAGCTGTATGTTTTCTCAAGCGGATCGGTTGCAGCGCAGAAGCTGATCTTCGGCTTCAGCGAGGCGGGCGATCTGACCCCGCTGTTTTCGGGCTATTTCGACACGACGACCGGGCCGAAGCGCGAGGCGGTGGCCTATACGCGGATTGCCGAGGCGATCGGGCTGCCGGTGGCCGATGTGCTGTTCCTGTCCGACGTGTCGGCGGAAACCGATGCGGCCAAGGCGGCGGGGATGCGGGCGCTGCTGATCGATCGTGCGGGCGGGCCGGCGGATATTGCGAGCTTCGACGATATCCATTTGTAAGATCAACCCCTCTCCGTTCGGGCTGCGCTTGTCGAAGCCCTGCCTGATCTTTTCCACAGTCGACAAGAAAAGGCAGCCCTTCGACAAGCGCAGGGCAAACGGGACTTTTTGCGAGGCAGTAGAAACGTGAAACTCAACGGCATCCACACCCGATCGATCCGCCGCACCGATGACGGCAAGGGCGCGACGATTCTCGACCAGCGCGATCTGCCGTGGAAAGTGACGTGGGTCGAGCTGCGTGACGCCGCCACCGCCGAGCGCGCGATCCGCGAGATGTGGACGCGTGGTGCGCCGCTGATCGGCGCGACCGCGGCTTATGGCCTGGCGCTGGCGCTGGCCGAGGATGCGTCGGACGCGGGGCTTGCGGCAGGACACAAGTTCCTGCTCGAGGCGCGGCCGACCGCCGTCAATCTGCGCTGGGCTTTGGATGACGTGGCGGCGCATGTCCGGCCCTTGCCACCGGAGGATCGCGCCGAAGCCGCCTTCGCGCGCGCCGACCAGATTGCGGATGAAGACGCCGCGATGAGCGAAGCGATCGGCGCGCATGGCCTAAACATCCTGCGCGATCTCCACGCGAAAAACCCCGACCGACCGCTCAACATCCTGACGCATTGCAACGCGGGCTGGCTGGCGACGGTCGATTACGGCACCGCCACGGCGCCCATCTATGTCGCGCATGATGCGGGTATCCCCGTCCATGTCTGGGTCGACGAGACGCGCCCACGCAATCAGGGCGCGCTGCTCACTGCGTTCGAGCTCGCCAGCCACGGCGTGCCGCACACCGTGATCGTCGATAATGCCGGCGGTCATTTGATGATGAACGGCCAGGTCGACATGGTGATCGTCGGCACCGACCGGGTCGCGGCGAATGGCGACGTTTGCAACAAGATCGGCACTTATCTGAAAGCGCTGGCGGCGAAGGATAATGGCATCCCCTTCTACGTCGCGCTGCCGAGCACGACCTTTGACGCGACCACCCCCACCGGCGCCGACGTGCCGATCGAGGAACGATCCGGCGAGGAAGTGACGCATGTGCAGGGCGAAGGCGGCGCGATGCGCGTGACCGCATCGGGTGCGGCCAACCCGGCGTTCGATGTGACGCCGGCAAGGTTAGTGACGGGGTATATTACCGAGAAGGGTGTTAGCGCGACGATTTGAGGGGGTGCCCCACGATGGACTATCAAGGT
This sequence comes from Sphingomonas sp. 28-63-12, assembly GCA_002281535.1. Taxonomy (GTDB): domain Bacteria; phylum Pseudomonadota; class Alphaproteobacteria; order Sphingomonadales; family Sphingomonadaceae; genus Sphingomonas. Next base: position 9,486 of record NCGD01000039.1, read on the forward strand.
ATCAATAATGTGCGATCCTTTAACTCACTCTATTTCTTGGGCATCGCCACCATAATTGGCATTTGGGTATTTTTTTTGAGGCCAACCCCCAACCCGGATCCCGTGAATTCATTCGCATTCGGGTGTTATTATGCTGCTGGAGCGCCTCAAATTCGCCTAGACGATAAAGGAATGCACGTTCTTCAGACAGGATTTTCAACGATCGCATTTCATCTCGAACGCCAAAAGCCGGGAATTATGCTCGTCCCAAAAAAATCAATTACTGCATATTCTTATAAAAACGATGGCAAATATTCGATCGAATACTCGCACGATTGGTATATCCCCTTCTACACTGTTGTCGATAACCGTTCATATGGTGCGTTCGACGAGCGAAGATTGGATGGATTTACAGTAATAACAGGGACGTATGACGAATTGTCCTATAGAAAAGTGGCCATGGCGGCATGCCTGTCGCCACATCCCAAAGTGGGCGAAGCTGAGCCCGCTACGGCCGCCTAGCCATCCGCTCCAGCGCGCCATCAATCGTCTCATCCACTTTCGCGAAGCACAGCCGCACCACATTCGTCACCGCATCCTCGGCGTAGAAGGCGCTGACCGGGATCGCGGCGACGCCTGCTTCCTCCACCAGCCATTCGCAGAACGCCACGTCGCCCATCGCAATGCCGCTGGCGGTGAGGTCGATCGAGAGGAAGTAAGTGGCGGCACTTGGGAGCACCTTGTAGCCCAGCCCCGTCAGCCCCGCCGTCAGACGGTCGCGCGAGCGCTGGAAGCCGGCGCGCATGCCCATAAAATAGGCCATGTCCTTGCCCAGCCCGTATGCCGCCGCGGACTGCAGATTGGGCGGAGTGGCGAAGGTGAGGAACTGGTGCGCCTTGGCGATCACGCTCGACAGTGCCGGCGCTGCGCACAGCCAGCCGACTTTCCACCCGGTGAGCGAGAAAATCTTGCCGGCCGAGCCGATCTTCACGCAGCGATCGCGCATCCCCGGCTCGGCCATCAGCGAGGCATGGGTGCGGCCGTCGAACACGACATGCTCCCACACCTCGTCGCAGATCGCGATCAGGTCGCGCTCGATGCAGAAGTCGGCGAGCAGGCGGCGCTCAGCCGCGCTCGCCATCGTCGCGGTCGGGTTGAGCGGATCGTTGAACAGGATCAGCTTGGTCCGAGGAGAGGCGGCGCGTTCCAGCGCTTCGCGCGTGATGTGCCATTCGGGGGGTTCGAGCCGGACGAAGCGCGGCACGCCGCCCGCGCGCAGCACGAGCGGCAGATAGGCGTCGTACATCGGCTGGAACAGGATGACTTCGTCGCCGGGCGTCACCAGCGCGAAGATCGCCGCGGCGAGCGCCTCGGTCGCGCCCGAGGTGACGATGACTTCGGCAGGCGCAAGGTCGAGGCCCTGGTGCGCGGCATAATGATCCGCGACTGCCTGGCGGAGGACGGGCAGCCCGGCCATCGGCGGATATTGGTTCGACTCGCCGAGCAGCGCCCGCGCGGCTTCCGCCAGCACATCCTCCGGCCCACGCCCATCAGGGAAACCCTGCCCCAGATTGATCGCGCCATTGGCCCGCGCACGCGCCGACATGGCTTCAAAGATCGTGGTGCCGAGATTGGCGTAGAGCGGGTTCATGCGCGGTCCTTGGGACAAAGCCGGATGAGGGTCAACGCAGCCGGACGCCGATCCACAAGCGGCGCGGCGTGCCAAGGTCGATCGATCCGCTCTGGTTCCGCGTCACCACTGCCACGTCGAACAGATTCTCGGCCCGGCCAACGAGGGTAAAATGCTTGCCGATCGGCAGCGCGGCGACGGCATCAAGCGTCGTCGCCGCGGGCAGGATATCGGTCTGCAGGTCATCCTCGAACTGCGCCGCGGTATAGCGCAACGTCGTCGACAGCCGCGGCCCGTCCACTGGCGCCCATCCCAGGGTGGCACTCAGCGCATGCCGCGGGGTTTGCGCGGGGCGCAGGCCATTCAGTCCGGCCGACACACCCGACGCCGATACCCGCGAATCGCTAAAGGCATAGGAGGCATCAAGCGACCATGGCCCGCGCCGCGCCGCCGCCGTCAGCTCGATCCCGCGCGCGACAATCGCATCGACATTGCGGCGCTGGCGCAGATTGGGCGTGATCGTCACATTGGCGATCGCGCCCTCTAGCCGATTGTAGAAACCGGTCAGCCCGATCGTGATGCCAGGTGCCGGCGACAGATCGACGCCGCCCTCCACGCCGCGCAGCCGTTCCAGTCCCAGGGCCGCGTTTGCCTCGGTTGTAACAGGGAAGACGACGAAGGGGCGATAGAGCTCGTTGAGGGTCGGCAGGCGAAAGCCGGTATAGCCCGCGGCGCGCAGGGTAATCCCTGCACCGGCCTGAAAAAGCACGCCGGCCCGGCCGGTTGCTTCGGCGCCTTCGCGGTCGGCGAATTGCTGGTTGCTGGTCGCCGTCCCAGCCGGATTGCGCTCGCGATAATAGCCCCCCGCAATCGCCCAGAGATCACCGCGCACCCCACCGGTCAGCACCAGCCGCCCGATCGTCCAGTCATCCTCGATGAACAACCCCAAGGTCCGCGTGGTGCCGCCGGCGCTCCGGCGCGCCGTTACCAGGCCAGTCACGCCGCTATAGGCATCTTCGGCCAGTTGCCCTTCGGCGACGCGGATATCGCTGCCGACCCGCAGCAAATGCGCGGCGCCAACGGGCGGGCGCAGCTCGATCTTGCCGCCGATGCCGCTCGCCGGGGTGGCACGCTGGTCGAGCGTCAGCCGGAAGCTCGTCGAACTGATCACCCTGTTCGTAAAATTGCGCGCCTGCAGATACGCAAGCGCATCGACGCCCCAATCGCCGCGATGGAGCAGCCGGATGCTGCCATCCTGCCCCTCCGCGCTGCTGTCAGCCCCGCGAAAGCGCAGCGTGCGGTTGTCACCAAAGGCCAGGGCGCGAAACTGCAGGTCGGTCTGGGCGTCAAGCGGCGCCACCGCCCGCAGGCCGACCGACCAATCACGGTAACGTGCGCGCGCCGAGGCGGGCCCACGCTGATCGACCGGCGTGGTGAAATAGCCATCGCCGCGTTCGAACCGGCCAGACAGCGTGGCGAACCCGCCACCGAGATCGGGCGAGACGCTCGCCGTCACCTCCGCCGCATCGTCGCTGCCATAAAACGCGCTGCCGGCAACGTCGGGTAGATCGCGGCGCGTGGCGCTGACCAGCTCGATCGTGCCCGCTACCGCACCGGCACCGAAAGCCCCTGCGCCACCACCGCGCGTGATCCGCACTGTCGACAGCCGGTCACCAACGATGGCGCTGAAGGGGATATGGCCGAAAAAGGGATCGGCAATCGGCACGCCATCGAGCAGCACCAGCGCCCTGCTCGAGGCGTTGCCGCCGAGCGCTCGCAGCGTGACGCCCTGCGCGGACGGGTTGGCCGATCGGCTGTCGGACCGTCGGAACTGCTGAAAACCGGCCACATCGCGCAGCACATTTTCCACGCGTCCGGACGCATCCCCGGCCAGCCGATCGCGCGCAATCACGGCGGATCCATAAGCCGGCGTGCCTGGTGGCAGCGGCAAATCGCTGCCGATTACGACAATATCGTCGTGTGTACTTACGGCAGCGGCCAGCGACGTGGTCTGAGCCGCGGCCGGCCAACCCCAGGCGGTAAAGACCAAAAGCGGGAGACAGTAACGGTGCAGCGGCTGGCGACAAAAGCGGCTAATCTTCATGCTCCACGATATGATCATAAGGGCAGTCCACGCGCGGGTCGCGGCGCAGCGATCGGGCGACCGGGACTGGCACCCGGCACTCGCATCAATTTTGCAAAATGCCAATCGCCTGGCTGGCAAAGCGCAGCCGCTCGCCCATCACCGTAATCACATAGGTAAGCAGCGCTTGGGCAAGCCCAGGATGTGTTGTGGAAAGGCTGGCATAGGCCTCGGCGCTCAGCTCGTAGAGAATGCTGTCTGCCTCGCAAATCACATTGGCGCTGCGCGGATTGCCGGTGAGCAGCCCCATTTCACCAATAGTGGTATGTTCGCCCAGGCTGCGTACCCGCACAGATCGCGCCTGACCGATATCGACGACGACGCCGATCCGCCCCTCCAGGATGAAATGCATCGTGTCCGATGGCGCATGTTGCCGGGCAACGACGCTGTCGATCGGCAATTCGATCCGACGGCACAACGCCGCCAGCGTGGTCGCATAGTCCCGGCTGCCCAATGCCCCGGCCAGCCAATCGACGAAGCTCCCAAACTCGCCAGCAGCTTCACGGTGGCGATCAATGATGATGTTTTCGCAATGCTCAAGCGCATGATCGAGATCATCGCCCAATATGACATCCTCGCCCAGAAACCCGGCGATGCGAAAGGCATGAAGCAGCGCCGGCGACAGGTTGACCAGCACCAGCTGCACGCCGTTCGTCCCGGCAGACAGCTTGATCTGGTTGAAGCTGTGCGTGGACGAGGAATCGATGCCCGTCACCAGCCTGAAATCGAACAGCAGAAAGCGACAATCGCTATTGGCGGTGATCAGCTGCTTGGTATGCTGATACAGGCCGTTGGCGGATCCGAAAAACAAATAGCTTTGCAGGCTCATCCCCTGCAATTCGCGGCCATTACGGTTGAGGATCTCGAGATCACGGCCGCCCCGGTCAAGCGATGATCGATAGCGCGCACCATCGAAGCTATACTTGATCGCGTTGATCCGGCTGGCGCTGAGCGCGAAAGTCGCGCAGCCCGTCACGATGCCGAACACCACCCCGAACACAAAACCCCAGAAGAAGATGATGATGACGATCGCCAGCAGCGACAGATAATCAACCAGCGGCAGCTTGCGGGCCGTTTGCACGACCCAGCGATAACACAGGTCGATTCCCATCGACAGCAGCAGGCCGCCCAACACCGATTTAGGCACATAAGCCAGAAAGCCGGGATCGACGACCAGCATCGCCGCGCCAACCGCCGCCACCACCAACCCGGTGCCCCGCCCCGTTGCGCCGATCGAATAGCCCAGCGTCGATCGGCTGAGCGAGATGCAGCTGACATAGCCGCCCAGGATCGCCGAGACCAGATTTGCCGCGCCCAGCGCGTTGAGCTCCCGGTTAAGATTGGCCTCTTGCTTGGTCGCCAGTTCGATCCCGGCCGTGTTGAGCAACGCGCTGATCGTCGTGACGAACATCACCGCCAGCATATCGCCGAACAGCGATGGCATGACGTGCCAGGGAAAGTGCGAGACAGCCCCAACCGACCACGGGATGGCAAACCCTACCGCCGTCGGCCGCTTAAACATCCAGCCATCCGCCTGCGCCTCTGCAATCGGGACGCCGCCAACCGCCAGCGCAACATAGAACAGGGCCGCCGCGGCGATCAGCACTACCGGCATCGCCAGCGGTGTCTTGAACCGCGCGCGCGCGCCAAAGATCGCGATCGCTATCCCCGCCCCAACGGCAACCTTCGCCAAACCCAACGGCGTCAGCAACAACGCCACATTGGCTGCAGCGAATTTATGATCGGTCATCACCTGCACCGATCCGGTCAGGATCAGCACGCCTGTCGCGCCGAGAAAGCCGCCAATCACTGGATAGGGGATGAAGCGGATCGCCCGGCCGGCGCGGGCCAGGCCAAGCAGGCAGAGAAACAGGCCAGACAAGCCGCTGCCCATCGCAATGATGATCAACACCGGGCCGATCATCTCGGCACCGCTGGCACCATCGGTCATCATCCGGTGGGCCAGCGCGGCCGACAGGGCCGCGGTGACCGCCGAGGTCGATGAATCGGGGCCGGCGATCATGAACGGCAGCGAACTGCGCAGCGCCACCACCGTGGCCGCAACCGCCGTGGTCAGGAAGGTTGCAGCGATGCCATAGGAAAGCCCAGGCGCGAGCGGCCCGGCAAAGATCAGCGCGGCATAGGAAATCCCAAACAAGACCGACAGCAAGCCGCAGATCGATCCGGCAAAGCCGTCACTGAGCGTTCCGGACGCCAAGGTGCGAAACCGATCGATCAGCGAAGCGACGGGGACCGCCCCGATCATACCGTCGTTCTCAACTGCCTTGTCCACGCCTTGCCATTCCCCCCAAAAAAACTCAGCCAAGGCGACATCTGCCGGCCACAAAATTGGATCGCCCCCCGGCGACCCTGCGGCCCTACAGCACGATCATCCCAATGCTTGCCCCTTATTTCGCGGCCAGCCCCACAGCATGATGACAGTTTGATGAAATTCAATGACGGATTTTGATTAGTCGTCCCACGGCGCACCAACCGCAGCGCCCGGCAATGACGGGCCGGCGACCAGCGTGACACACGTCGTTCTATCGCGGACCGGGCGCGGGGACGCCAATTGGTGGACAGGGCTGGATTCGAACCAGCGTACGCTTGCACGGGCAGATTTACAGTCTGCTGCCTTTAACCACTCGGCCACCTGTCCATCGGGCGCCTCAAAAGCGAGGCGTGCCAATGCCTATCCGCTTGGGTGCTGTCAACGGGTAGCGACAACATCGCCTGACGCGCCCGGCAGCAAAGCAGGGTGACTTGCGCCCGTGCCGCGTCGCGCATAACCCGGGGCACCAGCTTGATCGTATTTCTCATCGGGGGTCCCATGCGTCGTTCTTTCGTATTTGCCGCTGCGCTCATTTCAACGCCTATGGCCGTTCCGGCCCTGGCGCAAAGTGTCGATCGGACCGCCGTTGCGCAGATCATCGACGAAGGAATCAACCACAGCCAGGTGATGGTGACCGCCGAATATCTTTCCGACGTTATCGGCGCGCGGCTCACCAATTCGCCGTCGATGCGCCAGGCCGAGGACTGGACCCAGGCACGCTTCAAGCAATGGGGCCTGAGCAACGTCCATAAGGAAGGGTTCGAATTCGGCCGCGGCTGGTCAATCGAGCATTCAAGCGTCCGAATGATCACCCCGCGCGCAATCCAGCTCACCGCGATCCCGATCGCCTGGACGCCATCGACACCCGGCCCTGTCGCCGCGCCCGCCATTGTCGCGCCGATCAGCAAGGAGCGCGATTTCGACAAGTGGCGCGGCCAGTTGAAGGGCAAGATCGTGCTGCTGACCCGCCCCAATAACGGATCGGAGCCCGGCACCGCCCCGTTTCGCCGGTATAGCAGCGAGGATATCGCCAAGTTCGATAGCTTCCAGCAGCCCGTCTATGATCCCGAAACCGCCGACCGGCGAATGAAGCGGCTCGATTTCGCCAAGAAGCTCGATGCGTTTCTAAAGGCCGAAGGCGCCGTCGCCTATGCCAATCAGGCGCGCGCGGACGGCAAACTGGTGCACGGTGAGGGCTATTTGTTCGGCGTCGGCGAAACCCCGCAAGTGCCCGGCGTGGAAATCGCTGCCGAGGATTATCGCCGGCTGGCGCGGCTGATCAAGGCCGGCATGACGCCGACGATCGAGATCGACACCAAAGTCGCCTATGACGATAGCGACACCAAAGCCTATAACATCATCGCCGAAATTCCCGGCAGCGATCCCAAGGCTGGCTATGTCATGGCCGGCGCGCATCTGGACAGCTGGGTGGCGGGCGACGGCGCGACCGACAATGGTGCCGGCACCGCGATGATCATGGAAGCGGCGCGCATCCTGAAAACCACCGGCATACGGCCCAAGCGCACGATCCGCTTCGCGCTCTGGGTGGGCGAGGAACAGGGCATATTGGGCAGCCTGGCCTATGTCGAACAGCATCTGGCAACGCGCGGCAGCCCCAATGATCCGCCGCAGACCGGGCTTGCACGCTTCTATGGCTGGGCCAATCGCTGGCCGATCACACCCAAGCCCGGCTATGGCGAGCTGGCCGCCTATTTCAATCTCGACAATGGATCGGGCAAGATCCGCGGCATCTATGCAGAAAACAACCCGGCGGTGGTGCCGATCTTCCGCGACTGGCTGGCGCCTTTTGCAGCGATGGGGGCAACCAATGTGGTGTTCCAGAAGACCGGCGGCACCGATCACGTCTTTTTGCAGGCCGCCGGGTTGCAGGGTTTTCAGTTCATCCAGGACCCGCTCGATTATTTCCCGCGCACCCACCATACCAGCCTGGACACGTTCGATCATCTGAAGGGCGACGATATGCGCCAGGCATCGACGATCCTCGCATCCTTCTTGCTCAATGCCGCGAATGCCGACAAGGCTCTGCCCAAGCCCCCCCTGCCGACCAAGCCGGTGGTCACCGATCCTTACGCTTATACGAATGATGATGACGATTAATGGCAAAACGCGGACATAGACCATCCCAGGCCCCGACCGGCCGCCCCCGTTTCTGGGGGCGGCATGCCGTGACGGCGGCGCTCGCCAATCCCGAGCGTGTGGTGCGCAAATTATGGGCAACACGCGAGGCGCTGGCCAGTCTGGACATCCCGCCCGTCATCCCGATCGTGTTTGCCGAGGTAACCGATCTGGCCCGGCTAGTACCAAGCGACGCACCGCATCAGGGGCTGGTCGCGGAGGTCGACCCGCTCGAGGATATCTGGCTGGGCGATCTGCTGCAGCAGGGGGCCGATGACCAGCGGCCATTGCTGATCCTCGACCAGGTCACCGATCCGCACAATGTCGGTGCAATCCTGCGCTCGGCGGCGGCGTTCGACGCGCTGGGGATCATCACCCAGGACCGTCACGCCCCGCCCGAATCGGGCACCGTCGCGCGCGCTGCTTCCGGCGCGCTCGAGTTGGTGCCGTGGGTCCGCGTCGTCAATCTGTCGCGCGCGCTGGATGAAATTGCCGAGGCGCAATATTGGCGGATCGGCCTGACCGGGGAAGCGCCAACGCTGCTGGGCGAGGCGATCGCCGGGGGTGGCCGCATCTGCCTGGTGCTGGGCGCCGAAGGCGAAGGGATGCGCCGCAATACCGAGGACCATTGCGATGTGCTCGCGCGGCTGCCGATCTCCCCGCTGGTCGAAAGCCTGAACGTGTCGAATGCGGCGGCGATCGCGCTTTATGCGGTGGCGACTCGCAGCTAAAGTCGATTTCAGTTAGGCTGAACCGGTGCCATACCCCTGCAAAATTAGGGGGCTGGAGCCGCGAAGCGCTGCGCGGGAGACCACAGGATCCCGCGTGCGCGGGAGAACGGTTGCGTCAAAAGGAAGGCGGCGCTCCAGGACCAGCGCGCCATAATGGGGGACTGACCATGTTGTTGCCTCGCCTCGCCACTCTGTTGCTCCTGCCGCTCGCGCTTGCCAGCTGCGTGCTGTCGCCCGGCAAATTCACCTCGACGTTGACCGTCAACGCCGATCGCCATTTTGCGTTCAGCTATGTCGGTGAGGTGATCAATGCCGAGCCCGACCTGGGTGCAGGCGGCGGGCTGCTCCAGAACGGCGACAAGAGCGGCAACGCCGAAGACCCCAAAGAGGCGGCGCGCGACAAGGCCCGCAAAAAGGCGGAGGCGGATACCAAGAATCGCGCGCTGGCCGCCACGCTGGCTAAGGAAGCCGGCTATCGCAAGGTCGCCTATCTCGGCGACGGCGTGTTCATGATCGATTACGCGATCAGCGGGACGCTCGACCATGGCTTTATGTGGCCGTTCAACATCGATGCTGAAGTGATCTTGCCCTTTGTAGCCATCGAACTACGCCAGGATGGCGTCGTGCGGGTGAAGGCGCCGGCCTTTGGCGACGACGGATCAAAGGGCGCGCCGGGCCTGTCGGGCATGCCGGGCGCCGACTTGGCGAAGGGGCCAAGCAAGCTCGACGGCGTCTTCACGCTCGACACCGATGCCGCGATCATCAGCCAGAACAACGAGGACGGCGTTTCCAGTGCGAGCGGCCGCAAGACGATGGTGTGGCATGCCACCCCTGCCCTCAAAAGCGTGCCAACCGCTGTGCTGCGATTGGCGCGCTAGACATTCCTCAGTCCTCGGCGGCGACCGTCACCCGCAACCCGTCAAGCGCATCGCTGAACGGAATCTGGCAGGACAACCGCGAATTGGCATCGCGATCCGACGTGCTGTCGAGCAGGTCATCTTCATCGGGGCTCATCTTCGGGAGTTTGGCAGCAAATGCCGGGTCGACATGGACATGGCAGGTCGCACAGCTGCAGCAACCGCCACACAGAGCGAGGATCTCGTCAATGCCCGCATCGCGGATGACTTCCATCACGGACAAACCGGCTTCGCCGGCAATCGTCCGTTCTTCCCCATTGCGCATGACGACGGTAAGCTGCGGCATTCAATCCTCCAGAACGCGATTATCGCGCCCACTTGCCGCCTTGTCGCAGCGAATTCAAGGAAACACTCGATGGGCCTGAGCGCGGATCATCTGAAAGCCGCGCTCGATGCGCTGACAGAGCGGGAACCGGCGTTCGGACCGGCGCTGGCCCGCGCCGGCTACCCCCCGCCCCGGTTGCGCGATCGCGGCTATGCCACCCTGCTGCGCACGATCGTTGGCCAGCAAGTGAGCACCAAGGCTGCGCAGAGCGTTTGGAACAAGCTGGAGGGGCTGGTCGGCAGCCTTGACGACCCCGGCAATATCACCCGCGCCAGCGACGAGACCCTACGCGCAGCGGGGCTGTCGCGGCAGAAGGCCGGCTATGCACGCAGCCTGGCCGATCAAGTCACTGGCGGTCAGCTCGATCTTGAAAACCTGCCGGTCGATGACGAGGAAGCGATTGCGGCACTGTTGGCCGTCAAGGGCATCGGGCGCTGGTCGGCCGAAATCTATCTGCTGTTCGCCGAAGGCCGGGCCGATATGTGGCCGGCGGGAGATCTTGCCGTGCAAATCGAAATCGGCCGCATATTGGGCCATGCCGAACGCCCCAGTGAAAAATTACTGCGCACGCTGGCCGAACCCTGGCGACCACATCGCGGCGCCGCCGCAATCTTCGCCTGGCATCACTATAATATCGACATGACGGTGGTGTGAGCCACGCGCTGCGGCAGCGTCAGCGCGCGGGTTTCCACACCTGAGTCTGGCAGAAAAACGCGACGCAGCCTTTGACTTGCAGCGTCCCGTCGGGCTGGCGCTTCACATAGGACTTATATTCCTTGCCCGCTTCCGGGCTGTAGATCGTGCCGCGCCAGCTATCGCCGCCATCGGTGAAATTGGCGAGGATCTGCAAGCCCTCGATCGGGCGGGTGCGCTTGGTGGGATCGGGGTTGTGCGCGTCGACGGTCGCGCCACGCGGATTGGGTTTTAGCACCTTGGTAATCCGCCCGCAGACGCCCTTACCGCAATCGGCAATCGTCACAATTGCCTTGTCATCGACCGTCAGCCATTGCCCCGTGATCGGGCCGGCGGCATGAGCGGCGACGGGTAGCATCAGGGCAATCAGGGCAAGCGCGAATCGCATTCGGGTAAATCCTTTGAGATGATGGCGCCGCGATACCGCATGAAGGGAAGACGATGAACGGAAAATGGACGATCGGAATCATCGGCGGTTCCGGGCTTTATGCGATTGACGGGCTGGCCAATGCCGAATGGCGCGATGTCCCTACACCCTGGGGTGATCCCTCCGACCAATTGCTGTTCGGCAATGTCGGCGCGGTCAATCTGGTTTTCCTGCCGCGCCACGGCCGTGGACACCGGATATCGCCGAGCGAGCTGAACGCGCGCGCCAATATCGATGCGCTGAAGCGCAGCGGCTGCACCGATATTCTCGCCATTTCCTCAATCGGCAGCCTGCGCGAAGAACTCGAGCCTGGGCGCTTCGTGGTCGTCGATCAGTTCATCGATCGCACCGTTATGCGCGCTTCCAGCTTCTTCACCACCGGCCTGGTTGGCCATGTCTCGATGGCCGATCCGGTCTGTCCGCGCCTTTCCGCCTTTGCCGCCGAAGCGGTTACCGCTGCAGGCGGCAACGTAACCAAGGGCGCGACATATGTGGCCATGGAAGGTCCGCAATTTTCGAGCCGCGCCGAAAGCCTGCTCTACCGGCAATGGGGCGCCGACGTGATCGGCATGACGGCGATGCCCGAGGCCAAGCTCGCGCGGGAGGCGGAGCTGCCCTATGCGCTGATCGGCATGGTCACCGATTATGATTGTTGGCGCGAAAGCGAGGCGGCGGTCGATGTCGCCGAAGTGATCGAACAAATGCACAAAAATGGCGATACGGCGCGCAAGACCGTGAGCGCGCTGATCGCGTCGCTGCCGAGGGAGCGCACGCCCTCGCCGATCGACACCGTGCTCGATTTCGCGCTGATGACCGATCCGGCGGTGCGCGATCCGGCGCTCATCGCCAAGCTCGATGCGATTCTGGCCCGGGTCAGCGCCGCTTAGCACGCGGTGCGCCCAAGCTGATCGGCAATGTTGATTGGACGCGCCGCGATTGGCGCGCCAAGAGGCGCGGATGGCTCCGCCTCCTCCTTTTGACGCCGATCCCAATGCGGCACCGGGCAGCAGCCCCCCGGTGGCACGCCGGGTTTCGCTCAGCGAAAGCTATCGGTCTGTCGCGGTGCCCAAAAGCGCGCCGTTCTGGCGGCGGCTGCTGGCGTTCAGCGGGCCGGGCTATCTGGTCGCGGTCGGCTATATGGACCCGGGCAACTGGGCGACCGATATCGCGGGCGGCTCCGCCTTTGGCTATCAGCTGCTGAGCGTTATCCTCATTTCCAACATGATGGCAATGCTGCTCCAGGCGCTTGCCGCGCGGCTGGGGATCGCGGCGGGGCTTGATCTCGCCCAAGCCTGCCGCGAGCGCTACCCCCGCGCGATCAACCTGACGCTGTGGGTGCTGTGCGAGATTGCGATCATCGCCTGTGATCTCGCCGAAGTGCTCGGCACCGCGATCGCGCTGCAATTGCTGTTCGGGCTGCCTTTATTGTGGGGCGTGGGCATCACCGCGTGTGACGTGCTGCTGATTCTGATGCTCCAGCACTACGGGTTTCGCCTGCTGGAGGCGTTTATCGTGACGCTGTTGGTCGTGATTGCGGGCTGTTTTGCCTATGAATTGGTCATTGCCCGGCCCGATATCGCCGCGATTGCCGGCGGATTGGTGCCAACCGCGCGGATCGTGACTGACCCGGCGATGCTCTATCTCGCGATCGGTATCCTGGGCGCGACGGTGATGCCGCATAACTTGTATCTCCACTCATCGATCGTCCAGACCCGCGCCTTCGACACCGACGACACGGGCAAGCGCCACGCAATCCGCATGGCGACGATCGACAGCAGCGTGGCGCTGGGCCTCGCGCTGTTCATCAACGCGGCGATCCTGATCCTGGCGGCGGCGACCTTCCATGTCGCGGGGCGGCATGACGTGGCCGAGATCAGCCAGGCTTATGCGCTGCTGAGCCCGATGCTGGGCGCAGGCGCGGCGAGCGTGGTGTTCGCGGTCGCGCTGCTGGCGGCGGGGCAGAATTCGACGGTGACGGGGACGCTGGCCGGGCAGATCGTGGCGGAGGGGTTCCTCGACCTGAAAATCCCGATCTGGGCGCGGCGGCTGGCGACCCGGCTGCTGGCGATCATCCCCGCGGTCGCCGTGATCGCCGCCCTCGGCGACCGCGGCGCGACCGAGCTGCTGGTGCTGAGCCAGGTGGTGCTGAGCCTGCAACTCCCCTTCGCGGTGGTGCCGCTGGTGGCGTTCACGAGCGACCGCGCGCTGATGGGAGGGCTGGCGAGCCCGGCGTGGCTGAAATGGGCGGCGTGGAGCGTGGCGGGGGTGATTATTGGGCTGAATGGGTGGCTGTTGGTGGGGTTTTTGTGAGGGGGGTGAAGGTCGGGCTTTGAGCCTGCTGGCAAAAACAGACGTGAAGAATGATCACCGCAAAATTTTGTTTCCAATTACCGAGTAGGAGGCCGGATCCAAGGCGATCCAAAACTGACCAAAGCATTTATCGCCCGCGCCCAATCGGTTTGACACGTGGATAAGACAAGGTATCTCATCGAATTGAGGGGTAAGGTATGACAGCGGAAATCGCCGTTTTGAACAAGCTAGCCGTGACGTTAGCTGCCGACAGCGCAGTTACGATAGGAGCCGGTGGATCACAGAAAGTATACAATTCTGCTGATAAAATATTTGAGATCACTAATTTTGATGCCATTGGGCTGATGGTCTACAACAATCCCGAGGTGCAGGGCATCCCGATCGAGGTGATCGCTAAGCGCTATCGGGACAGGGAATGTGTTAAACGGTCACCGACAGTATTTGCATTTGCCGAAGAATTCTTAGCTCACTTAGAAAAGCTTGATGCTCCAGAAAACACGACAGCTGAAAATATCGTATTTTCCATCGCGCCGCTTTTTCAATCAATTAAAGAGACTCGAGCTGATATTTTTGGGACGATAGTTGAAGAACTGCGATCGCTTCCGGAGAACGCCCAAGATTTTACCCCTG
>NCGD01000040.1 GCA_002281535.1 Sphingomonas sp. 28-63-12
CCGGTTGGCGTGGAAAAAGCGCCTAGGCAAATGCGGCCACGCGGTCAAGCCGCTCTATCGTCGGTATCATCGTGGCAGACGGCTTGCAGCTTGTTGCCGTCTGGGTCGCGGACATAGGCGGCGTAATAATGTTGGTGATAATGGGGACGCAGACCAGGCGGTCCTTCGTCGCTGCCACCGTGCGCCAGCGCAGCGGCGTGGAACGCGTCAACCGCCGCCCGATCGGGCGCCAGCAAGGCGGTGTGGTTGCCGTTGCCGGTGCTGGCAGCCTTGCCGTTAAATGGGGAGACGATAAAAATCTTCTGCCCGTCCAGCGTGCCATAGACGATCGCGCCCGGCATTTCGAACGGCATGGTCAGACCAAGCATGGCCATCACCGGCGCGTAAAAGGCGCGGGCTCGCTCAATGTCGTTGGTGCCGAGCGTGATGTGGCTGAAGATGGCGTGTCGCTCCCTCAATCGGCCCAGGCTGCATCGTCGAGATGGATCTCTGCGGCGTTACGCCCGTTCCAGTCGTCGATTTTTGCGCGCCCGGCGATCCACAATCGTCGGTGCGGCGGGGCACCGAGCAGCGCCAGACCGAGCGGGGTGTCGGCCTGGCGGAAGGCGACCGTCTTGATGCTCTTGCCGTCATCGCCCGCCACGACGGCGCGGACATGGCCGTTGCCGACGATATCGGCCTTGATCACCCGCACCGGCCCGGCGGCCACGCGCGGGGCTGGCCAGCCCATGCCATAGGGGCCGCCCTGATCGAGCGAAGCGACCAGTGCCGGGGTCACGCCGCCCGGGGCGATCAGGGCGTCGACTAGCAAGGCCCGGTCACCGGCCGAGCGCGCCACGCCAGCGGCGAGCCGCTCTTCGAGGAAGTCGCCAAAGCTGCCGATCCGATCGACCGCGATCGTCAGGCCCGCCGCCATCGCATGGCCGCCGCCGGCGATGAGCAGGCCATGCTCCTTGGCAGCAAGCACCGCATTGCCCAGATCAACGCCCGAGATGGATCGGCCCGATCCCTTGCCGATGCCTGCGTCATCAAGCGCGATGACGATGGCGGGGCGGCCAAATTTTTCCTTGAGCCGCCCAGCGACGATGCCGATCACCCCGGGATGCCAGCCTTCGCCCGCAACGACGATGACGGCGCGATTGGCCTGGCTGGCGGCCATCGCTTCGGCGGTGATCTGGACCTCGGTCTCGATCGCGCGGCGTTCCTCGTTGAGCCGATCGAGCTCGGCCGCGATGGCGCGGGCCTCTTCGGGGTCGCGGGTGGTAAGCAGGCGCACGCCCAGGTCGGACTTGCCCACCCGGCCGCCGGCATTAATGCGCGGCCCCAGCGCAAAGCCAAGATCGGTCGCGGTCGGCGACCGGGTCAGGCGGCTCGCCTCGATCAGCGCGTTGAGGCCAATATTGCGGCGCGCGGCCATGACCTTCAGCCCCTGCGCGACAAAGGCCCGGTTGAGGCCCCTGAGCGCCGCCACATCGGCAACGGTGCCGAGCGCGACGATATCGAGCAGGTCGAGCAGCCGTGGCTCGGGACGGGTGCTGAAATGGCCCCTGACGCGCAGGGTGCGGATGAGCGCCGCGCCGAGCAGGAAGGCGACCCCAACAGCGGCGAGATGGCCGTGCGCGGCGCCTGCGCCCTCATCGCGACGGTTCGGGTTGACCAGGGCATAGGCGAGCGGCAGCGCCGTCGCGCATTGGTGGTGATCGACGACGATGACATCAACCCCCGCGGCTCGTGCCATTTCGAGCGCCTCGAATGCCTGTGCGCCGCAATCGACCGTCACGATCAACGACGCGCCACCCGCCGCGATCTTGACCAGCGCTTCTCCCGAAGGGCCATAGCCCTCCATCAGCCGATCGGGGATATAGGCCCTTGCCTCCAGGCCGAGATCGCGCAGCAACAGGATCATCAGCGCGGCCGATGTCGCGCCGTCGACATCATAATCGCCAAAGATGGTGACATTCTCTCCGGCGATGATCGCCGCGGCCAGCCGGTCGGCGGCGCGCTCCATATCGTTGAAGATCGACGGATCGGGCATGAATGCGCGGATGCTGGGCGCCTTGTGTGCGTCAAGCTCCTCGCGGGGGCAGCCGCGCGCCATCAGCAACTGCGTGACGAGATCGTCAGGCGCGTAATCGGGATCGCGGGCATCGGCGCTGAGCGCGCGCCAGCGCCAGGGCTGGCCGAGGATCGAGCGGGTGATATTGAGGACAGTGTTCATTGTGGCGGACGGTAGCCGGTTGGCACTCGCTCGCCAATGCCGGCGGGCCGCCGTCAGCGTCGTCGCGCGCGCTCGCGCTGGTCATCCTGGGCGACGATCAGCCGCTGGGTCCTGTCGATACCGGCATCGAAATCGGCGCGGTCACGCGGCCGCAGGTCTGCGGCCCGGCGATACTGCGCCAGTGCCGCCGGATAGTCGCCGCGCGCCTCCGCGCAGATGCCGAGATCATAGACGATGATCGCCTGATCCGGCAGTGCGCCATTGATCGCGGCGAAGGCCTGGCACGCTTCGGGAAGGTTCCGCTGGGTCAGCTTGATCGCTGCCTTGAAAGTGGCGGCGACGTCCTTTGGCATGCCGCTACGGCTTTCGTAGAAGCGCAGCGCATAGCGTTCGGTATAGGGCGCAATCTCGTGGGCAGTCTCGGCCGCGATCGAATCGATCATGCCGCGGATGATGCCCTCGACCGGGCCAGGGGCATTGGTGCCGGGACACCAGGTGATTTCGTCATGGCGCGACTTGCGGTTCGAATAGGCGACCGATCCGTTGCGAGCGCGGGCGATCCGAAGATCGGCCACCACGTCGATGGACCGTTTTCGGCAGATGATTTCGATCTTCTGCTTCTTGGTGCATTTATCGTCGACTTTTTCGACGCATTCCTCGCGTTGCTGGGCATCGCGATTTTCGTTGATCTCGGTTGAAACAAGGCCCGACAAGATGCCGTCGGCGTCGGATGGACCGACACCGGACCGCGGGGACAGCGATACGACCGAAAAATGCGCTGGGGCGCTGCCATCGCCCGCTAGCGCCCGCTCGAGCGCAATCGACAGGGCCGGGCCATCGCCACCGTCGAACCGATCGATCGCCATGCGCCTCAGAAAGCTTGCATCGCGATAGGCAGCGGGGAAATTTCCCGTCAGCGTCACGCTTTCGGCCAATCCTGCACCAGCGAAACCGGCAATGCCTGCCACCGCCGCCAACACGATCCTTTTGCGCATGGCCGCTGCCCCCCCACTTAAACTGGAGCTTAAGAGATGGCGCGGGGCCGGGCAAGATGGCCGATGGCCCGGCAACGCGGGCAGTGGACTTTGCTGCACGCATCGCCGAACCTTGCGCCGCCGGCGCTTTCGTCCGGTGCGTTTCGAGACGATTGCCTTGCCCGATATGCCGACCAGCCCCGTCGATTCCGCCCCGCTCTGGGCACCACCGCTCGCCGCCGCCGTGCCGCGCGATCTCTGCACTGATTGCGGCATTTCGCGCACGCCCGAGCATAAACGCTGCGGCATCGCCTGCCAGTTCATCAAGCCTGACTATCCCGCGATGGAAGCACGGGTCCATGGTCGCGCGCGCGATCCCGGGACGAACGACGAACTGTTCTTCGGCCCCTATCGCCAAATGTACCGGGCCAGGCTCGGCACGGCACTGGCCGGCGCGCAATGGACCGGAATCACCACGCGGCTTGCCGAAAAATTGCTCGAGACCGGCGCGGTCGATGCGGTGCTGACGATGGCCCCCGATCCAGACGATCGCTGGAAGCCCGTGCCGGTGCTGGTCACGCGCCCCGAGGGAATGGCACAGGTGCGCGGCATGCGGATGGGCTATGCACCTTTGCTGGCGCTGCTCCAGCCGGCCAGCGACGCGGGATACAAGCGGATCGCGGTTATCGGCATTCCCTGCCAGGTTCATGCCTTGCGCAAGATCGAGGATAGCCTGCGGTTTGAGCGGCTTTATGTCATCGGCACGCCCTGTTCGGACAATACCACCACCGAACGCTTCCACGAATTTCTCGCGCTGCTCGCCGATGACCCCGATACGATCACCTATCTCGAATTTCGCGCCGATTACCACGTCGAGCTGCGCTTCACCGATGGTCGGGTGAAGGCTATTCCGTTCCTGCAATTGCCGATATCGAAGCTGCCGCCCGATTTCTTCCCGCTGACCTGCCGGACCTGCGTCGATTACACCAATGTCCTCGCCGATCTGACCGTGGGCTATATGGCTGGCGAGGGGGAGCAATGGCTCGTCGTCCGCAATGCGCGGGGCGAGGAACTGGTCAAGCTGCTGGGGGACGAGGTGAAGCTTGCTCCGCCCGGCAATGCTGGCAAGCGGGCGAGTGCGGTCAAGGGCTTCATCTTGAATGTCGAGCGCGCCGCAGGCGGGCTGCCGCTCAGGCGGATGCCGGAATGGGTGCGGCCGATCGTCGGCTGGCTGATGCCGCGCTTCGGCCCGCGCGGGCTGGAATTTGCGCGCACCCGGGTGGAGATGAAAGCAGCCGAGACGGTGGTCCATCTGCGCCGCGAAAAGCCGCGCCGGATGAAATCGATGATCCCCGCGCATATCTGGGCGCTGGTTGCGCCCTATGGCCTGGTGCCGGGTGAAGGGGAGGTAGCCGGCGATCCCGAGGAGACGCGCTAGCCCTTGATCCAGCGATCCTCACGAAACCATTTGGTGATCACATATTTGACGCCCTTGATCACCGGCATCCCCTCGTGGAGGGTGAGCTGGTTGGGGCTGCCATCGGCGCTCATATTGTTCCAGGCGAGCAGCAGGCCACGTTTTGGCGCGATGCGGATGCCCGCCTGCGGAAACCAGGTCGCGCCGCCTTCCTCGACATCGTTGAGATAGACCATCGCCGTCCAGGTCCGCTGTCCGCCATCCTGGCGGACGCGCTCCCAATAGCTTTCGGTATGGAAGAAATAATCGTGGTGCGCGCGGAATTGCTGGCCGGGAGCATATCGCTGGCCCTGCATCGTCTCGCCATAAAGCGGATCGAGCCCGAGTAGCATCGCGATGCTCTCGTCAATTGGCCGGACATCGGGCGACCAGCGATCCATGTCGCAGCTTTCGCTGGTGCGGAAATTCTCCTCGGGCCGGTCACTGAGCAAGGTTGATGGTCGCCGGTTGGTGTCGATCAGCCCGATCAGCCGCTTGCAACACGCCGCATCGAGGTAATCGTCATGATAATAGACCTGGACCCCGGGGATCACGACGTGATGCATGGCGGGATTGGCGGCGAGCCGCTGGCCGACTTGCGCGCCGATATGGGCGCGCAGCGGGGACGTCAGGCTGGGCTTGTTGAACAGTTTCATCGCGGTAATCACTCTGCCGGGGAGCGCATAAAAAGCAAGGCCCGGTGGTTACCCACCGAGCCTTGCCCTTCGCGACGAACGAACGGCGTTGAGGCGATTACCAGAAGATATCGTACACAGTATCAACAACATAGCCGGTACGAATATCGACGAGTAGCGCGTCGTTATAATAGCGGACCCATTCATAGGGGCCGTAAGCCGGCGGCAGGCGATAATATTCGGGATCGTCGATCCAGTAGCTCTGGTTGAACAGGATGCTGCTCAGCGTGAAGCCGATGCCGAACCGCCGATAGCCATAGTTCCAGCCATAGGGGGCATAATAGCGCGGTAGCTGGAAGGCGTTGCGGTTATAGCCGCGATAGCCCTGCCAGTTATATTGCTGATTCTGCCGCCAGTTGCGGTTCCAGTTGCCCTGGTTGGAATATTCGCGCCCGCGATAATCATTGCCGCGGTTGCGGTTCCCATAGGCCTGGCCGCGATAGCCGTTCTGGACCTGGCCGTTCTGCTCGAACCGCTGGCCCTGCCGGAAATCCTGGCGATCGTTACGGCGATCCCCGCGGAAGTCCTGGCGATCGTCACGGCGATCCTGCCGATAGGCCGGCGGCGTCACCGCTCCATTCTGGAACGCATTGCGATCCTGCTGACGATCCTGACGGAATGCCTGGCCGTCTTGCTGCCGGTCCTGCCGAAACGCCTGGCGATCCTGCTGGAAATTGCGCTGCTGCACTGGGGCCGCCTGCTGCTGCTGGACGGGGGCCTGCTGCTGCGGGACATAGGCAGGCCGATCCGGGCGTTGAAACTGCTGCTGCTGCTGCTGCTGCGGGGCCTGTTGTGACCGATCGACTTCCGGGCCACCGCCAAAGCGCCGGCCGCCATTGCCGTCCCCGCCCCGCTGACGGAAGCCACCCCGGTCGGACTGGCCGGCCGCTGCAAGCTGGGTCTGCATTTGTGGTTGGGCCTGTGGTTGAACCTGTGGTTGAACCTGGGGCTGGATCTGAGCCCGCTGGGGCCGGCCCTCGCTGCGATCAACAGTCCGCTCAACAGGCTCATCCTGCCGCGCCATCGCAGCGCTGGGCAGCATGGCGGTCGCCGCCAGCAGGGTCACCAGTAACGATCTACGCATAACTACCTCCAAGTAAACGCGCCTGCCGATGATCCGGTGCTGCGATGGAACGGTACTGCCAGTACTGCGATGAGCCGTTTCTGAATTGCGGTGTAAGGTTAATGAAAGGAATCTCTTCAGCGTCGCGGCGGGGTGAGGGCGGGAATCTCCCGCGCGGCGGCCGCGTGATCTATATCGGGGCGGACATTGTTGGCGATCGTCTCGTCGCCGCGCTGGACGCGCGCTGCCAGCTGGATCGCTTCGATGATCCGGGGATAGATGCCGCAGCGGCACAAATTAGTGATCGCCGCTTCGATCTCTTCCTCGGACGGATCATTGTTCTGCTTGATCAGAATCGCAGCCGCCATGATCATGCCGGGCACGCAAAATCCGCACTGCGGCACATTCTTGGCGATAAAGGCCTGTTGCACGGGGTGCGCCCGGTCGCGCGACAACGCCTCGATCGTCGTCACGAAGCTGCCCTCGATCGATCCGATCGTCGCCTGGCACGATCGCACCGCCTCCCCGTCGATATCGACGGTGCAGGCGCCGCACTGGCCAGTGCCACAGCCATATTTGGTGCCGGTGAGGTTGGAGGCATCGCGCAGCGCCCACAGCAAGGGCGTTTTCGGATCGAGCCGATACTGGACCGGCTGGTTGTTCACCGTGAAGCGGGTCATGGCGTGGTTCCTTGGGCGGGACGGGGCGGGCTGGCATGGTCGGCGACCATCCGCGCGCCGTCAATCACGATCGGGCTGGCAACACCGGGCAGGCCGTCACGCATGATCTGCATGCCCCGTGCGATCACCTGGGGGTCGGCGAACACTTCGTCGACCCGGTTGATCGGCCCGGCCGGCACGCCCGCCACCTCGAGCGCCTCATACAGATCAGCCTTGCGCCAGGTGACAATCGTGGCGGTCAGCGCAGCGATCAGCGCGGCACGGTTGCCAACCCGCGCCGGATTGGTCGCGAAGCGCGCATCATCGGCGAGCGGCAGTTTGAGCACGTCGCACAGCTTGCGGAACTGCCCGTCATTGCCGACCGCAATGATCAAATCGCCATCGGCGCAGACGAAGGATTGATACGGCGCCAAGTTGGCATGGCCATTGCCCATGCGGTGCGGCACCACGCCCGATGCCATCCAGTTGAGCGCCTGGTTGGCGAGCACCGCCACCTGCGTATCGAGCAGCGCCATGTCGATCTGCGCGCCCTTTCCCGTCGCGTCGCGCTGGCGCAGGGCCGCCAGGATCGCGACCGCCGAATAGACGCCAGTGAAGATGTCGGCATAGGCGATGCCCGATTTCTGCGGCGCGCCGTCGGGCTCGCCGGTCATCGACATGATCCCGCCCATGCCCTGGATGATGAAGTCGTATCCGGCGCGGTGGGCATAGGGGCCCGTTTGGCCGAAGCCGGTCACCGAACAGGTGATCAGGCGCGGGTTGATCGCGGACAGGCTGGCATGATCGAGGCCATATTTGGCGAGCCCGCCAACCTTGTAATTCTCGATCACGACATCAGCGTCGGCGATCAGTGTGCGGACCTGCGCCTGTCCCTCGGGCGTGGCGATATCGATCGCGACCGATGATTTGCCGCGATTGGTCGAATGATAATAAGCCGCGTCCAGATTGGTCCCGTCCGGCCCGATCATGAAGGGCGGCCCCCAGTGGCGCGTATCATCGCCAGCACCGGGGCGTTCGACCTTCACGACTTCTGCGCCCAGATCAGCGAGCAACTGCCCGCACCACGGCCCGGCCAGGATGCGCGCGAGTTCGATGACCTTGATGCCGGTGAGCGGCTTCATCCTCCCCGCCTCGCCAGTTTCGTCGGCGTCATCCCACCGAAAGCTGGGATCTTCCGGAGGCGCGCGGGTGCCCCGAACCGGGAGACCCCGGCCGTCGCCGGGGTGACGGCGCTGGGGAGAAGCAGCGGGAACGGGCTGGTAGGGGCGGGCATCATCACGACAACGGTTGCCGGATGGCGTAAACGACATGGGGTGATGGCGTGCCCGCCATGTCAAAAACCGGCGTGCGCCCCGCCAGCAATTCCCCGCCGATCTTTTCCATTGCCCGCCTTGATCGGATGTTGCCGTCACCAACCATAAACACAGCTGCATCGAACCAGCGCAGCGCATGCGCGATCATCAGCGTCTTGATCTCGCGATTGGTCGCGCCACCCCAATAGGTTCGGGCGAGGAAGGTCCAGCCGATCTCGACCTCGCCGGGTTCGACCCGTCGCGCGTCATATCGGCTCGATCCAATCACTTCGCCCGACGCCTTGTCGCGGATGACAAGGCAGCCGCCCGACTCCATCGCATCGGCGAAAAAGCGGCGGAACACCGGCTCCTGCCAGCGATCATGCGCCGGATGAACCGCCCAGATCAGCGGATCGGCGGCGACGGCGAACAACGCCTCCCAATCGTCATCGCGCAACGGCGACAGCGTCACCGTTTCGCCAACCAGGGTCGGTTGCGAATCGAACGGCGCGGCTTCCTTCATCAGAATGCCGAGATGCCCGTAATCGCCCGGCCCAGGATCAGCGCGTGCACATCATGCGCGCCTTCATAGGTGTTGACCGTCTCGAGGTTCATCAAATGCCGCATGACCTGATATTCGCCCGAAATGCCGTTGCCGCCGTGCATGTCGCGCGAGGCCCGCGCGATATCGAGCGCCTTGCCGACATTGTTGCGCTTGACGATCGAGACCATTTCGGGCGCGAACTTGTGCTGGTCCATCAGCCGCCCGACGCGGAGCGACGCCTGCAGCCCCATCGCGATATCGGTCTGCATGTCCGCCAGTTTCTTTTGGTAAAGCTGGGTCGCTGCCAGCGGGCGTCCGAATTGCTTGCGATCCAGCCCATATTGGCGCGCGGCATGGAAGCAGAACTCCGCCGCGCCCATCGCGCCCCACGAAATGCCGTAGCGCGCCCGGTTGAGGCAGCCGAACGGCCCCTTCAACCCCTGCACCTCGGGCAGCAGCGCGTCCTCGCCGACCTCGACCTCGTCCATCTGGATCATGCCGGTGATCGACGCGCGCAAGCTCAGCTTGCCCTCGATCTTGGGCGTCACCAGCCCCTTCATCCCCTTTTCCAGGATGAAGCCGCGAATGCCGCCGCCATGCGCATCGGACTTGGCCCAGACGATGAAGACATCCGCGATCGGTGCGTTCGAAATCCAGGTCTTGGCGCCGGAAAGCTTGTAGCCCCCGTCGACCTTGACCGCCTTGGTCGTCATGCCGCCGGGATCCGACCCCGCATCGGGCTCGGTCAGGCCGAAACAGCCGATAAACTCGCCGGTCGCGAGTTTCGGCAGGTACTTGCGCTTCTGCTCCTCGGAGCCGAACGCATGGATCGGATACATGACGAGGCTCGACTGCACCGACATCATCGACCGGTAGCCCGAGTCGACCCGCTCCACCTCGCGCGCAACCAGCCCGTAGGACACATAGGACGCGCCGACGCCGCCATATTCCTCCGGCACCGTCGGCCCGAGCAGCCCGAGCGCGCCCATCTCGCGGAAAATTGCCGGATCGGTGGTTTCGTTCTGGAAGGCATCGATGATCCGCGGCGCGAGCTTGTCCTGCGCATAAGCGGCCGCCATATCGCGGATCATCCGCTCGTCCTCGCCGAGCTGATCGTCGAGGTTGAAGGGATCCGCCCAATCGAACCGGCCCATGGTGCTCATCGTACCTACTCCTGCGATTACCTGCCGCCCGCTTCCTGCTTGGCCGTCGATTTGTCCAGCCCCACCCGGTACAAGAGCCGTATGATACACCAAATCCGCCCCTGCCGCAGCGCGCTTTACCTGCCCGCCTCAAACCCCCGCGCGATCGAGAAGGCCCGAACATTGCCGTGCGACGCGGTGATCCTAGACCTGGAAGATGCCGTCGCGCCGGAAATAAAGGTCGCAGCGCGCATGGCGGCAGTGGCGGCTTTTACCGAGGGTAGGTTCGGCCATCGGCTCAAAGTGCTGCGCGTCAATGCGCTCGATACCGAATGGGGCGGGGACGATCTCGCCGCAGCGGCCACGCTCGATATTGACGCAGTGCTCGCTCCCAAGGTGAATGGGCCGGACGATGTCGCGCGCTATAACGCCGCGCTCGCCACCGCGCAGCCGGGGCTGACGCTGTGGGTCATGATCGAGACCTGCCTTGCGGTTGGCCGGTTGCAGGCGATCGCCGATGCCGCGCTTACCACGCGGCTGGCGGGCTTCGTCATGGGCACCAACGATCTCGCGCTCGAAATGCGCAGCCGGACAATGGCTGATCGCGCGAATATGCTGCCGATCCTGACCTTTGCGCTTGCCGCGGCGCGCGCGCGCGGGCTGATCGCGCTTGACGGGGTGTGCAATGATTTCACCGACCTTGCCGCGTGGCGGGCGGAGGCAGAGCAAGGCCTTGCCCTCGGCTTCGACGGCAAGACGCTGATCCACCCAGCGCAGGTCGATCCCTGCAATGCGGTATTCTCGCCAACTGCGGGGGAGATCGCCTACGCCCGCAGCATCGTCGCGGCCTTTGCCCTGCCCGAAAACGCCGAAAAAGGCGCTATCCGCCTCGACGGGCGGATGGTGGAGCGGCTTCACTTGCAAGAGGCAGAGCGGATGATTGCGGTGGCGGCGGTGATTTCAAGATGAGAGGTAGCCGTACCACAAGACCAGAAGCACCAGACGAGGCGCAAAGGCTGAGCGGCTGAACATGGCAAGTCCGATGGCCACGATCGCCATCACCCCGCCAGTGATGAGGGCTAGCAATAGCGGTTCGGATGAAATTCGGACGATGGCCCCCGGCACCGCGAGTAACAGTGACCAACCGATCGTTGCCAGGATGAAGGCGATCCGACGGGCATTGGGGGACTGGACAGTCACCTGCGTCAGCGCGAGCAGACCGCGCGCCTCGCTTCGCCCAGCATGCGCGACCGCCGCGAAAATCAGCAGGAGCATTGCCGTCGGACTGCCGATATGGCGAAAGTCGCCGATGATCCCCACCAGCGCTGCGATGAACGCCATCAGCAAAAAGGGTCGGCCCACGCCGATCGCCCGGAACTCGGCCAAGACGAGACCGGCAAAAGCCAGACGGTTCGGCAATGCTGGCGGTGCGGTATGGTCTGCAGGAGCGGGCGGCCCAGGCGCCAGCCATCGCGCGACAATCCCTTTGCGCGCCGATCGACGCGGCGGGCGGTGCGGGCGGTAGACCAGGCCAGCCAGGGCGGCGACCAGTATCGCCACCATCGCCCAGGCGGCGCGGGAGGCAAGATAGCCCGGGGCATTGATCCCGGCCATGACGTCGAGCGGCTTCCGACCGGGCAGCAACCCATCGGAACCTCCGATGACGATATCCTGCCCCTGCAATGGCGCCGCACCGATCAGGGGACGGACGAAGCCGGGAAAATCGAGCATGTTCGAAGAAAAACTGGACGCGCTGCCACCCGCAGCGAGCGGCATGACAAGCGAGACCATCCACAGGATGAAATAGAGCAATTCGCCGGTCGCCCGGCGCGTGACGGGTAGCGCATCGAACATCAGGTGGATGGCAACAAGTCCCATCACGGCCGGCGCTGCGACAA
The DNA here is from genome assembly GCA_002281535.1 of Sphingomonas sp. 28-63-12. Lineage (GTDB taxonomy): Bacteria > Pseudomonadota > Alphaproteobacteria > Sphingomonadales > Sphingomonadaceae > Sphingomonas. The sequence goes on from NCGD01000040.1 coordinate 11,963, forward strand.
GCCAGAGCGTGACCACGATGTCGCCGATGTTGAGCGGGCCGGTCACGATGAACGCCCCAAGGAACCATCCCGCCGCGGTCAGCGCGGCCAGCACCCCGAACAGGATCGCCACATCGGCGCCGAACCGCCCCAACGTCATGGCGATGCGGGACGCGGCGCTTACCTCGTCAATTTGCCACGGCTGGCGGCGCGTAACGTTGGAACGCAAATAAACGAAGCCGATTGGCAGCAGCAATGTCGATACGACGATACCCAGCGAGATGCCGAGCATCGCCGACGTCATCACGGGCAAATGCCGTCCAACCGCGATCTGGATACCAGAGCCATCATCCGGCGCGATCATGAAACGCGCGCCGATGGGGGCGACCAGCAACAGCAACCAAAGCCCCTTGCTGCGGCCATAGCGCGAAAGGCTGGTCCAGAAAGACGATTGTGCGACCGCGATCGACATCATGCAGGCGTCACCCGGCCCGCCTCTACCCGCAGCACAGCAACGGCATGTGGCGTAAGCTCGTCGGCAAGGTGCGTCGTCATCACGACTGCTGCCGAGCGCGCCTGTTCTACGATCAAGGCGCCGACCTTTCGTGCGGTGTCGGTATCAAGTTCGGCGGTCGGCTCATCGAGGGCCAGAAGCCTGGGTGCGCCGAGCAACGCCTGCGCAAAGATGAGCCGCCGCCGCATGCCGCCTGAAAAGGTGGCTATGCGATTGTTGATATCGCCGTGGAGCCCAATCGCATCGGTGATCGCGCCGAACTGTTTCGCCGATCCGGGGCGATCAAGTCCCTTCAAGGCCGCCATATGGAGCGCAAATTCCTGCGCGGTCAGATCATCGGGCAGGTCAACCGCCTGCGGCGCATAGCCAAGCGTGCGCCGCAGCGCTGCCCGCGCCTGCGGCAGCGTTGCTCCCTGCCAGCTCATTTCGCCTCGGCTGGGGCGCTCTGCCGTCGCAATCAGGCGCAGGAGCGTTGATTTGCCAGCGCCACTGGGGCCCACAAGCAAAGTCAGTCCGATCGGAAAGGCGACCGTGACGTCGTTGAGGACTGTTTTTCGCCCGTATGATTTGGCGATGTCGACGAGATTCAGCGAGCTCATTCTCTGTGTATTATGCAATCAACACACGCTGCGCAAGACGATATCCCTGCCCGGGATTAACCGGATAAGCGCATTCGGCATCCCCGGCGCATTGCACTTGCTCGTCCCCTGTGGTGGAGTAGCAAAGCGGAGGAGAGAAAAAATATGGCGACCGTCATCGACAAACCGTCGACCTTTCCGTCGCCCCCCGCCTTGCCCGTTGTCGGCCACCTTCACCACATCATCCGCCAGGGCCTGATCGGCTATCTGCTCCACGCCGGGCGCGATTTTCCGGAGGGCATCTTCAAGCTGAAGTTCGGCAGCCGGGTCGGGCTGTTCGTCACTAATCCCGATCTTGTCGCCGAGCTGTGCGACGAAACCCGCTTCCGCAAGATGCCCGGCCCCGGCCTGCGCGTCGTCCGTCGGTTCGCGGGCGACGGGCTTTTCACCGCGTTCAGCGAGGAGGAGAATTGGGGCAAGGCGCACCGCATCCTGCTCCCCGCGTTCAGCCAGCGCGCGATGAAGGGCTATTTCGACATGATGCTGGAGCCGCTTCACGCTCGATTCGATCGCGGTGGCGGGCTTTGGCCACCGGTTCAACAGCTTCGAGATGGAGGAGCTGGACCCGTTCCTCGAGGCGCTTGGCCGGGCGCTTGGCGAATCACTCAACATGATCACGCGGCTGCCGATGCAGCAGCGCTTCGCCAAAAAGGCCGAGCGCCAGTTCGAGGCCGACATCGCGCAGATGAACGCGCTGGTCGACGGCATTATCGCCGAGCGCCGCAAGCACCCCAATGAGGGGAAAGACCTGCTCAACCTGATGATCTCAGCGACCGACCCGGAAACGGGCGAGATGCTGGACGACGTCAATATCCGCTATCAGGTGCTGACCTTCCTGATCGCCGGGCACGAGACGACGTCGGGCATGCTGACCTTCGCGCTCTACCATCTGCTGCGCAACCCGCATGTGCTGGCCCAGGCCTATGCCGAGGTCGATCGCGTGCTGCCCGGCGATACCCGCCCCGATTATGCGCAGAACGCGCAGCTGGTCGTGATCGAGCGCATCCTGAAGGAAGCGCTGCGGCTCTGGCCAACGGCGCCCGCTTTCACCCTTGCACCGTTCGAGGACACGGTGATCGGCGGCAAGTGGACCCTGCGCAAGGACCGCCCCGTCAACGTCTTCTCCCCCGGCCTGCACCGCTTTCCGGGCGCCTGGGCCAACCCGGACGAGTTCGACATCGATCGCTGGCTGCCCGAGAATGAGGCGAAGCACCATCCGCACGCCTACAAGCCGTTCGGCAATGGCGAACGCGCCTGTATCGGCCGCCAGTTCGCGATGGTCGAGGCCAAGCTCGCACTCGCCATGATCCTGCAGAAATTCGCGATCGGCGATCCGCACATGTATCAACTGCGGATCAAGGAGACGCTGTCGATCAAGCCTGATCAATTCTTCATGCGGGTGCGCCTCCGCCAGCCGCATGAGCGGATGTCCGTCGCTCCCGCCACCGAGGTCCCTACCGAAACTGCGCCCGCCGCCGCCGTGTCGGGCAACGGCCAGCGCTTCACCGTGCTCTACGGCACCAGTCTCGGCACCGCGCGCGACATTGCCGAGGAGATCGCCGAGCGCGCCAGCGTCGATGGCTTCGAAACGGCGGTCCGCTCGATGGATGAGGCGTTCATCGCGGGGCACCTGCCCGAGGACAAGGTGATCGTCATCGTCACCGCCACCTATAATGGCCGCGCCCCCGACAGCGCGGTCGAGATCGAGCGGCTGATCGAGTCCGGCCAGGTCGATGTGCTCGACTGGTCGGGCGCGAAGTTCGCGGTGCTCGGCATCGGCAACAGCCAATGGCCCAATTACCAGCATTTCCCCAAGCGGGTGGACGATACGATCGCGGCGCTTGGTGCGACGCGGCTCATCCCGCGTGGCGAGGCGGACGGGCAGGGCGATTTCGACGGCGCGGTCGCCAGCTTCGTGCGCGATTTGTGGAAGGCGCTGGGGAGCGAGGTTGCGCCGTCCGAGCAACGTTCCACCCTTTCACTGCAACCCGTGGATGCTGCAGCCACCCGCGCGCAGGTCCTGCCCGAGCACGCCCAGCGGCTGGAAATCATCGCCAATGACGAGATGGTGCACCCCGCCGACGGCCTGTGGGATTTCGCGATCGAGCCGCCACGCCCCTCGACGCGCTTCATCCGCGTGCGCCTGCCCGAGGGGCAGCGCTACCACACCGGCGATCACATCGCGGTCTATGCGCATAACCGCCCCGAACTCGTGGAGCGCGCGATTGCCCGGCTGGGGCTCGACGGCGCGACGCAGCTGCGGATCGACGCGCAAGGCGGCCGCTTCCGCCATCTGCCGCTTGGGCAAACGGTGACGGTGCGGCATTTGCTGAGCGACTTCATCGAGCTGTCGGACACGATGCCGAAACGCGCGTTGGCGGTGATTGCCGAACAGACACGCTGCCCCAATACCAAAAAGGAACTGGCGCGGCTCGAGGGTGCCTTCGATGCCGAAATTGCCGCCAAGCGGCTCACCTTGGTCGACCTGCTCGAAATGCACCCGGCCGCCGAACTCTCGCTCGACAGTTTGGTGGAGCTGTCGTCCGCCATCGCCCCCCGCTTCTATTCGATCGCGTCGTCACCGCTGGTCGATCCGCACATCGCTGATCTGATCGTCGGCACGATGGAGGCCCCCGCCTGGTCAGGGCTCGGCGAGCATCGCGGCTTCGCGTCGAGCTATATGCAGCGGGTGATGCCGGGCGATGCGGTGTTCGGCTATGTCCGTCGCCCCAACCCGCCCTTCGCCCCGCCCGAGGATGCGAGCGTCCCGATGATCCTGATCGGCCCCGGCACCGGCTTTGCGCCGTTACGCGGGTTCATCGCCGAACGGGCGGCGCAAAAGGCGGAAGGCGTGGAAGTGGCAAAGTCGCTGCTCTTCTTTGGCTGCCGCCACCCCGATCACGACTGGTATTGCCGGTCGGAGATGGAGGCTTGGGCGAAGGACGGCGTGATCGAAGCCTATGTCGCCTTCTCCGCGGTCAAGGATTTCAAATGGCGCTTCGTTCAGGACGCGATGTGGGACGCCCGCGACGCGATCTGGTCAGCGATCGAGGGCGGCGCGCAGATTTATCTGTGCGGCGACGGCAAGTTCATGGCCCCCGCCGTCCGCGACGCGCTCATCCGCATCGCGGCGGACAAGCAGGGCGGCGATCACGCCAGCGGGTCGGCCTGGCTTGAGGCAATGATCGAGGCTGGACGCTTCCGCCAGGATGTGTTCGGGTTCGGGAAGTAAACAAAAGCCCTCTCCCCTTCAGGGGAGAGGGTTGGGAGAGTGGCGGCACGAGGCGCAGCATTGCTTGGCTGCCCCTCTCCCCAACCCTCTCCCCGCAGGGGAGAGGGAGTCAGAAAATGCTACAATTATCGGGCCAGGACGCGTCGTTCGTCTATCTGGAGACGCCGCATACGCCGATGCATATCGGCTCGGTCGGCATCTATGATCCCTCGACCGCGCCGGGCGGGTTCGTTCGCTTCAAGGATATCTTGAAGTTCATCGCCAGCCGCCTCGGTGGCGCGCGCAGTTTTCGCCAGCGGCTGGTGCGGGTGCCGTTCGATCTCGATCATCCCTATTGGATCGAAGACCCCGAATTCGACATCGAATTCCATGTCCGCCACATCGCGCTGCCCAAGCCCGGCGACTGGCGGCAGCTCTGCATTCAGGTCGCCCGGCTGCATTCGCGGCCGATGGATCTCAACAAACCCTTGTGGGAATTCACCATCGTCGAGGGGCTCGACAATGTGGAGGGCTTGCCCCCCGGCTGTTTTGCGTTGGTGTCGAAAGTCCACCACGCCGCGATCGACGGGATGTCGGGCGTCGAAATGTCCGCCGCCGTCCATGATCTGGATGCCGACATGACCCCGCGCGAGGTGAAGGACGCGTGGTCGCCCGAATCGATGCCCAATGTCGCCGAGCTCCTGATGCGCAGTTACTTTAACTCGCTGCGCCAGCCGATGCGCGTGGCGGAGACGATCGGGCGATCGCTGCCGGGCATGGCCAAGCTGACGATGAGCGTCGGCAAGGGGGAGATCAGCATCGCCAACACCAAGCTCGCCCCCAAAACGCGCTTCAACGGCAAGGTCGCCGCGCACCGCGTATTCGATGCCGCCCCGTTTCCGCTCCAGGACATCCGCGCGATCAAGGATGCGGTGCCGGGCGCCACGGTGAACGACGTGATCCTGGCGATCGTCGGTGGCGGCCTGCGCGCCTATCTGGAGGCGAAGGGGGAACTTCCCGCAGACTCGCTCACCGCGATGGCGCCCATCTCGGTGCGGGCTGAAGGGGAGAAGGCCTCGCTCGGCAATCTCGTTTCGGCCATGGTCGTTGGGCTGGGCACGCATATCGCAGAGCCCCTCGAGCGTCTCGCCTATGTCCATGCCGAGGCCGCCAATTCCAAGGCGATGACGGGGGCGGTCGGCGCGCGCACGCTCACCGATTACAGCCAGCTGATCCCCTCGGGGCTCGCCGGGCTTGCGGCACGGCTCTACACGCGGGTGGGGGCGGCGAACGCGCATGCGCCGGTGTTCAACTGCGTCGTCACCAATGTGCCGGGCAGCCGCGTGCCGTTGTTCTTCTGCGGCGCGAAGATGGTGGCGATGTACGGCCTTGGCCCGGTGTTCGATTCGATGGGGTTGATCAACACCATCTATAGTTACACCGACACGATCGCGATCTCGTTCACCTGTGATCGGGTGATGATGCCCGATCCCGACGTCTATGCCGATGCGCTGCGGCACGCGTTCGAGGAGCTTAAGGCTGCCGCCCAGGCAGGCCCCGTTGCAGCCAGCCCCAAGTCTGCGGTAAAGCCTGCCCCAGCAAAAAAACCGGCGGCGCGCAAACCCGCCCCGGCGAAAAAGCCAGCGACCAAGACCAAGGAGACCGCGTGATGGCCGATACCAAGAAAACCGCCGACAAGGTGAAAGATACCATTAACGAAAAGATCGTCGACCCGGCGAAAAAGGCGGGCGAAGCGATGAAATCATCGGGCGCCAAACTCGCCGAGGGTGGATCGACCGTCGGCATGAAAATGCTCGATCAGGCCGAGGAAAATACGCGCCAGGCCTTCGCCGCGATGCGTGCCGCCGCCAAGGCCAAGGACCTGACCGAAGTGATGAAAGTGCAGGGCGATTTCCTGCGCGAACAGGGCAGCCGTAGCATGACCCAGGCCCGCGAAATCGGCGATCTGATCGTGCAGTTCGGGAAAGAGGCCGTTGCGCCGCTCAGCGGCAAGAAGTGAGCCTAGTCCCTCCCCCCGGCGGGGGGGGAGGGATACGATTGTCACTGCGGGGTATTGGCCCTCAGGCATGCCCCGCAAACGGATATACCAGCGGCCTGAGCCCGCTCTTGCGCTCGAACGGGTGCCAGTCGCCTTCGTCCTGCGCCAGCCGATCGGCCACCGCATAGAGCACCGCCGGGTTCACGCCCAGCCCGCAATGGCTGCCGTGCACTTCGATATTGTCGGTCTCCGCCCCTTTGGGCTCGACGCAATTCTGCCAGGCGACGACGCCGTCTTCCTTGGTGTAGATCGCGGTCGAGGGAACGGGCGGGGGCGTCGCGCTTTCACGCAGCTGGTGGCGCGTATCGTCATCGTCGATTTTCTGGCCGGTCAGCATTTCATAGGCCCGCCAGACATTGGTCGCTTTCGGCGTGCCGGCAAAGGGCGAGCCGAGCGAAATCACCTGCCGGACCGCCTGGGGCAAGCGCCGCGACAATTGCCGCGCCATCACGCCGCCCAGGCTCCAGCCGATCAGCGACACGCGCTTGCCGGTCTCCTTGTGGATATCATCAAGCCGCGCGATCAACTTTTCGCCGCCCCAGCCAATCGCCTTGGGCCCCAGATTGCGGCCGAGTTCCCAGGCGTGCGTGTCATAGCCCAAACCGCCCAGAAAACGGCGCAGCACCGTTGTCGAAATGTCGCTGGTGACAAAGCCGGGCAGCACCATCACCGGGTGACCGTCGCCGCGCCTGGACATCGCCAGCAGCGGCGCGGCGGGCGCGAGCGAGCCCAGCTCGGCAATCGCGCGCGGCAATTCCGTCAGCGCGAGCAGCAGCGAGGGCGGGCTGACATCGCCGGCGGGTTTAAACTGGGTAGCCATTCGTCATTCTCCTGTCGTCCGGGGATCAATGCCCCGCTGCTTCTATTGTTCACTCGGCCCAGCCAAATGCCTCGTGGCGCGCCGCCAGCGCGCCAAGGCGCAGGCTGAGGATCACCAGATCATGAAATTGTCCGGCACGGTCGCGGACATGATCGCGCAGCATCGCTTCGCCCCGGAAACCTAGCGATTCAAACAGGGTGACCGAACCGGTCTGATCCGGCGTCATCTGCGCGATTAGCTTGGTGGTGCCGTGCGCCTGCGCGATCGCGAAGATCGCCTCCAACAAATCGCGGCCCAGCCCCGCGCCGCGCCGATCGGGCGACACCAGCAGACGGACTTCGCCGACATGCGCGCTCCAGCTCATCGGGTCACGCACCAGCGCCGCCGTGCCGACGATCTTGCCGCCATCCTCCGCGACCAGGCTGTCGATCACGCCTTCGCCGATCGCCTGCGCCCAGGCCTCCACCACGCGCGGATGCTGCACGTCGCGGCTGAGGAAGAGCAGGTCATGATCGGGCAGGGTGGCAGTAAAGGCGAGCATCGCCGCCTGATCCTTGGCCTCGAACCGGCGAATGCTGTAGCTCATGTTGATCGCTCCGAAAGCCAGTCGGCCAGTTTGGGCCATAGCCGCTTGATGGCATTGCCGCCCGCGACCAGGCTGACATGCCCGCCCTTCAGTTCGACAGCCTCCTTGTCGGTCGATCCGATCATCTCGATCAGCGGCGCGGATGCGGCAGAGGGCACGATATGGTCGTGCTGGGCAGTCACGTGCAGGAAGGGCGCGGTGATCTGGCCGAGGTCGACTTTGCGCCCCGCCACCGTCATCGTGCCTTTGTACAGCTCGTTGTTCCACATTAGCTGCTTGGTCGTTTCGCGAAAATATTCGCCGGCCAGCGGCAGGATATCCGCCGCCCAGCGATCGAACATGCGGAAGGACTTCACGAATTCGTCATTCCACATATTGTCGTAAAGCCGGATATTCGCGACCATCCGCGCGCCCGGTCGCAGCATATCGAACGCCGTGTAGAGATAGTCACCGGGGCAATTGCCAAAGGTATCGACCAGCCTGTCGACATCGAAAAAGCGCTTGTCGGACCAGGCCTGAAACATCTCCATCTTGGTAAAATCGATCGGGGTGGTGAAGCACACCAAATTTTTCATCGGCGCTTGCGGGTGCAAGGCGGCCCAAAGCGATGACAGCACGCCGCCGAAGCAATAGCCGACAATGCTGAAATCCTCTTCGCCGGTTTCGTGCTGCACGCGCTCGATCGCGGTCGGCAGGAAATCCAGGACATAATCGGCGAGGCTCAGGTGCTTCTCGTCGGCGCGCGGCGCTTCCCAGTCGAGCATGAAAACATCGTAGCCCGCGCGCAGCAGATATTCGACCAGGCTCTGACCGGGGACCATATCGAAGATATAGCCGCGATTGGTTGTCGCCATTACCAGCAGCAGCGGCACGCGGTACACCTCGTCCGACATCGGGCGGTAGTGATAGAGGTTCATCGTGCCGCGCTGGATGAGCCGGTCCTTGGGCGATGCGCCCAGCGCCGGGGCCGAGGACATGAAATAGCCCAGCCCCTTGATATTGCGTTTCAGCGCACGGTCGAACTCGACACGGGCCTGCTCGACAATGCCGCTACTGCCCTCGTCGCTCACCCGGTCGCCTTGTTTTGAGGGGGCTTGCGGGTGCGTTTCGGCTTGGGCCGATCCGGCGTGGTCGATTGGCCGGTCTGGGCCGCCAGCATCGATTCGATCCGGTCTACCGTCGCCTCGATCCGGTGGAGCCGTGCCGACAGATCGGCGACTTCGGCCTTGGTCGGCATATTGGCGGCGTCAAGCGCCCGCTCCATCATGTCGGCGCGGGCTTCCTTGATCTTCATATTGGCGGCGTTGGCACCGTGCATCACCCGGGTGAACTCGCCGCTCTTCATCAGATTGCCGCCGAATTCATTCGCCATCGCTTCCCATTGGCCCAGCATTTCGCGGAACAGCGATGCGGGATCGGTAGGAGAAGGGCCAGCCATGGCTGCATCCTTCACCCGCTGACTCGGCTCGTCAAGCGCCGTTTGGGGTGCTAGACTTGGGCGGTGTTCCGTAACAATGCTGCGCAACATATGCTGCAGCGCAACGATTTGCCGCCGAGGAGACTAGAAGATGGCGACTGCCCTGAAACCCGCTGACAGTATTCGTGACCGTTGCTCGCCCGAAGAATGGCAGGCGCGTGTCGATCTCGCCGCCGCCTACCGGCTGGTGGCGATGTATGGCTGGGACGATCTGATCTTCACGCATTTGTCTGCGCGCGTGCCGGGGCCGGAGCATCATTTCCTGATCAACCCCTATAATCTGATGTTCGAGGAAATGACCGCGTCGGCGCTGGTGAAGATCGATACCGACGGCAATCAGGTCTCGGGCGATCCAGCGCCGGTCAACAAGGCCGGCTTCGTGATCCATTCCGCGATCCATATGGCGCGTGAGGACGCGCACGCGGTGATGCATCTCCACACGCCCTATGGCCAGGCGGTGTCGGCAATGGCCGACGGTCTGCTGCCCCACACCCAGACCGCGCTGATCGCGCAGCACGACGTCGCCTATCACGACTATGAGGGCATCGCGACCGATCTGGAGGAGCGCGATCGGCTCGTCGCCGATCTCGGCACCAAGAGCACGATGATCCTGCGTAACCACGGCACGCTGGCCGCCGGCGAAAGCGTCGCTCAGGCATTTCTGCGGCTCTATTTCCTGGAGCGGGCATGCGAGGCGCAGGTGCATATGCTGGCCGCCGGCCGCGACGGTCTGAACAATCCACCCCAGGGGGTGGAACACAAGGTCGAAGCGCAGTCGTCGGGCGCAGGGATGAAGATGCTGGCGGACGGGCTCGCCTGGCCGGCGCTGCTCAGGAAGCTGGATCGGCATAATCCTGGGTATCGGGAGTAGGAGAAAGCGTACATCCGTCTGGATGTTATTCGCGTTTCATTGTCGGCGCAGCGTCCAAGCGAACACGCTGCCGTCGCTTTGCCGCTTTGCTACGGTCTTGATTGATTTGCCATCTGGCTGAAGCGTCATTGTGATGGTCATGGCCAGCTTCTTGTCAGCGTAGAGCCGCTCGATGATGTTGTGCGCGTTGGGCATAGTCACGGCGGTGCGGGTGGACGGCGCGTCGCCCCGCACTGGCACCGGAGGTCCGCCGATAACGGCATCAAAGCCGGACCCGCCCGGCCCCGACCGGCTAAAGCGGTTGCCGACCAAACGGAGATGATCGGTCAGATGACTGCGCGTCGTCGCCACTTCCGTCGAAAGCCAGCGACCCGACAGCCATGAGGCGCCGGGGGTCGGGCGAGCGATGCGCTTCCGTTTGACGATAGTAGCGATCGGCTTGGCGTCGGGCTTGCTATAGTCGGTAACTTGTTCGGTCATTGCGCGCCCATCTGCGGATACGCTGAAGGTGATAACATAGACGACCTTACCCTTAAGCAGATCGGTTTCGCGCAAATGGCGCGGGCTCAGCAGTCTGACTGCAACAGCATCGACATATTCGTCGGCAGGAACGGCATGAACGTGGCCATCTGCCCTTACCGCGAAATCCAGCTTTTCTCTACCGCGACCGAATATACCGCGTTCGAACGTCAGCATGGCAATGTCTGGCGGCTGTTTGATCGAAGCAATGTCCGTCAACCAGGTGCCGTTGAATGGGCTAGTGGCTGCTTGGGCAGGACCAGTCAGCAGCGCAAGCATGAGGATCATCAATCGCATCTTGTCGATCACCTGGCAAGTGTTCAGTAGGTCAGCATTTCAATATAGACTTGTTCGGGTGCGATATCGGCCCAATCAAGGCGCTCTTAAGCCGCTTCATCGAACAGCTTGGTGGCCAACTCCACCAAGCTGCCCACCGTCCATTCCCAATCCTGCGCCATATGCGCGTCAGGCGCCAAGGCCCCGCCATATTCCATTGGGCGGTCGACATAGGCGCATTTCAGGCCGCACGCGCGCGCCGCCGCCAGGTCGCTGTGGTGCGCCGCCACGAGGCATAACTCGCCGGGTGCAACTCCCAGCAGATCAGCGGTGCGCAGATAGGCTTCCGGCATCGGCTTGAAGGCTTGCACTGCTTCAGCGCCCAGAATCGCGTCCCACGGCAGCCCGGCGCGCCGCGCCATCTCCATGGTCAGCGCGATATTGCCGTTGGACAGCGTCACGATCGGCCAGCGTGCCTTTAAGCGGGTGAGCCCCTCCACCGCATCGGGCCACGGATCGAGCCGGCGCCAGGCAAAGGCAAATTCCCGCGCCGCTGCCTCGTTCAGCACCACGTCATGCGCCGCCAGCAGCACATCCAGCGTCTCGCGGTTGAGCACATCGAGCCGGGTAAATGGCCGCTTGCCTGATCGGACCGCCTCCATTGCCGGCTGATACAGCCCGCGCCAGGCATCGGCGAAGCCACACGGATCAATGTCATCGCGGCCGGCCTGCGCGAACACCAGCTGTGCCTCGCGTGCAATGCTCGTCCGCCAATCGACCACGGTGCCGAACACATCGAACGCCAGCATCTTGACCTTGGCCATGTTCGGTTCTCCAACAGCATCGATAGCACACGCGACTTCGCCGGTTTGGGCGGGGCGGTCAATCGGGGGGGCAGGATCATGGCGCAGGATAGGCCGAAAGGCGGCTGGTGGTTGCTGATCCTGGGATTGGCGCTGGCGATTGGCGGGGCGATGCTGGCCAGCCGAATCCAGACCGCCGGTGGCGTCGAAATCCGCGACATTCGTTTCCAGGGCACCGGCGGCAAGACAATGAGCGCCTTGCTCTATGTGCCCGCCACCGCGACTATGCAGATCAGGGCCCCCGGCATCCTCGCCGTCCATGGCTATATCAATTCGCGCGAGACGCAGGACGGCTTTGCGATCGAATTTGCGCGGCGTGGCTATGTCGTGCTGGCGCTCGATCAGACCGGTCATGGCTATAGCGACGGGCCGGCCTTTTCGAACGACTTTGGCGGTCCCGACGGACTAGCCTATCTTCGCACGCTGCCGATGGTCGATCCCGCCAATATCGGGCTCGAAGGCCATTCGATGGGCGGCTGGACGGTGCTCGCCGCCGCCGCCGCCATGCCGCATGACTATAGGGCAATCATACTGGAAGGCTCATCCACCGGCGCCCCTTATGCGCGCGATGGCAGCCCTGAATGGCCACGCAATCTGGCGCTGGTCTACAGCCGCTATGACGAATTTTCCAAGCTGATGTGGGGTGTCGACAAGGCGCGCGACGTCGTTGATTCGCCCAAGCTGCAGGCGGTGTTCGGCACCAGCGATCGCATCGTCCCGCGCAAACTCTATGGATCGATCGCCAACGGCACCGCGCGCGTGCTCGCAACGCCGGCGGTCACGCACCCCGGCGATCATATCTCGCCCGAGGCGATTGCGCGCGCGATCGACTGGTTTTCGGTCACGCTCAAAGGGGGGCGGCCAATCCCGTCCGCAGACCAGATCTGGTATTGGAAGGAAGCGGGCACCGGGCTCGGCCTGATCGGCTTCGTGATGGTCGTGCTGGCGGTGTTCGATCTCCTGCTCCGGCTGCCCGCCTTTGCCGGCGTGGGTGGTCCGGTGGAGCCTGGCGTCGAGGCGCGCGACGGGCGCTGGTGGCGCGCGTTGCTGCTGACCAGCTTCCTGCCCGCCCTTACCTTCTTCCCGATTTTCGTGGCGGTGTTCGTGCTCGTCCAGCCCAATCCGATCCTGCCGCAGACAGTGACGACTCAGGTCACGCTCTGGGCGCTGGTCGGCGCAGGAATTAGCTGGCTGATCGGGCGCCGCATGGTCAGCGGCCGGCAATCGGGCTGGGGTGCGTCGATCGTCACCGCGCTGCTCAGCGTCGCGGCCGGCTATGCGCTGCTGTTCGCGATCGATCGCGCCTTCCACACCGATTTTCGGCTCTGGATCATCGCGGTCAAGCTGCCCAGCGCGACCCAGCTGGCGATTGCCGCCATCTATGTCGTGCCGCTGACGATCGGCTTTCTCGCCAGCGTGAAGACGTTGGTCGAACGGCTGACGGTGCAGGGCGATGGCTGGGTGGCGCAATATGGCTGGGCCAAGATCGCGCTGTCGGGCGGGTTTCTGGTGATGTTGCTGCTCGATTATGGCGTGTTTCTTGCGACCGGCCAGCTGCCGACCGCGATCGATCCGCTCAGCACGGTGATCGCGCTGCAATTTCCGGTCGTGCTGGCGACCGTCGGGATCGTCGCGATCTTCACCTGGCGGCGGACGGGCAGCTATCGCCCCGGCGCGCTGATTTCGGGGCTGCTGGTGACGCTCTATGTGGTGGCGGGCACAGCGACGCAGGGGTGGTGAGGACGATCGCCAGCCATTGGCCGGCGCCTTGTCGATTGCCATGCCCGCCATGTGCCGGGGCGTGCCATGCCATAGCCAGCGACTATGCTTGCGGGCAGGTTGGCCCAGGATAAAACCCGCGTTGACGGTAAGGAGCAAGGTGGCCGCTTCCGCCCCATTAGCGGTCGTCGAACAAAGTCGATATGATACCGCAGGAGGTGTAATCTGATGCCGGTTGTATACGCTATCCTTGTGTTTGCCGTTGTCCTTGCAATGGATTGGGCCATGTATGATCGAATGTTGTTATCCGGCGAGGTGCTTTGGGGAGTTGATCCCGGCTATCGCTATAGAGATACGCTCTACCCACGTGCGATTGTTACAACGGTTTCAGCAGCGCTGATCGCGATCTCCTCGACAACGACGCCCCTTAACTTATGGCTTTTCTTTATAGGGGTTGGCGGGTTTGTTCTGTCAGTTGTCTATGCAATCATCGTGACTAGCATGCGAAAGCGTCCCTTCGGCTCATAGAAATCTACGGCGAATTACCGCTAACCACCACTTTTCGCCGTTCCCTGGCCGTCGATCGATGCGCTTCGCTTGAAAGCCGACCGGCAGGTTTCGGCGCGAAAAGCGGCCCGGCTGCAATCGCCCAAAAGCGGACGCCTTGCCAGTAGGGATCCTACTGGTCGACGATATGCCAGCCGCCGTTCTTTCGTATCAGAGTGGAAGTCGTTTCCCTATCCCTTAGCCCTTGGTGGGCGACGAAGCGGCATACCACCACGTCCTTTTGAACAGGGTTACACGTCAGCCCCGTCACGGCATCAATCCGAACTACATGACCAGCGGCTGTTCCCGGTGGTTGCGCCTGCAAGTAGCTGACAAAATCGCTTTCTGCCTTCTCGTCTAGCGCCGCTCTGATCTGCTCGCCTGTCGGGGCAGCGAAAGGTGCCTGTGCTGCCACCAAACTGGCGTCCATCAGCGCTAAGAGGAGCAATATTTTCGATCGCTTCAGCATACGTGCCGTATGCGACGAACGCCAACCGGGAGCAATGTCTCCTTTCCACCCATTTTTCGCCGTTCCCGCGCCATCGGTCGATGAGACCCGCCTGAAAGCCGACCGGCAGCTATCGGCACAAAAAGCTGCCCGGCGGCAAGCGCCCCAGTTGCCGTCACGCCGGGCTCGTGTACGATGACCACATGCGAGAGCGTTCGTGGCACCTGCCCGTTAAAATCGCCCTTCCCGTTTCGGCGGGAGGGTTCTTGGCGGATTGGTTTTGGCACAACAGCTTAATGGAAGCCGTCCATCAGCTTCCGATACGTGCGATAACGATGTTGGTGATCGTTTTGATTTGGTCAGCGTTCAGACATTGGCGATCAGAGCGAAAACAGACATTCCGCTGACCACCAACGCCGGTCGTTCATAACATATGGCCCCGTAGGAGAAGCACATGGCCTGCAACAAGAAGGTACGCGCCCGCTGATGGGCCTGTCCTAGACGCCACCAATTGTGGCAAGGACGCCATCATGAGTCGCCCGATCCCCCCGCTAAAGCCCGCACGGACGCACCCTTTGCGTCCCGCTGCAAACAGCAATGGGAACCCGCACCTCCCGCACCAGCGTTGGAAATAATGACCTTTTCGCTTCCCGGATTCGATCTCGATTCCTTCCTCCAAACCACCCTCGCCGAGGATATGGGGGGGGGCGGGGATATCACCGCCGCTGCGGTTATTCCGGCCGATGCGCGTTTCACCGGGGTGATGGACAGCCGCGATGCGATCACCGTCGCCGGGCTGCCGGTTGCCGAGGCTTTTTTCCGGGCGCTTGATCCCGATGTCCGGATCGAACGGCTGGTGCAGGACGGCGATCGCGTCGCCGCCGGCACCGATCTCATGCGGATCGCGGGGCTTGCGCGGGCGATGCTCACCGCGGAGCGATCGGCGCTCAACACGGTGCAGCATCTGTCCGGTATCGCGACGATGACGCGCGGCTATGTCGACAGGATCCTCGGCACTGGCGCCATTCTGCTCGATACGCGCAAGACCATCCCGGGCCTGCGCCGGCTGGAGAAATATGCGACGCGGATGGGCGGCGCGACCAATCACCGCATGGGGCTGTGGGATGCGGCGATGATCAAGGACAATCACGTCGCGGTTGCCGGCTCTGTCGAGGAAGCCGTGCGGCGCGCCAAAGCGGCGGGGATCGAACGGATCATTGTCGAGGTCGACCGCGTCGATCAGATCGAGCCGGCGCTGGCGGCGGGCGCGACGCATTTGCTGCTCGACAATATGCCACCGCCGATCCTGCGCGGCGCGGTGACATTGATCGGCGGCCGTGTCCCGACCGAGGCCTCGGGCGGGGTGCGGCTTGATACGATCCGCGCGATTGCCGAAACCGGGGTGACCTTCATCAGTGTCGGCCGGCTGACGCAATCGGCGCCGGCGGCGGATATCGGGCTGGATTTTACCGCCGTTTCGGTTGCATCCCCCTGATCACCATCTTTGCGTGGGGCGCAGGGCAGGATATCATCACGTAAAATACAGAGATAATGTCCAAAATAGAGGTGTCCATGCCGCATCAGCGCCAATCTCACCTGGCAACATTTGCCTTCATCCTGTCAGCGTTGGTCTTGCCCAGCGTCGCCCATGCCCAGGCCTATAATTGCGCCGTGCCGGCCGATCTGCCGGTGCCGCGCGCCGATGGACCCAGTGCCGATCAGCCCCAGCGCCTGTTGCCGATCGGCAGCTATACGCTCGCGATCAGCTGGGCCCCGCAATATTGCCATGGCAATGCGCGTGATGCCTCGGCGCGGTTCGAATGCGGCAGCGGTAACCGTTTCGGCTTCACGCTGCACGGGCTGTGGCCCGATGGTGAGGGGGAGAAATGGCCGCAATATTGCCGCGCGGCCGATATCCTGCCGGCGCCGGTGATCCGCGAAAATCTGTGCGCGACGCCCTCGGCGCAATTGCTGCAGCATGAATGGGCCAAGCACGGCACCTGCATGAGCGACAGTCCCAAGGCCTATTTTGAACGCTCGACCCGGTTGTTCGCGCGGTTGCGCTATCCTGACATGAACGCGCTGTCGCGCCGTCGCCTGACCGCGGGGCAACTCGCCAGCGCACTTGCGCGCGCCAATCCAGGGATCAGCGCGGACATGATGCGGATCACGGCCAATCGGCAAGGGTGGCTGGAGGAGGTCTGGCTATGCCTCGATATCCAGACGCGCTTTGCGCGCTGCCCCGCGCATCAGGGCGGGCTTGCACCGGACAAGCCGGTCAAGATATGGCGCGGCGCGCGCTAGGTAATGATCACCCCTGGACGATGGCGGTCGATGGATGGTGGCGATCCATATAGCGCTTGATCATTTTCAGGTTACGGGTGTTGGAGCGGAAAAAGAAATCGGGAATCGCGCCGATCCAGGGGATCAGCCCGAGCAGATAATCGATGCCGATATTGCCTGCCATGCGGGCCATATGGGTCTTGGTCATGCCAAGGTTACGCGCTTCCCACATCATCCAGCCGCCCATCGCCGCGGCGATCGTTGGCCCGGCGACGGGCACGAAATCCAGAATGACGTCGAGCCCGAATTTGCGGTTGATGCCGGGGATGGTGATCAATCCCTCGAGCATATGCTCCATCGCTTCGATCCGCCGGCGCACCGCCGTGGCATCGCGCCCGATCGGCAATTGTGCGGCCAGCTTGCGGACCTGTTCCGGATCGATTCGAGTGGTGCGGTTTGCGATGGCCCGTGTCCTTTCCTGTCGGCGCTCGACGCCTATCTGCTATCCTCGCGCAACATGCTCAACGGATGCCATGCCCGGCTGTTCCCTTGCCATTGCCGCAAGCGCAGCGCGACGAGCGACCAGCGTAGCGGACGCGCAATGACGATGAAAGGCGCATCCTGATCAACAGCGATATCGGCCTCGGCGATATTCTGCGCGCGTTCGGCCAGGCTATTGGCATCGCGCGCCGCGATCAGCGCGGTCTGTGCGGCCTTGCCGCAGAGTTGGCACGCCGCCGCCAGATACCAGCGTGCGCTGTCATAGGGGGCAACGGCATCAACTAGCCGCAAATCGGCCTCCTCCGTCAAGCTCACCCGGCGGGGCTCGATGCCGATCGACCGAAAGGCCGCGCCGATAAAGCCGAACAAGATTGTCGCCCCGGGGCCGGTTGGCAATGCGATTCGCAGCACCAGCGGCCCCTCATGGGTATCCTTCCAACGCCGCACGCGCGCCCGCGCGCCGTTGCGGCGCGCCTCCGGCGTCAGGCTTGCCCAGGCCGGCATTACCGCTGGCGCCGCGGAATCGAGCTGTTCAGGCAGGATTTGCGATGTTGCCGCCCAGCCGGGGGCATAGGCCGCCACCACCGCGTCGCGGTCGATCGCCTGTGACAGCGCAACGCGGTTGTCGCTATCGGCCAGAAAGCCGTCGCGGTTGACGATCGCGAGTCCAAACAGACCGGCGGCCGGATCGATCTTGAGATTGGCAGGCGCGACGTCTGCCGTCCCGATCAGCGGCCAGTCGGCAAAGCTTCCGCCGCTCACCATGTCGGACTGCCGGGCGACAAACCGCACGATCGCCCGCGAAGCGCGCTCGCCAATCAGTTGCACCGATTGTTCGGGGCCGGGCGCCGCCACGTCGTCATTGCCTGCACGCGCGGGATCAAAGGCTGGGCGGAGTAAGACGCTGATCTTGCGGCGCGAATCGGTACGAAACGGCCCGGTGCCGCCGCGCAGCCGCTCATCGACCACGGCCAGCTCGGGCTGAGCGAACAATTTGAGCAGATCGAGCCGCGGGCGCTTGAGCCGTACCTCGATGACTTGCGGGGTCATCTCGACGATTTCATCGATCGCGCTCAGATAAGGGCGCAACGGATTGCGCGATCGGGGGGCGAGCTGGCGACGCAGGCGTTCGACAACCTGGCCGGCGGTCACCCGGCTGCCATCGCTCCATTCTGCTTCGCGCAGGCGAAAAATATAGCTCATGCCGTCGTCGATCACGATCCAGCGTTCGGCGAGCGCTGGCGCGATCTGCCCGGCAGCGTCGAAACGCACCAGCCCCTGAGCAACCGAATCGAGCAACAGCCGGGATGGGCCGTTAGGGGGAGTTCGTGCCGGATCGACAATCGCCGGTACCGGGCCGATCGCGCTGACCACAACCGGGCCGACATCGCTGCGCTGATTGCAACCAGCGAGCAACAGCGAGGCGCCGATCAGGACGCCGTTCAGCAATCTGGCGGGCAGGCGGGGGTAAGGGGACGCGATCATTGCCCCCCTTTGCCATTGCTGGCGCCCGGGCGCCACCGCCCGGATCGATCCGATGGTGCGGACGGCGGGACTCGAACCCGCACTCCATAGGAGGGGGATTTTAAGTCCCCTGCGTCTACCGGTTTCGCCACGTCCGCACAGCCATACGCTGTGCCGAATGCCTGCCACAGGTCAAGCAGGGTTGCGATTCACCCCTCGCAATTGAGGCGCGCGCGCATTTCCTTGCCGGGTTTGAAATAGGGAACACGTTTGGCCGAAACATCGACGACTTCACCCGTGCGGGGATTACGGCCGGTGCGGGCATCGCGGGCACGCGTTGAAAAAGCGCCAAAGCCGCGTAACTCAACCCGGCCGTCAGCGGCGAGGCGAGAAGATATCTCGTTGAAGAAGGTAGAAACGATCGCTTCGATATCACGCGGAGTCAGGTCTGGATTCTCGTCTGTCAGCCGCTGAACGAGCTCGGAACGTATCATCTTATTCTCCCCATGTCACAACACACACGCCGCCGCCCCCGCAGCAACGTGCTCGACCGTCTTGTTATCCTTCCTTAATTCGATTGGCTAGAATCGGCGCGCAATAAAATTACACAAAACTGTAAGAATGGGGACATCGCGCCGGGCAATGTCCCCATATTGAGTAGCTTACTTCTTGGTGTCGCCCGAACGTGCCTTGAGCGCTTCGCCCAGAATGTCGCCCAGCGACGCGCCCGAGTCGGACGAGCCATATTGCGCGACAGCCTGCTTCTCTTCGGAGATCTGCATCGCCTTGATCGAGAAGGTCGGCTTCTTGGACCGATCGAAACCCGTCACCATCGCATCGAACTTCTGGCCGACCTGGAAACGCTCCGGCCGCTGCTCGTCGCGATCGCGACCAAGATCGGTGCGCTTGATGAAGCCGGTTGCGCCGGCGTCGCCGGTCTGCACTTCAAGGCCCGCATCACGGACTTCGAGAACGGTGACGGTGACGATCGCATTCTTGTTGAGACGCGAACCAGTCTCGCCGCCTTCGGTTGCAGCCGCGCCGCCCACGGCGGGAGCGCCACGCTCGAGCTGCTTCATGCCAAGCGAGATACGCTCCTTCTCGGCATCGATATCGAGCACGATCGCCTGAACGGTCTCACCCTTGCGATGCAGGTTGAGCGCGTCCTCGCCCGAAACGCCCCAGGCGATGTCGGACATGTGCACCATGCCGTCGACATCGTTGTCGAGACCAATGAACAGGCCGAATTCGGTGGCGTTCTTGACTTCGCCCTCAACGGTTGAGCCGATCGGGTGCGATTCTGCAAAGGCTTCCCAGGGGTTCGAAATCGCCTGCTTGAGGCCAAGCGAGATACGGCGCTTTTCCGAATCCACTTCGAGCACGATGACATCGACTTCCTGGCTGGTCGAAACGATCTTGCCGGGGTGGACGTTCTTCTTGGTCCAGCTCATCTCGCTGACATGGACGAGGCCTTCGATGCCCGCTTCCAGTTCGACGAACGCACCATATTCGGTAATGTTGGTCACGCGGCCGGTCAGCTTGGCGCCGATCGGATACTTGTCCATCGCGCCATCCCATGGATCGCTCTCAAGCTGCTTCATGCCGAGCGAGATGCGCTGCGTATCCTTGTTGATGCGGATGATCTGCACCTTCACGGTATCGCCGATGTTGAGCACCTCCGACGGATGCCCGACGCGCTTGTAGCTGAGATCGGTAACGTGGAGCAGGCCATCAATGCCGCCCAGGTCGACGAACGCACCATAATCGGTGATGTTCTTGACGACGCCGTCGATGATCTGGCCCTCGGCCAGGCTCAGGATCAGGCCCGAGCGCTGCTCGGCGCGGGTTTCCTCGAGGATAGCGCGGCGCGAAACGACGATGTTGCCGCGCTTGCGGTCCATCTTCAGGATCTGGAAGGGCTGCGGAATGTCCATCAGCGGGGTGACGTCGCGGACCGGGCGGATATCGACTTGGCTACCGGGAAGGAAGGCAACAGCGCCGTTCAAATCGACGGTGAAGCCGCCCTTGACGCGGCCGAAGATGACACCCTCGACGCGGGCAGTCTTGGCGAATTCGGTTTCCAGCGTGTCCCAGGCGGCTTCGCGGCGGGCGCGGTCGCGGCTGAGCATCGCTTCGCCATGGATGTTCTCGACGCGGTCGACATACACTTCGACTTCGTCGCCAACCTTCAGGTCAGCCTTCTGGCCCGGCATCGCAAACTCGCGCAGGGGCACGCGGCCTTCGCTCTTCAGCCCGACGTCGATGACGGCAAGGTCATTCTCGATCGCGGTGACGGTGCCCTTGACGACCCGGCCCTCAAAGCCGTCTGCATCGCCAAGTGTTTCTTCCAGAAGGGCGGCGAAATCATCGCGCGTGGGGTTTGCCGAAGAGGCCATAAAATTTCAGTATCCCAAGTCTATTGTCCGGCCAGCCGGTTGTATCCGGCGGTCTTTGGCCATGTTGCCGCGGCGGCCGGTTGCCGGTCGCGGCATCCGGACGCACAAGGAGCGGGGAAGGGGCCTCAACGCGAAAAGCGAAAAGGGCGCAAGAGGACAAGCCTCCGCGCCTTCCACCGCGAGCACCTGCCCGCCGGACGGGCGCGCCATAGCGCACGGGGGCGGGAGAGGCAAGCGTGAGCGCCCCGGTTTGAAGCCGCAGCGGCATTGTCTATACCGGTATTGGCCCGGCAAGGCGACAAGGGGGGGATTAGAAATGCAGCGCTTCGGCATCCGGATCATAACGCTGTGGATCGCGACGGCCGGCGCGGCAGCTGCACCCCAAGCTGTCGACGACCCGCTGACCCGGCCGATCGCTGCCGATTATGCCGCACGCTGGTTGGCACCCCAGCCGCCCGCCAGAATATATGGCAACACCTATCTGGTTGGGTTCCGCAAGATGAATGTCGCGCTGATCGACAGCGGGGCGGGGTTGATCCTGATTGACGGGGCGCTGCCGCAGTCGGTCGCTTCAGTGGAGGCCAATATCCGCGCGCTCGGATTCAAGCTCGGCGACCTGAAGCTGATCCTCAGCACGGAGCCGCATTACGACCATGCCGGCGGGTTGGCGGCGTTGGCGCGCGACAGTGGCGCGACGGTCATCGCCAGCGCATCGGCCGCCAAGGCGCTTCGGCAGGGGCATAGCGACGCCGATGATCCGCAATTCGGACAATTGGCCGATCTACCGGCGGTAACCGGCAAGCTGCACATTGTGCGCGACGGTGATGTCATCAGGCTGGGCGCCGTCCATGTTGTGGCGCAGGCGACGCCAGGGCATACCGCCGGCAGCATGAGTTGGCGCTGGCAGTCCTGCCAGGGCGGGCGCTGCCTCCATATGGTATTCGCCTCCAGCCTTAATCCCGTGTCGGTCGATACCTATCGCTTTTCAGATTCCGCGCATCGGCACATCGTCGCGGCCTTCCGGCGCACGCTCGCCCGGGTCGCTGCCATGCCCTGCGACATCCTGTTCACCGCCCATCCCGATAATTCGGGCGGCGACGCCAAGTTCGCCCGGTTCGAACGCCAGCCAACGCCCAATCCATTTATCGATCCGGGCAGCTGCCGCACGCTGAGTGCCAGCTACACAAAAATTCTCGACGATCGGCTGGCCGGCGAGGTCAAGCACGCGCCATAATGCTGGCGCTGCTCCCGGTTCAGGCCGGTCTGGCGCGGCGTTTGGCCTCGACCAGCTCGATCGCGCGTTGCACCGCGCTTTCGATTGACAGGAAGCTTGTGTCGAGCAGGTTGGCGTCGTCCGCCATCAGCAGCGGCGCGGCGGCCCGGCCGGTATCGCGCAGGTCGCGGGCCCGGATATCGGCAAGAACCTTGTCGAGGCTGACCGTGGAGCCCTGCGCGCGCAGCTCGGCATGGCGGCGCTTGGCGCGGATTTGCGGGGTCGCCTTGATGAACAATTTTGCATCGGCGTTCGGGGCGATCACTGTGCCGATATCGCGCCCATCAAGGATCGCGCCGCCCGGCTGGTTGGCAAAGCGGCGTTGGCGGTGGAGCAGCGCCGTGCGCACTAACGGATGGGCCGAGACGATCGAGGCGGTCTTGCCGATCTCGTCGCCGCGCAGCGCTGGATCGGCAAGCAGCGATTCGTCGAAATCGCAGGCGGCAAAGCCATCCGCCTCGATTTCCGGATCAAGCTCAAGGCGCAGGACATTCAGCGCGACCGCCCGATAGAGCAGCCCGGTATCAAGATGGGGAAGGTGGTAATGTTTGGCGAGGGCGCGGGCGATGGTGCCTTTGCCTGAAGCGGCGGGTCCGTCGACAGCGATGATCATGACCGCACCAAAGGCCCTAACCGGCCAGCGCGTCAAGGGTTTCGAAGAAGGATGGAAAGCTTGTGGCGACCGGGGCGACATCATCGATGGTCACAGCGGCTCGTGCGGCCAGTCCGGCGACCGCCATGCTCATTGCGATCCGATGATCGAGCAGGGAGGCAATCTGCGCTCCACCCGCCAGCAGCGCACCGTCCGAGCCGGTGATCGCAAGGCCATCGTCAAACTCTTCGACCGCCACGCCGATCGCCGTCAGCGCGGCCGCCATCGCTGCGATCCGGTCGGATTCCTTGACGCGCAGCTCATGGGCACCACGCGCAACCGTCCGGCCCGAGGCAAGGGCAGCGGCGACAAACAGGATCGGATATTCATCGATCATGCTGGGCGCGAGATGGGGCGGGACCTCGATCGCTTTGAGTGGCGCTGCGCGGACGCGCAGATCGGCGACAGGCTCACCACCAATCACGCGCGGATTTTCCTGAACAATGCTGGCGCCCATCATCCGCAGCGCCTCGAACAGGCCAGTCCGGGTGGGATTGAGCCCGACATTGGCGATCAGCACGTCAGATCCCGGGATGATCGACGCGGCAACAGCAAAAAACGCCGCCGATGAGGGGTCGCCGGGAACGGTGATCGTTAGCGGTTTGAGCTCGGCCTCGCCAGTGATCGAGATGATCCGGCCCTGATTGGTTTCCTCGACCGTCACCTTCGCCCCGAACCCCTGGAGCATTCGCTCGCTATGGTCGCGAGTTGCGATCGGCTCGATCACGCTGGTGATGCCCGGGGTGTTGAGTCCGGCAAGCAGTACCGCAGATTTCACCTGGGCCGACGCGACTGGTAATGTGTAGCTGATCGGTATCGCCGGGCAGAGCCCGCGCACCATCAGCGGTAAAGTGTTGCCGGGGCTGGCGGTGATATCGGCCCCCATCTGCGCGAGCGGCTCGATCACCCGACCCATCGGGCGGGCCGACAGCGACGCGTCGCCGACGAAGGTCACCGTGATCGGATGGCTCGCGACCAGCCCCATCAGCAGCCGAGTCGAGGTGCCGGAATTGCCCATGTCGAGCGCCTGAGTCGGTTGCAGCAGCCCGCCGACACCGACCCCGCTGACCGCCCATGATCCATCGTCATGCCGGACGATCGTCGCGCCCATGGCGCGTAAGGCAGCGGCAGTGGCGAGCACATCCTCGCCCTCGAGCAGCCCTTCGATCCGGCTGGTGCCCACCGCAAGCGCGGCAAACATCAGGGCGCGGTGGCTGATAGACTTGTCGCCAGGCACTTGCATGCTACCCCTCAGGGGGCCGTCGGCGACGAAGCTGCGGGGAAGGGCAACGGCATGGGACATTGGCGGCGGCTTTGACAGCGCGCTTGCGCTATGGCAAGGCGCGCCCCACTTTGCGGCTCAACAGCTGCAAACTCCCATCTCTTCGAAAGGTCACGCACCTCATGGTGAAGCCGGAATGGGGCACGAAGCGAACGTGTCCGAAATGCGCAACGCGTTTTTACGATCTGGGCAAGGATGACCCGG